>CAZQZR010000328.1:0-1600 GCA_964597845.1 uncultured bacterium | reverse complement strand
AGCGAGGTCTGGACTACCATGATGCGGCCGCCAAGACCGCTGCCGAACCGGCGAAGTGGGGCAGGGTGTTGCTTGTCGCGGCAGGGCTGCTGGCAGCCGCAGCCGTTGTGCTGCACTTCCTCGGGGTCTGGTGATGATTGGCTCCGCCCTGCTCACGCTCGCGGGGCTTTGTCTGGTGCTGTGGCTTGTCTTCCGGCTCGTGATTCCGCGCCGGGTTGCAGGACTGCCGCCCGGTGAAGTGGTCTATACTGGGCACGAGAGGCAGGCGAAGCTCCTGCGGGCCCCTCAATACAACCTCTCGGGCAAGCCGGACTATGTTGTCAGGCAAGGCAAGGAGTTCACTCCGGTTGACCTGAAGTCGGGCGCAGCGCCGAAGAAGTTGCACGAGTCCGACCGGATGCAGGTCATCGCGCAGGCGCTGCTAGTCGAGGCGGAGTTCGGCACGCGTCCGGCTTACGCTCTGGTTCAGTATCCTGGGAGAACGTACAAGGTCAACGTGAGGCCACAGAGCATCGCCCGATTGGAGGAAGCACTTCTGGTCATGCGTGAGGCCCGCGAGACGGGTACGGCACCCGATGTCCCGCCATCGTGGTTCTTCTGCCCGACCTGCCCGCGCACGGAATGCCCGAAGCGGATCAGGAGCAGATGAACGGAGCAGACCCGGCGCGGCATGACCGGATGGTCGAGTTGGTCGAGCGGATGAGGACGGTCGACGGCTTGCGGCTTACAGCTTACGGCCCGACGAGAATGAAACCTGTATCACCAAAGCCGCACGTGAAGAACCGCACGCTGGCGGCTTTCGGCTTGCAGCCGACGGGTCTGCCAACCGGCAGAGCTTGACCTCCCCGGCCTGAAGGTGTAAGTTCTCCCTGTGGAAAACCTGACTCCGAACGAACTCGCGGCGCTCCGGAAGCTGAAGGCTACCCTTGCCCGCGA
Source organism: uncultured bacterium (assembly GCA_964597845.1). Lineage (GTDB taxonomy): Bacteria > Hydrothermota > Tepidihabitantia > Tepidihabitantales > Tepidihabitantaceae > UBA2258. Next base: position 664 of record CAZQZR010000328.1, on the reverse strand, counting down.
TTTCCCGCTGGTCGAGTTGCGGTTGTTCGGCTCGAAGGCGCGCGGGGACTCGGACAAGGAATCCGACATTGACGTGCTGGTGGTGCTTGAGGACTATGACTGGGACACCAAGATGGCGGTAGTTGACCTCTGCACTGACATCAGCATTGACTATGGTGTTCTGCTTGTCCCTGTGCTGTATTCCCGGGCCGAGTACGGATCTGACCTTACGAAAATCACGCCCTTCTACCAGGCGGTTGCGCGTGAAGGACTTCCGATTTGAGCAGTCCGAAACAGGAGGTCATCCGCTACCGGCTCGAGCAGGCACGTGAAGCCCTTGATGATGCGCAGTTCAATCTCGACGGCGGGCGGGTCCGCGCCGCATCGAATCGAGTCTACTACGCGATGTTCTATGCCGCCGTTGCACTTCTCGCTACTCGAGACCTGAGTTCGTCGAGACACTCCGGCGTGATCGCTCTGTTCCACGAGCACTTCGTGAAGCCCGGCGCGTTTCCGCTCGCCTTAGCGCATACTCTCGGCCAGGCGCTTGACATGCGAACAGATACCGACTACAAGGTTTCTGTTCTTCCGGAGCCGGCCAGGCTAGCCAAGATGATCGAGAGTGCAAGGGCCTTCGTGCAGAAGGCCGAGGACCTGGTCCGCGCCGCGTAGTCCACGCTCAATC
>CAZQZR010000327.1:0-1646 GCA_964597845.1 uncultured bacterium | reverse complement strand
CCGACCGAGGACGTCGAAATCACCCACCTGCTGACGCTGGGCGTCGCGCCCTACGCGCAGGAGAAGCTGGCCAGCCGCTACCGGGCCAACGCCTTTTTCATCAGCGCGAACGTCCGGCCCGCGGTGTGGGAAGGCCGGGCCGACTACACGCCCATCTTCCTTTCGGAAATCCCGGACTTGCTCAAGTCCGGGCGCCGGCCCATCGACGTCGCCCTGATTCACGTCACCCCGCCGGACGAGCACGGGTTCTGCAGCTTCGGCGTGTCGGTTGACATCACCAAGCCCGCAGCCGAGGCCGCCCGTTACGTCATCGCCGAAGTCAACCCGCAGATGCCGCGCACGCTCGGCAACAGCTTCATCCACGTTGACGAGATAGACGCGCTGGTCGAGAACGACGCGCCAATCTACGAGTTCATTACGCCGGGTGCAAGCGAGGTCGCGCGCCGCATCGCCAAGAACGTCGCCGACCTGATCGAGGACGGCTCGACTATCCAGGTCGGCTACGGCGGTATCCCCAACGCCCTGCTCGGGTACCTGAAAGAGAAGAAGGACCTGGGAGTCCACACCGAAGTCTTCTCCGACTCGACCATCGACCTGATTGAGGCGGGCGTCATCAACAACCGGAAGAAGACGCTGCATCCGGGCAAAGTTATCGCCTCATTCGCCATGGGCAGCGAGCGCCTGTTCCGGTACATTGACAATAATCCGATGTTCGAGTTCCACCCGGTTGACTATACGAACGACCCGTTCGTCATCAGCCAGAACGACAAGATGGTATCCATCAACTCGGCGCTGGAGGTCGACCTGACCGGGCAGGTCTGCGCCGACTCCATCGGCTACCAGTTCTACTCAGGCATCGGCGGCCAGGTTGACTTCGTGCGGGGCGCGGCCCGGTCGCATGACGGCAAGGCGGTCATCGTGCTCCGCTCGACCCGGGACGACGACCAGTTCTCCCGCATCATGCCAACCCTGACCGAGGGCGCGGGCGTGGTCACCTCGCGCGGCGACGTCCACTACGTGGTCACCGAATGGGGCGTCGCCTATCTGCACGGGAAGTCGATTCGAGACCGCGCGCTCGCACTCATCTCAATCGCCCACCCGAAGTTCCGCTCCGAGCTCTTCAAGCTCGCCAAAGAAAAGCACTACATCTACGCCGACCAGCCCGAACTGCCGCTGGTCGAGGCCCGCTACCCCGAGGAGTTCGAAGCCCAGGCCGCGCTCAAGGACGGCACGCCGGTCTTCCTGCGGCCCATCCGGCCGACCGATGAGCCGGCGATGCGCGACCTCTTCTACTCCTTCTCCAAGGACACGGTCTTCTACCGGTTCTTTTCGTACCTCAAGGCCATGCCCCACGAGAAACTCTCCAAGTTCGTCAACGTCGACTATGAATCGGAGATGGCCCTCGTCGCCGCGCTCAAGCAGGGCGGCGAAGAGCACATCATCGGCTCGGCCCGCTACTACGTGGACAAGGCGACCGGGCTCGCCGAGTATGCCATCGAGGTGCAGGACGAGTTCCAGAACCGCGGACTCGGCGGCGTGCTCTTCAACCATCTCACCAAAATCGCCAAGATGAAGGGCATCAAGGGCTTCGTCGGCTACGTGCTCGACTCCAACACCCGCGCCTACCGGCTGATGACCCGCACCGG
>CAZQZR010000326.1:0-1680 GCA_964597845.1 uncultured bacterium | reverse complement strand
CCGGCGCAGACAAGGCCAACTCCGAATGCTGGCGCTAAGTTAGCGCACATGGGACCAGGTCCCTGTCTGTCGCTGGAGGTCGCTGTCTGTCTATGACGTCGGCCGAGCTTGCTGCCAATGGAGCGCTCTCGCTGCTGAATCTCTGCTGTTACCTTCTGGACCGTCAGCTTGCGGCGCAGGCTGCCGCCTTCGAGAAGGAAGGCGGCTTCACCGAGCGGCTGCACCGGGTAAGAGCCGCGAGGAGAGGCGGCGCGGCATGACAAGATGGTCGGTCCGGCCGAGACAAGAAGAAACGGGGACACAATTGGCTATCCCTTAAGAATGTGCATGTCAAGATACTGAACGATTCCTGACGCGCGGCGGCCTCAGGCAGCGGTCAGGCGGACCGGAGACGGGAGAGTGTCGTCTGGCAGACGAAGTCAGAAGTTGGAAGTCAGAGGTGCTGACTTGGAGACTTGGCGCTCTTGGCGTCTTGGCGGTTATCTTCTCTGCGACTGGCGGACGGTGGGAAGCGGAACACGGTTTGCGGTTCACGGTGTAGGGGTCAGGGGCGGACGAAGCAAGATGTTAGAAGATAGATGTGGGATAAGAGAAGTCGGGCGGCAGCAGATGTCCTGCCCCAACTCCTAACTCCTACCTGCTAACTCCTAACTCACAATCGCCTGCGGAACGCGGATGTTGATGGCCTTGGGCAGGGCCGTGAGCCGGAAGCGGCTAAAAGGCTGGGGCACAAGCAGGTCGCCGTCGAGCTCAATCAGGACCGGCTCAAGGAACTCAAGCTCCAGTTCCGGGGTGCGGAGCATCCGGACTTCCTTCAAGGTAACGTGAGTCCCGGCAACGAAGCGCGGGAGCTTCTTCAGTGTTGACCACCATCCCATTTCCCACCCTATGCAAACCTCGATGAGGCCGTCATCAGGAAGGGCTTCCGGCGCTACCTTCAGCCCGCCACCATAGTACTGGCCGTTGGCGGCGGCGACCATCAGGACACGCTGCTCGGCCTCAAACTCGCCCGCCCGAATCCGCACGAGCGGGCACTCGAGGTGGCGCAGCGTCCGGATTATCGCAACCAGGTATAGCAGCATGCCGCGCAGGTGCTTCGATTTCTGAGCCTCAGTCGTGACCATGGCATCGAAGCCGAAGCCTGCTGCATTCGCGAAGTACGTCTGCTGAATGTTGCCATCATGCGACATCTCGACCCGGATAACATCGATTGGACGCGTCCTCCCTTCCTTGGCCGCCCGGCAGGCTTGAATCACGTCCGCAGGAATGCCGATGTTCTTCGGGAGGTCGTTGCATGACCCGACCGGAATGACGGCAAGTGACGAGTTGCGAGTTGCGGGTTGCGAGTTGGCGGAGAGGAGGCCGGAGACGACTTCGCGCACGGTCCCGTCGCCGCCGACGGCGATGATGAGTTCCGCGTCTTTCGCCGACTGCGCCAGCGCGGTCGCGTGGCCGGGTGCGTTCGTCTCGGCGAAGACGATTTCCGGGAAGAGTCGTTTCAATTCGTCGATAGCCTGCGCGCGGAGTCGCGCGCCCCGGGCCTTGCCCGCGACCGGGTTGACGATGGCGAAGACGCGCGGCATCCCGTCAATCGTGCCGGCGCAAAGGCGCAAGGTCAAGAAGAACCGACCCTAGTCCCGACATAGGAATCTGATTTGGCTTGAAGAAGAGAGGCTGCCT
>CAZQZR010000325.1:0-1710 GCA_964597845.1 uncultured bacterium | reverse complement strand
CCCTTTCGGGCAAAAGCGCTCGACCGCCCCGAAGGCCCTGGGGCTCTGCACCAGAAGCCTGCGTCCGGCCGATTGCAGTTCGCCATCTGACACCCTATCCGCTCACATGGTAGCGGACGGCCCCGCTCGTGTCAAATGGACGGGATGGACGACCGACGGCTGACCACCGACAGGCCGTGGTTCATCATAATGAACCGCGTGACATGGGCTCGCGCCGTTGGCGCGACGGCAGGGGAGAGGTCGTCCGCAATCTGCAATCTACAACCTGCAATCTGAAATGCTGTGGGTGGCCGGGCGGGATCGCGTGACCGCTGCTGAATTACCCTTGATATGCTTCGGGTCAGAAACTTGGGAGTGCCCGTCCCAGGAACCGGGATAGGAGTTCAGCACCGCAGCCGGGTTGCGGGTTACGAACTTCGAGCTCCGCTCGGCATCTTTGCTTTCACTTTGTCATTTCCCCTTTCCCCTTCCCATCTTGGCGTCCTTGGCGGTTCTATGTCGGTCTTCGGGTCCGTCATTCCCCTAGTGCCCGAGGTCGTGCTTGAGCTGTTCGAACTGCTCCTTGCTGATTTCTCCCCTGGCATAGCGCCGCCGGGCGATTTCCAGCGCGTCCGGTTCGTGCGACGATCCTCCGGGACTGCGCCCAGACGATGCGCGCACCGCCCATACAACGAGCGCGACTACGCCGGCGATGATCAGCAACCAGAGCAGGAATCCTACTCCCATCATAGCCGTTCCTCCAAATCCATTGGTCCATCCATGATGCCACATTACGCTACCTCCGTTCTGAACTCGCTGCGCACGCGGTGCAGTGTGCGACCGGCGCACCTGAGCCGATGACGCGCAGCACCCGCGCTCTGTCACTCAAGCCGCCTCTCATCCTCCGCCTGACCAGTATGGCCGCGACAATCCCGAGCACTAGCCCGGCGGCAATGCCGAGACCCGCACCGGCGTCACCCCACATCATGCCGCCGACTACTGCTCCCGCTACCGGCAGCGCCAGGGCCGGCCAGATGGGCGCGAGCAGCGCCGACAGGCCACGCCGCTCCGGAACCAGGACTTCCACGCGGTCGCCGCTGTGCACTTCTACTCCACTGATCGCCTCCACCTGCTGGTCGGGGTCAGGCGCGGTTCCCGGCCTGCAGCAAGGGGCTGGCGCCACATCCGTACTCGCCGTGCTCGCTTCAGGGTAGAACTCTACCCGGGCACGATTCTTCATCACCGATAGCACAGTACCTATTCGCTTAACCATATCTTCTCCTACACTTCATTAGACGGCCGGTTGCGCAAGACGGTTCCGCTGCGGCATGGGCACTACGCACAAATGGACTCGCGTGCAGAATGAGCAGAAGTCGGCCGGGTGACGGCCTATGGCTCGCGGTTCATGATGCTCTGCCGCAGGCAGGTGCCGTCCGACGGCTCAACCACGCGGCTTGGGCTTGCGGCTTAGGGTGGGTTTCACCCCAACGCGGCGACAGGCGTACGTGTTCTCGTCATTCGTCATTACGACTTCGGACTTGCGTCCTCGCTGATGGGGTTTGGGGTGAAACGCTGCGGCGCAGTCGCGAATGGCGGGCGGAATCTGCCTAGATGTCCCGAAGCTTCCCGAAACAGGGTGCCTGTCCTTAGTTCCTACCATTGACGCGCTTCGGATTAGAAATCGGGGAAGTGTCCCATGTGCGCTAACTTAGCGCCAGCATTCGGAGTTGG
>CAZQZR010000324.1:0-1714 GCA_964597845.1 uncultured bacterium | reverse complement strand
GCACCTGCTACCTCGTGGCCGACGAGAAGTTCGGGGACGAAGGCGAGCGGGTGACAGCGTGGGACAGTTGCCAGTTCCTCTCCTACTCGCGCGAGACGAGCGGGCACAACCCGCGCCGGACCAACGCGGCGCGGCTGCGCAACCGGACCCTCGACAAGTTCGCCTACAGCTTCCACAAGCGCGGCATGGGCTCCTGCACCGGCTGCGGCCGGTGCGTGCTCATCTGCCCGATTCGGCGCAGTTTTCCCCAACTGGGTGCGAAGCTGAAGGAGCGGGCGGAGGAGAAGAAGGCGAGGGTATCCTAGTGGCACACACCGAGCTCATCCCGCGGCCGGCAACGCTGGTCAAGGTGACGAACGAGTCGGCGGACGTGATGAGTTTCGAGATGGAGTTCAACGACGGCGCGGTGATGGATTCCCTGCCCGGCCAGTTCGTCGAAGTGTCGGTGCAAGGGTACGGCGAGGCGACGTTCGCGGTCAGCCGGCTGGCTCCGGACAAGAAGCGGTTCGCGGTGTCGGTGAAGCGGATGGGCCACCTGACCAAGATGCTCCACCGCGCGGGCGAGGGCGAAGTCGTCGGCGTGCGTGGACCGTACGGCAAGCCGTTCCCGGTGAATGACTGGAAGGGCCGGCATATCTACATCATCGGCGGCGGCATCGGCTTGGCGCCCCTGCGCCCGGTCGTCGACTACGTCACGGCGAACCGGTCGGACTTCGCCGGGCTCGAGATTCTCTTTGGCGCGCGCACGCCGGGCGACATGCTCTTCAAGGACGACCTGGCGGCATGGCGGCGCGACAGCTTCGTGAAGCTGCATACGACGATTGACTTCCCGGCCGAAGGCTGGAACAGCCGGGTCGGATTCGTGCCGGTCGTGGCCAAGGACCTTGGCCTCAAGCCCGACAACCGCATTGCCGTCGTCTGCGGCCCGCCGATCATGATCAAGCTGACTGCGGTCGCGCTCAGAGAACTTGGCTGGCCCGAGGAGAGCATCTACACGACGCTCGAGGCGAAGATGCAGTGCGGCATCGGCCAGTGCGGCCGGTGCAACATCGGCGCCAAGCTCGTCTGCAAGGACGGCCCGGTCTTCCGCCTCGACGAAATCCCCGCGCACGCGCTCGCGTAACTCAGGGCGGTACCGCGCCGCGCCATGCGCGCACGCCAACTAGACTCGAATCCCGAGATGGAAACCCACGGGAATGGGAGAATAGTGAATAGAGAAATGGAGAGTTGTGAAACTCAAATCCGCCTTCACTATTCACCATCCTTAATTCACTATTTCGCTTTCGTGGCTACCCCGTCCGTCCGCTCCTTTTGGCGTCCTTGGCGGTCCACATTTTGAGCCCTGTCGTGTCCTTCTGCTTCTTCGTGGCGTCTCTGTAGGTTTCCATACCGGATGTCAACCTTGCAAATCGGGAATTCCGTGCCATAATTGCATAGATGATAAAGCGTGCTCTGCTCCAAACGCTCGTCCGGTCACTGTCGGAGTCGCCGGCAGTCTGCATGCTCGGCCCGCGCCAGGTGGGCAAGACAACCCTGGCCCTCGCAGTCGGGGACAAGAGTGATGCACTCTACCTGGACCTGGAGTCCGAGCAGGACCGCGCCAAGCTCACCGAGGCGGAACTCTACCTGGAGCAGCATCGCGACCGCCTGGTGATTCTCGACGAGGTGCACCGCACGCCGGGCCTGTTTCCGGTACTGCGCGGGTTGATTGACC
>CAZQZR010000323.1:0-1717 GCA_964597845.1 uncultured bacterium | reverse complement strand
CTGCTGAAGGAATACCGCACGGCCCTCATCTCCGCCGCCGTGACCGGGAAGATTGATGTGAGGGGTGTCGCGTGAGCAGCGGCCGGGGCGTGACGAGATTGGATGGAACTCACCTTAGATGTTGACAAGTAGGGTGATTTTAATCCATAATCAGTCCTAAGTTGCCGGAAACCGTAATGGATACGAAGAAACTCGCCAACGCTTTCATGCGCTCGGGCTGGGTGCTCGAGTCCTCGCGGCTCGCTGCGCTTGGGCTGCACCCGCGCGACGTCGCGGAGCTGGTGCGGTCGGGTGTCGTCGAGCGTGTCAGCCGGGGGCTTTATGTGTGGCGCGATGCCGACCTGACCGAGAAGCATAGCTGGATTCTGGTGCAGCGCATTGCCCCGCGCGCGGTGTTCTGTCTGCTTTCGGCCCTGTCGTTTCACGAACTCACGACCCAGCTTCCGCGTGAGGTCTGGATAGCAATTGACCCAAGGACCGATTCAGTCCCGCGGCGTCGTCCACAGGTTGGGCTCAGGGTGATGAAGTTCACGGGGCCGGCGTTCAGCGCCGGCATTGAGGTACACAGGCATGCCGGCGTGGGGCTGCGGGTCTATTCCGTGGCAAAGACTGTGGCTGACTGTTTCAAGTACAGGAACAAGGTCGGGCTGGACGTGGCACTGGAGGCGCTGCGCGAAGGGTGGCGCGAGAAGCGTTTCACGGTCGATGAGTTGATGCGAATGGCCGATGTCTGTCGCGTGGCGAACGTTATCAGGCCCTACATGGAGGCGCTGCTGTGACGCGGCTCGTGCCCTCCGGGCTTCAAGATTCGGTGCGTGCGCGGCTGGCACGGCTGGCTGCCCAGACGGGCGATGACTTTCAGGATGTGCTGGTGCGCTACGGACTCGAACGGCTGCTCTATCGGCTGAGCCGGTCCGAGTGGCGCGACCGGTTCCTGCTCAAGGGCGCGCTGCTCTTTGCGGTCTGGTCGCGGCGACCACACCGCCCCACGCGGGACATCGACCTCTTGGGATTTGGCGACGTCTCCATTCCGGAGCTCGAGCGAGTGTTCCGCGCGCTTGGCGATGTGGCAGTCGAACCGGATGGGCTTGAGTTCCTTCCCGACGCTGTTCGCGGCCAGCCGATTGCGGTTGATGATGAGTACTCGGGTGTGCGTCTGACGCTCAGGGTGAGGTTGGGACAGGCCGTGGTTCCGCTGCAGGTTGACGTCGGGGTTGGCGACAGCGTGGTTCCGGCGGCCGAGGAGGTCGAGTTGCCGACGCTGCTGGCGTTCCCGGCCCCGCGGCTGCGCGGCTACTCGCGCTACACGGTAGTCGCCGAGAAGTGTCAGATTATTGTCGCAAGGGGGCGGCTGAATAGCCGGATGAAGGACTACTACGACCTGTTTGTGATGGCCGGGCAGTTCAGCTTCAAGGGACGGAGTCTCTGTGAGGCGCTCGGCGCGACGTTCCGGCACCGGGAGACGGCCCTGCCTGTCGGCGTACCGGAAGGGCTGGGGGACGGTTTCGCCGTGGCCCCGGACAAGCGGGCGCAGTGGCAATCGTTTGTCGAACGTGTGGGCGGTCAGGAACGTATGCCGGAGCTGGCCGAGGTAGTGCAGCGGCTGCGTTCGTTCCTGTCTGAGCCGACGTCGGCCACGGCTGACGGTCGAGTGCTTGAAGCCACCTGGCTGCCGGACCGGCTTGAATGGCGGGAGGAGAAAGCTGATGCCTGACAT
>CAZQZR010000322.1:0-1729 GCA_964597845.1 uncultured bacterium | reverse complement strand
GAGTCCGGGGAAGAGATACCGGTAGAACCTGGGACCCTTATGAGGGACACTTCCCATATTATTAGTGGTCTCTAGGGCGTCCGCCCTTCTGCGGACTAAGCACTCGCCCCAGGCGGGATTCGAGGCTGGCGCGAAAGGCGGTCCCACCCAGCGGCCGACCGGTTGTTGTCATCCGGCGTATTTCTGCAACCGCTTCTTCCGGTTCGTCTTGCAGGTAGCTGCGGTAATCCTGCCGACGCAGTTCGGCGTCCAGCCAGTCTGACGCGCCGAGAAGTGGGTCAGCCTCACCGGTGACGTGGTGCCGGGCGCTCGACCACGGATACTGCCAGGCCCGACGCACCAACCCGGCCCGGACCGGGTTGCGGTCAACGTATCTGAGTACCGACCAGAGGTACTCGTCCTTGTCCACAGGGCAGGAGAAGAACCGGTTCTGCCATAGCCGGCCGCTGCGGCCCTGCCTGCTGTTGACGCGTTGCGTGTGGATTAGGTTCGTGCCGGCAAAGCATCGGGCCAGAGAGTCTTCATTGCGCGGCACGGCAAGGACGTGGATGTGGTTGTCCATCAGGCAGTAGCCCCAGATCTCAACCTCGTACTTGCGCCGGTACTTCGCCAGCGTCCAGAGGTAGAACCGTCGGTCATCGTCGTCGAAGAACACCTGACCTCGGTTGTTACCGCGCTGGGTGACGTGGTGCGGGAAGCCGATCGCTACGACTCGCGCTATCCTAGGCACGCCCCGAGAATACCGCCAAACAGCTTGGTGTCAATAAATATGGGAAGTGTCCCTCGTCGGGGATGGCGGATGGGTCAAGCTGCGCGCTGCCGGTTGACGCCAACGGCTACGACTCTATACTGAGAAATGGACATTAAGAGAGCAGCAATCGTTGCGGCCGGCATGTTGTTGCTGGCCGGCTGCGCGACCGCGCCTCCGAAGACTTCAAAGCAACTGAGAATCGTGACGACTATTGGTGTGCTGGCCGACTGGGCGCGGCAGGTCGGGGGAGATCGGGTTGAGGTCACAAGTCTGCTGTCCGGCAACGAGAGCCCGCATACCTACGAAATCAGGCCCGCTGACGTGAAGACGATTGCTGATGCCCGTATCCTGTTTCGGGTCGGGCTCGGCATGGAGGAGTGGCTTGATCCGGCGATTGAGAACTCAGGCAACAAGAGACTGGTCATCGTCGATGCGTCGGCGGGAGTGAACGACGTGATCGCCGACGTAGACCATCAAGCGAAGTCAGAAGCGAGAAGCCAGAAGCCAGAAGTCAGGACTTCCGAATCCGAATCCCTAGCCCCTAATCCCCAGCCCCTAGCCCCTGCCTCCGGCAACCCTCACATCTGGCTCGACCCGGAGTACGCCAAGAACGGCATCGAGAACCTGGTGAGAGAACTGGTGAAGCTCGACCCGAAAGGGGAAAGCCTGTACCTGAACCACGAGGCCGCGTACTTCGTGCAACTCGACAGCCTGAGCGCGGCCATAGTCGCCGGCTTTTCCGGCCTCAGCGACAAGCGACTAATCACCTACCACGATGCGTGGCCGTACTTTGCCCGGAGGTTCGGTCTCGACATTGTTGCGACCATTGAGCCGATTCCGGGGCAGGAGCCGTCTGCGAAGCAGCTTGCCCGAATGGTTGATCTGATTCGGTACGAACGTATCAGAGTCGTGACCACCGAGCCGCAACTGCCCTCGGCCCTGCCGGACATGCTGGCAAGGGAAACCGGCGTGAAGGTC
>CAZQZR010000321.1:0-1772 GCA_964597845.1 uncultured bacterium | reverse complement strand
AGAAGGTCGTTTTCGACCGGGCGGGCTATCGTTACCACGGCCGCGTCAAGGCAGTGGCCGACGGCGCGCGCGAAGGAGGGCTGGAGTTTTGATGCAGCAACGCGGACGGGGCGCCACGCTCGAACCGGAACTGATTGAGCGCGTCATCAGTATCAAGCGCGTGTCCAAGGTGATGAAGGGCGGCAAACGGATGAGGCTGTCGGCGTCGGTCGTCGTCGGCGACGGCAAGGGCATGGTCGGCCTGGGCCACGGCAAGGCGGCGGAAGTCGCGGTGGCCGTGCGCAAGGCGACGACCCGGGCGCGCAAGGACATGGCCCGGGTTTCGATTGCCGGCCACACGATTCCGCACGAGACCAACGGCAAGTACGGCGCCAGCCGCGTGATGGTGAAGCCGGCGGCGCGCGGCACCGGCCTGATTGCCTGTCCGCAGGTGCGGGCGGTACTCGAGGCCGCGGGCCTGAACGACGGGCTCTCGAAGTCACTCGGTTCGCGCAACGCCTACAATACGGCGCGGGCGACGATTGTCGCGCTCCGGCAACTCCGAACCATCGAACAGATAGCGGCGGCCCGGAACAAGCCGGTCAGCCATTTTATGCGGAAGCAGGCAGAGAATGAAACAGTTGAAAGTCACGCTGGCTAAGAGCCTGATTGACCAGAAACAGAACCTGAAGCGGACGGCCCGCGCGCTCGGGCTGCGCCGGATCGGTGCGACCCGCACCCACGACGACACGGCGGTCATCAGGGGAATGATATTCCAGGTGAAGCACCTCCTGCGAGTGGAGGAGCTGTGAAACTCGGCGAGCTGAAGCCCGAACCGGGCTCGACCAAGCGGCGGAAGCGGATCGGGCGCGGCATCGGTTCCGGCCACGGCAAGACTTCGTGCCGGGGACACGGCGGCGCGGGACAGCACTCGGCGCCGCGGCACGACGCGCGGTTCGAGGGCGGCCAGATGCCCTTTTACCGGCGAATTCCCAAACGCGGGTTCGTCAATGTCAACCGCAAGGAATACGCTGGCGTGAATCTTACCGACCTCGTCGGGCTCGAAGCCGAGGTCGTGACGATTGAGTTGATGCGCGAACATGGCCTTGCGGGCCAGCGCGAGTTTGTGAAAGTCCTCGGCGGCGGCGAGCTCGTCCGGGCGCTGTCGGTTACGGCCCATGCCTTCTCAAAGTCGGCACGCGAGAAGATCGAGAAGGCCGGGGGTAAGGCCGAGGTCGCGAGTTGACCGGTTCGGTCGGCAGCATTTTCAAGATTCCGGACCTGCGCCGGAAGATAATATTCACACTGGCAATGGTCGTAGTGTACCGCCTCGGGAGCCACATCCCGACCCCGGGCATCAACGCCCATGCGCTGGGCTACATGCTCGGCCAGATGCGGGGCACGGTGTTCGGGCTGTACGACATCTTCGTCGGCGGCGCGCTCTCCCGGGCGTCGATTTTCGCGCTCGGGATCATGCCCTACATCTCGGCATCGATCGTGTTCCAGCTTCTCGGCTCGGTATTCCCGTACTTGGAAAGGCTCCAGCGCGAGGAAGAGGGCCGCAAGAAGGTCAACCAGTACACCCGCTACGCGACCGTAGCCCTCGCGATCATCCAGTCGTCGACCATCGCCATCTACCTCGAAAACCAGCCGGCCACCCAGTTCGGCCCCATCGTCATGCAGTCCGGGATGTTCTTCCGGATAATGACTATCATGACGCTGACCGCCGGCACGCTCCTGGCCATGTGGATCGGCGAGCAGATTACCGACCGGGGCATCGGCAACGGCATTTC
>CAZQZR010000320.1:0-1773 GCA_964597845.1 uncultured bacterium | reverse complement strand
ACGAACACCACGAAGGCATGTAGGCACGAAGAGGCTTCGGACTCGGACACTGGACCCCTTGAATCCTCGAATCCTGGAGTCCTCCCGTCGGCGAACGATGGACGAATAACGAGCAACGAGGAAACGACCGGGGGAGGCGGGTCATGAGCAAGGCGTTGCGGCAGATGTCCGAGCAGTCGTTGCGTTCGACGCTCAAGGCCTGCCGGAAGTACGAGCGGGCGCTGATTCATGGCGAAGTGCCGCGCCGGGTGGACGGTGATGTTAGGAAGCAGTTCGACGCGTTTCGCGAGAAGGCCGAGCGGGACGAGGTGCTGATGGGCCAGGTGCGGCAGTTGCTGTGCAGTCGCGGCATCGACCCGAGCCGGTTCCTGCCGTACCTCAACTTCGCCCTGCACGTGGCCAAGCTGAAGCGGATGAATCTGGGCGACATGCTCGCGGACCAGGTCGCCATGGCAATCTGCCTCTGGACGGCCAAGGGGCGGGACCCGGCGGTCTTAAGGCAGATATGCGCGGATGTGTTCAATATCAGTGGGATTGACCCGGGTATCGGGTCAGAGGTATAATCTAATGGTGCGGGGTTGGGACCGAATGCGGGGGCGAGCACCAGATGTCGGTCTGGGTTCGCAAAAGGCCTGCCTGTGCTTATGCGCGACAGGGAGGTGGATATGGAGGATAGAGAACTAATCGCCCGCATTTTGCGCGGCGAAGAAGTGAATCGGTGCCTCGCTCTGTTGATGGAGAAGTACCGGGTATTGCTGTTCACTGTGGCCAGGCGAATGCTTGGCGGTCGGCGCGATGCCGAAGAAGTGGTGCAGGATACCTGGGTCATCGCTCTCCGTCGCCTGCCCCAGTTTGACCCGGGGCTGGGAAAGCTCTCTTCATGGCTCTGCGGAATCACAATCAGGCTGTGCCTGCACGTGTGGCGGAAGCGCAAGCGCGTGGCGCGCAGCGAGGCCGCGGAACGGTGCTGCTGCCTCGATTCCAGCCCGGGGCCGGAGGAACGGCACGAGCAGCTTGTCTGGCATGAGCGGCTCTGGCTTGTGCTGAGCGGGCTGCCGAGGCTTTGGCAGGCGCTGCTGGTCCTGCACATTCAGGAGTGCTGGACCTATCAGCAACTCGCAAAGGCATTCGGGTTTTCCGAGCGGCACGCGAAGTACGAAACCAATCGGGCGCTGGCCGCGGCCCAGCACCGGGCTCTGGAACTGGGCCTCGCCGGGTGGAGGTGAGATGGATCCCTTAGAGGATTACGGTGAGAACACGGGTGAGGAGCTCGACCTTTTCGGCGAGTTCACGGACGCTCAGATCAAGGGCGAGAAGCCGGACCCGGAAGAGTATCTGGCGCGACTCAAGGACGGCTCGCGGGAGAGGCTGCGTACGATGCTCGACAACGCGGTCTGGTTCCACGGGCTGGTGCAGGGCTTCAAGACCGAGTGTCCGGGCAAGTCGTTCTGGGACGTAATTGGCATAGGTAGAGGTCAAGAGGCAGAGAGTGGAAGCAGACGGTGAAATCAAGACTGCGGATTCCGATACCGCAAACTGCGAACCGGGAGCTTGCGCGAAGCGCGGGCGGTTTGTCCATGGATGCCTCGGACGGGAATCTATACAGTGAAGATTCGATTCGCTCTTTGACAATTCGGAGTGCGGAGCACCTTGGAGTGCGTGCAGCGGTGAGCTGCCGCTTTGTCTGAAAAGCGGCGGCTGTCGCCGCCGCAGTCCAAGGACGCTTCGCGTCTCAAAGGGGACTGTCCCGACGTGGACTGTCCCCGGACCGGG
>CAZQZR010000319.1:0-1833 GCA_964597845.1 uncultured bacterium | reverse complement strand
TGGTTCGCGCAGTAGACCTTGTTGTTCTGAGGGTTGTAGCCGACGGCGGATACCGTGCTTCCGGTCCAGACCCGGGCAACCCGTTCGCTGGTCGCGCCGTCAATGACCAGCACTCCGCTGTCGCCGCCGACAAACAGCGTGTTGTCCAGCGAGTCCCAGACCAGAGTCTGGGGACCGGTGATAGCACCCAGCGAGTCAGGTAGCGGAATCGTCATTTCCAACCACTGGCTGGAACCGAGCGAAAAGACAAACAGGACCGAAAGGGCGATCACACGGGTCAGGCGCATATGTATATCCTCCATATTTATAGCCTCCTGATTCAAGTCTAGGTGCGGAAGCGGGCGCTGTCAAACGGATTCTGTCAAGCCAGGGCCCGGCACGGCGTCAGTCTGGGACCGGCAGCCGAGGACTCAGCAGGAAACGAAGTCGTCGGGCAGGCTACCAGCGGAATACGATGACTGAGCGGGACCGGACGTTCGGTATCTTCGGCTGAAGCGTCAGCGCGATGTGTCGGCCGGGCAGGTCAAACTCCCCGACCAGCCCCAATTCCTCGACCACCTTCCGGCAGAACCGAATCGCGTCCTCGGGCCGGCGGGGAAGGTCCGCACCGTCGGGGTCAACCAGCACCGGGCAAACGTTGTACAGCAGTCGCAGCAGCCGCGCGGTCACGACGTTCGGCGTCAGCGCCAGAATTGGCATCTTCGGCCGGAACCGTGAAATCATGGTGGCGCTGATTCCGGTCGTGGCGTAGGACATGATGAACGGCGAATTCGCGACCTCGGCCAGCTCGCAGATCGGGTAGCCCAGCACGTTGATGATCCGGTCGGTCGGCTTCTTGCTGTAGTTGCCGGCGAACTTCTCAAGGTAGCGCCGCCGGTCGATTGGCACGCTGGCGGCGATGACACGGGCCATCACTTGGACCGATTCGAGCGGGAAGTCGCCGGCCGCTGTCTCGCCGGAAAGCATCAGTGCGTCCGCGCCTTCCTCGATTGCCGTGGCTATGTCCTGCGGCTCGGAGCGGTGCGGCCGCGGCCGGTGCATCATCGACTCCAGCAACTGGGTCGCCACGATGACCGGCTTGCCGGCGACGTTGGCCTTGTCGATTAGGCCCTTCTGCACTTTCGGTATCTCGTCGTACGCGACCATGTTGCCCAGGTCGCCGCGCGCTACCATCAGTCCGAACACGGCGTCCAGGGCGAGTATCTCATCCACGCGCTCATAGCCGAGGCGTGACTCAATCTTTGCGACTATCGGCCGCGGTCCGCGCGGGTTCTCCTTCATCATGTCACAGAGGTCATCGACATCGCTTGCCCCCTGCACGAACGACTGGGCAACCAGGTCGACGTCGAACCCGTGGCGCAGGGCCTCCCAGTCTTCGGCAATATCCTTGGGCCCGGCCGTGAGCCGGCCGCCCGGCACGTCGGGCAGGTCAACGCCCTTGCCGACCGCCAGCTTCCCCTTGTGCTGCGCCACGCATGTGACCGTTGCCGGCACTGCCTTGCTCTCCACGCGCAGGAAAACGTCACTGTCACCGACGACGACGGTATCGCCGCTGTTCACCTCAGCCAGGAAGCTCTTGGGATAGAGGACGTGAAGACGGACTTTGACGCCAGGCGTCATTGGCTGCGAGGACTTCAAGGTCGACAGCTCGACCCGGTCCCCGCGGGCCACCTCAACGTCGGCCATCGGGACCGGCGTGCGACCGCTGGCCACGAAGAGCCGGTGCACGCGGATTTTCGGCCCCTGCAGGTCCATGATGATGGGAATCGGCCGCCGCTTGTGGCGTTCGATCGCCCGGATCGCGGCAATCAGCCGGTCGACGCGTGCGAACCC
>CAZQZR010000318.1:0-1851 GCA_964597845.1 uncultured bacterium | reverse complement strand
CCGGATTCGAGGCCGAGGTAGAATAGCGAGAGCCGGTGGTCTACGAGTTCTTTCAACTCCTCGATGGATTTGGAGACGAGGTCGCGAGCGTTGGCGTAGACGCCGACCCGCTGCAGGTCCGGAAATGATTGCTCAAGCGCTGTGAGAATCCGGAGCAGATGCGGCGTCGGCAGGATGAGCGCGTTGCCGTCGCAGAGGAAGGCGCGCCGGACGTCGGGTCCATAGTATTCGCGCGCGGCCGCGATGTCTTCGAGAACGTCCTCAAGCGGGCGCACGCGGAACTGCTTGTCCTGGTACATTGCGCAGAACGTGCAACGGTTGTGGGAACAGCCGATGGTCGCCTGCAGGAGCAGGGAATCGGCCTCTGAAGGCGGACGGAAGATGTTGCCGACGTAGCGCATGCTTAAGTAACCTGGGGAGATTCTACAGCGCGATGAGGGAACGGTCTAGCCGGTGCAGCCCCCGAAGACGACATTGAACCACAAAGACACCAAGACCACCAAGCATACAGAGACATCTCCTTCCGGGACCTTCTTTGTGTCTTCGTGTCTTGGTGGTTAGCTCCTATCTCGGTTCTGGGTGCAGCGCGGTCGCTTGACTATCGGCCGGCCTGTGCTAGATTGGCTGGTATTCCGCACTCGAAAGGAGCCATTGTGAAAGTTGCCTTGCGTCAAGTCATTGTCCTCGCCGCGTTGTTCGCCGCCGGTCGGTCGGCCGCGGCCGGGCTGCCGCTGCGCTACAGCCTGACCGTCGGCAGCCGTCTTTACTACGGCTCAACGAGCGAGTCGAAGTATGCCCAAGGCGCGCGCGGGCAGGTGCGCCTGACCGAAGTCTGGGTGGTCGGTCAGAACCCGGACCAGAGCCGGCGGCTCGTGCTGCACCGTACCAGCACGCCCTACCGTGTTGATTCGACCGGCACGCGGACCGACGGAGAACCGCAAGTCGAGTGGGCGCGCTGCGACCTGGGCGCGGACGGTGAGGCCACCGGCGTCGGTTCGACCGGTGCGCTTGACCCTGCCCAGGTGTTTGTGCCGCTGCCGGCGGATAGCGCCGGCATTGGGCAGACGTGGGAGCGGTTCGATGCCACGGCCTCCGAGCGGACACGGTGCCGGTTCGAGCCCGGTCCATCCGACAGCATCCGGCTGATACGTGCCGACTACGAAACGCCGCTCGATTCCATCTATTTCGCGTCATCCCACGCGGTGTTCCAGTTCAATACCAGGCGCTCGCTTGTAACCCGCAAGGAAGCGGAGGCCGAACAGAACTGGGGCCCGTTCGCGGGCAAGACCTCGTCCGTCACTACGCTCGATTCGGTGACTCGCCTCGATACGACCGAGGCCGGGAGGTTTGACCGCGGGCTGGCGGTTTTCCTCGAAGCTGACTCCGTGTACTGGGCCCTGCTCGGCCGGGAAAGCGATGGCCCGGCACAGAGGCAGGCGTTGCTCGACTCGGCTCAGGCCGTGATGGACTCGGGCCGGGCGCGGGTGACCGACTCTACCGTTCAGAAAATGTTCGATGACGAAGTCGGGGCACTTAAGGAAGTTGCGCTGCAGTTGGACAAGGAGGCCGCGTGGCGCGATTCGCTGGTTGGCTATCCGGCGCCGGCATGGGTTTTCGCCGACCTCGAAGGCATGAAGCACTCGCTCGCAGACTATCGCGGTAAGGTAGTCATCCTCGACTTCTGGTACCGCGGCTGCCCGTGGTGCATCCGGGCGATGCCGAGTCTGAACGAGTTCGCGCAGAAGTACCAGGGCAAACCGGTCGCAGTCATCGGTATGAATGTCGACCGGGACACGGCCGACGCGCGGTTCGTGGTCGACAAGCTGAGGCTCGGCTACACCAACGTGCTGG
>CAZQZR010000317.1:0-1861 GCA_964597845.1 uncultured bacterium | reverse complement strand
GGGAAAAGGGTGTTCGTGAGTACGTTTCTGCGGCCGAACGGCTGAAACAGGCATACCCGCAGGTCCGATTCGTCCTCGTAGGGTCAGAAGATACCAACCCCGGTGGCATCGGCGAGACTGAAGTGCGGAATTGGGTCGAGCGTGGGACGTTGGACTGGCCTGGTGCCGTGCCCGATGCCAGACCCTGGTACAGGTCTGCCAGTGTCTATGTCCTGCCTTCCTATCGAGAAGGGATGCCCCGTACGGTCCTTGAGGCGATGGCCCTGGGCCGGCCGGTCATCACTACCGACGCGCCCGGGTGCCGCGAGACAATCGCAAGGTACGACCCGGATGAAGAGAAAAGACGAGTTGGGAAGGGTGGCATCATCGAGGGGAAGAATGGTTTTCTTGTGCCGGTCAGGGATGTAGACGCCCTTGCCGCGGCGATGGAACGGCTGGTCAGGGAGCCGGAGTTGATTCCTCGCATGGGCGCGGCAAGTCGCAAACTCGCCGAAGAGAAGTTCGATGTCAGAAAGGTAAATGCGGTTATTCTGAAAGCTCTGGGGCTGTGAAGCGGGAGAGATGGACAGACGCCTGTACCGGCTCCACGTGAAGCGCTGGCTGGATGCGGCGGGAGCCTTCATCGGGCTGATCATTCTCTCGCCGTTGTTGCTGATAGTAGCGGTCCTCGTCCGCCTGACAATGGGCGCGCCGGTGCATTTCACTCAGACCCGGCCGGGATTGGGCGGCAGGCCATTCACCATTCTGAAGTTTCGGACGATGCGGCGGAGCCCGGGTACCGATGCGGAACGGCTGACCCGACTGGGGCGACTCCTGCGGCGGTTCAGCATTGATGAACTGCCGGAGCTATGGAACGTGCTCAAAGGCGAGATGAGCCTTGTCGGGCCGAGGCCCTTGATGATGCAGTACCTCGACCGCTACACACCGGAGCAGGCGCGGCGGCACGAGATCAAGCCGGGGATAACCGGCTGGGCACAGGTCAACGGCCGGAACGCGATTACGTGGGAGCAGAAGTTCGCATTCGACGTCTGGTACGTTGACCATCAGTCCCTCTGGCTTGATGTCCGAATCCTCGCACTCACGGCTTGGAAGGTCCTGAAGCGGGAAGGCATAAGCCAGCAGGGCCAGGCCACAATGGAGGAGTTCATGGGCATCGGCGGAACGGTCGCTGCGCGAGCGCCCGGCGCGGCGTCGCAGCCGACGAGAGAGAGGAGATGACTGTGGCATCGGAGCAAATCGTAGTCTTCAGTGCAGGCAGTTTCGGACGTGAGATCGCCTGGCTCGCCGGGATCTGTGGCCACAAAGCTGCCTGCTTCATCGATGACGACGCGGCCAAACAAGGCAGGTTGGTGGACGGGATACCAGTGATGACGCTGGCCGAGGCCCGTCAGAAGTTCAGCGATGCGCGTGTGGTTCTCGCAGTGCACAAGCCGGCGATTCGAGAACTGCTCATGACCAGGGTCGCCGACGCCGGGTTTGGCTTCGCAACCCTCATCCATCCCAGTGTTGAGCTCTCCCCGGGGATTGAAATCGGCGAGGGCACGATTGTCTGCGCCGGCACCATCTTCGCGCTGCGTGTAGTCCTTGGCCGGCACGTCCAGGTCACCCTTGGCTGCACGGTCGGACACGACGTGGTCATGGGGGACTTTGCCACGCTGTCCCCAGGCGTCCACGTGTCAGGATGCGTGCGGCTGGGGCGGCGGGCGTATATGGGCACGGGTGCCGTAGCTGTCAATGGGACGGAGCACGAACCGCTCATCATCGGCGATGATGCCGTGGTTGGCGCGGGAGCCTGCGTTACGAAGTCGGTACCGCCGGGAGTAACCGTGGTCGGCGTGCCCGCGCGGCCGATAGAGAGGCA
>CAZQZR010000316.1:0-1862 GCA_964597845.1 uncultured bacterium | reverse complement strand
TGCCTCTCTATCGGCCGCGCGGGCACGCCGACCACGGTTACTCCCGGCGGTACCGTCTTCGTGACGCAGGCTCCCGCGCCAACGACTGCGTCATCGCCGATGACGAGCGGTTCGTCATCGGTTCCGTTGACAACAACGGCACCGGTGCCCATGTACGCCCGCCGCCCCAGCCGCACGCATCCTGACACGTGGACGCCGGGTGACAGCGTGGCAAAATCCCCCATCACCACATCGTGTCCGACCGTGCAGTCGAGCGTGACCTGAACGTGCCGCCCCAAAACGACCCTGAGGGCGAATATGGTGCCGGCGCCGATGATCGTGCCCTCGCCGATCTCAATCCCGGGAGAGAGCTCAACGCTGGGACGGATAAGCGTTGCGAAGCCTAACCCGGCGTCGCCAACATGGGCCGCAACCAACTGACGGGTCGCGGGCTTGTGCACCGCGATGACGACCGGTGCGGCGTTGAACTCGCGGCTGGCTTCGGCCAGCGCCATGACCGGTATGCCATCCACCTGCTTGCCTTGCTTGGCCACGTCATCATCGATAAAACACGCTACTTTGTGTCCACGGATACCGGCTAGCCAGGCGACCTCACGGCCGAAGCTGCCCGCGCTGTAGACAATTATTCGCTCCGGTGCCAAAGTCAACTCCTCTCTTTCGCAGGATGCGCCGCCGCGTCGGACGCTCGTGCAGTGATTGTTCCGCCGGCGCCCATGAACTCCTCCATTGTGGCCTGGCCCTGCTGGCTGACACCCTCCCGCCGCAGCACCTTCCAGGGCGTGAGCAGGATTATCTTGAAATCCAGCCATAGCGACTGATGGTCAACGTACCAGACGTCGAGTGCGAACTTCTGCTCCCAGGCAATCGCGTTCCGGCCATTGACCTGCGCCCAGCCGGTTATACCCGGCTTGACTTCGTGCCGCCGCGCCTGCTCCGGTGTGTAGCGGTCGAGATACTGCATCATTAAGGGCCTCGGCCCGACGAGACTCATATCGCCCCTCAGCACGTTCCATAACTCCGGCAGTTCATCAATGCTGGCCCTCCGTAGGAACCGCCCGAGCGTCGTCAGGCGTTCGGCGTCCGAGCCCCGGCCTGACCGCATCGTCCGGAACTTCAGGAGCGTGAAGGGCTGACCGTGTAAGCCCGGCCGGGCTTGCCTGAAGAAAACCGGGCTGCCGATGGTCGCACGAACAAGAACCCCGACAGGAATGAGCAAGGGCGAAAGCACGAGAAGCCCGGCTGCGGACGCGATGACGTCCGCCGTCCGCTTCACGGCCGAGTACCGTCGGCGGTCGCTCACAAGCCAATCTCCTGCAGTATCCTCGCGTTCACCTTCCTGACGTCGAATCGCTCTTCAGCCAGTCGACGGCTCTCTGCGCCCATCCGAGGAATCAGCTCCGGGTTGACAACGAAGTACTCCATCGCCTCGGCCAGCGCTTCGACATCCCGCACCGGCACCAAGAAGCCGTTCCGGCCGTGGATGACGCGGCCGGTAGCAGGAAACCGCCCTGATCTCAGGTCGATGGTTTCATTGCTGTCCAACCGCTGGACTGCCTCGCGGCACCCGGGCGCGTCGCTAGTGATGACCGGCCGGCCCAGGGCCATCGCCTCAAGGACCGTGCGAGGCATCCCTTCTCGATAGGAAGGCAGGACATAGACATTGGCAGACCTGTACCAAGGCTTGGCATCGGGCACGGCACCAGGCCAGTCCAACGTCCCACGCTCGACCCAATCCCGCGCTTCAGTCTCGCCGATGCCACCGGGGTTGGTGTCTTCTGACCCTACGAGGACGAATCGGACATGAGGATATGCCTGTTTCAGCCGTTCGGCCGCAGAAACGTACTCACGAACACCCTTTTCCC
>CAZQZR010000315.1:0-1875 GCA_964597845.1 uncultured bacterium | reverse complement strand
AGCCGGCGACAAGGGCAAAGCTCGCGACGAATCCCAGAAGTAGCGGGCCGATGCTTCGGTGCCTGGTCCGGTCGAAGATCCAGCGGCTGGTCGTCACCGATAAGAATCTGAAGTACGAGGGCAGCCTGGAGCTTGACGTCCGGCTGATGCGGGCCGCCGACATCGTGCCCGGCGAACTCGTGCAGGTCGTCAACGTCAACAACGGCAGCCGGTTCGAGACCTACGTCATCGCGGCGCGGGCCGGGTCGGGCGCGTGCGTGCTGAATGGCGCCGCCGCCCGGCTGGGCGAGGTCGGCGACGAGGTTATAGTCATGACTCTCGTGTGGCTTGGCGACGCCGAGTCCCGGCAACACCGGCTGACTCGCGTCAACGTGGACGACCGGAATCGCATCAAGAAGAGTGACCGCAATAGTCCTCGCGGCGGGTAAGAGCAAGCGCATGGGGGCTTCCGTCCCCAAGGTGCTGCTGCCGATTGAAGGCCGTCCGCTGTTGAGCTACGTTCTGGAGTCGGCCCGCAAGGCCGGCGTCACCCGTACAATCGTCGTTGTCGGCACGCAGAAGGAGCAGGTCGTGGCCGCGTTCGGGCAGGCGGGCGTGGAATTCGCCACGCAGGCCGGGCAGCGCGGCACCGCCGATGCGGTCCTGGCGTGCCGGGACCTGCTGGGCGATGACGAGGAGTGCGTGGTGCTGTGCGGCGACGCGCCGCTCATCCGGCCGGAGACGATCCGGCGTCTGAGCCAGGCACGGCAGGCGGCCGGCGCCGACGTGGCGGTCTTCACCGCCCGGCTTCCGGACCCGTCCGGGTATGGGCGGGTGGTGCGCGGCGAAGGGGATTCGGTCGAGCGCATCGTCGAGCAGCGCGATGCGACGCCCGAGGTGCTGGCTATCAACGAGGTCAATTCGGGCGCGTACTCCTTCCGCTGGGGAAGGGTGAAGCCGGCGCTCGAACGGATTCGGCCGAGCCCGGTTTCGGGCGAGTACTACCTGACCGACATCGTCCGGGAGGTGCGCGTCGACGGCGGACTCGTGGTCGCGGTGCTCGCATCCGACCCAAGCGAGATGCTGGGCGTCAACACGCGCGACGAACTGGTCGCGCTGGAGCGCGGGATCGCCGCGCGCCGGGAGCAAAGTGCCGGTTGAGGCGCGCGCTACCGTGGTTGATCCTCGTGGCCCTGGTGCTGATACTCGGTGCTTCGGTCACGTGGCGGTTCCTGCCGGAAGAGGACACTGATTCCGATGTCAGTTCACTGCGCATGGAAGTAGTCAACGCGTGCGGCATGCCGCGTGCGGGCCGCGCGGTCGCCGACGAGCTGCAGATGCGCGGGTTTGACGTCTACGCGGTGAGGGGCGACCCGCAGCATTCCGCCCGCACCACGGTCGTGGACCTGCGGGATCCGACCGGCGCGACCGCAGA
This sequence comes from uncultured bacterium, assembly GCA_964597845.1. Classification (GTDB taxonomy): domain Bacteria; phylum Hydrothermota; class Tepidihabitantia; order Tepidihabitantales; family Tepidihabitantaceae; genus UBA2258. The sequence goes on along the minus strand of CAZQZR010000315.1, from coordinate 461 downwards.
GGCAGTGGCGCGCGCGCTGTCCGTGCAGCGGCGCTGGCGACGGCTGCCACTGGGACCGAGAGCAGTACCCGAGACCCGGGTCGAGCTCGACTCCGCGCGTTATCTTGAAGTGCGGTTGGTTGTCGGCGATGACTATCGCCGTTTCTTCGCGAACGTGGTCCCGCTGTACTGAACATGACTGCGGGAAAGCTGGCGAAGCGCGCGGCGGCGATCATCCTCGATAAGCTCGGCGACGACGTGATGGTGCTCGACCTGCGCGGCCGTTCGCCGCTGGCCGACTACTTCGTGATTGCCACGGCTACCTCGACAATCCATGCGCAGGCAATCGCCGAGGAGGTGGAGCACGAGCTGAAGAGTGAAGGTGAGCGCGTGCACCACACCGAGGGCATGGAAAACGGCGTGTGGGTACTTCTTGACTATTTCAACGTTGTCGTGCATATTTTCTGTGGTGAGACCCGCCA
>CAZQZR010000314.1:0-1913 GCA_964597845.1 uncultured bacterium | reverse complement strand
CCTGGGGCCGGTTGGCTTGCTCTACCTTCTCAATGCGCTTGAGCACGAGCGGCAGAGACATGCCTCCCTGGCTCCACTTGCCCTCAATGGTGCTGTCGTTCTTCATTGACCCTTCGAACCCGCCACCGATCGTCTTCGCGGCCAAGGTCAGCTTGCCCTTGCTGAAGGCGCATTCATCAACCGCGATACCGGTCGCTCCCTGGTCCGGGCTGTCCATGGTTGCGGTCAGCTTTCCATCGGCAGCCTTGTTGATGTGGAATACGACGCGGAGTTCACCGCCCGGTACCTTGAGCGTGCCCTGCCAGAGGCCTTCAACGCCCTTGGCAGCATTGCCTTTGCAGCCCGATGCGAGCAGGAGCAGGCAGATGACAGGAAGAACGATCCTAGCGAACCGGCTTATCTTAGACACATGGCCTCCTTATCAGAACCTGACGGTCAATAGGCGGACATCAGTTGCGACTACGGCGTGGCCATCGAGGTCAGCCCACGACCTGACACCGATACTCGGCGGCACGAGTCTACGGTCGAGTAACCCGTAGTCCGCGCCCGACTGCCGGCTCAGATTATAGCCGATTGTTGCGCCCACCGGCGGCACAAGGCAGCCGGCCACGACGAACGCACCCTGGAGAACAGGGCTATGCCCCGCCATGGCCAGCCCGCCCACCGCTATGCCATAGCCAACCGGAAGCCCTAACAGTGCGCCGAGGTAGGCGTACCCGAAGTTCCCCTGCTGCTGTTTGACACCTCCGACGATGCTCGTCCCTGCAGCGTTACCCAGTGGGTAGAGTACGACTGCGGCGGCCACACCAACGTAGGCGAGAGTGATGGAGTGGATTTCCGGATCGCCTTTCTGCTTCGGTAGCGCAGCGTCAGCAACGAGTAGAGCGCCCCCGGTCAGGAGTGCGCCGGCCAGCAGCGCACCGCCGGTTTCCGCAGCATACAGACCGAACCCGGGGCTATCACCGGGTGTGTCCGCGGGCATGGACTGCGCGGGCGCGCGCGCGAGCAGGAGAAGGAGAAGCAAAAGGGCGAACCGACTCGGTCTTGCCATGCGGTCTCCTTTCAGAACCTGACGTTCAGCAGCCTCACAGAGAGTCTAGCAGATGGGAAGGATAGGTCCGGTCCGGCCGACTGTCAACTTCCTCGGATTCGAGCACGGGGAGCAGACCCGCCACGACTTGCCGTAATGTCGCGCCCTGCGGCACGTGGTTCCCGGCAGGGATACTACGCTCCCGAGTCCGCGAGGCAGGCGAACATGAGATGTGACTCCGGGGCATGGACTTCGTGAAGACGGAGCCAGGCGTACCGGATACCATGTGGCTGAAGGAGCCGAGGCGGCTGTACAAGCATGACGCACGGATAGTCCTCGAACTAGCGCGGGTGACCGGAGACCACGCATCGTTGGCCGAGCTCAAGCTGTTCCAGATAGAGGACAGGTCGCGAGAGGACGGCTGGTGCCGCATGGGGTGTACTTCTACCGATTGGACACCAAGGGATTCCGCGACGTGAAGAAGGCGGTTGTGACGAGGTAGGGACCAGTTAGCAGAAGTAGTCAGGAGCTAGCAGTAGCCGGGGCGGGCGAAAGCCCGCCCCGGCATTCCGGGTCTCCATGGCGGGAAAACATTTCTCACTTTGGCCGGGTTGTGGCGGTGCATTTCCAACGGGAACAGGAACACGCCAGCCTAACCAGAGCCGGCGACTGACCGGCACGCCTGCGTCGGTGTCTTGTTCACGTATCCCCCGGCAGGCCAACGCTTAACAGGCATCGTTCTGTTCTCCGGCAGCTTGAACAGGGGGTTTACCCCCGGACGGTCCCCGGGATGTCCTGCGCTGTTCTCCCCGAACACTTCCGGAAGGCCCGCCGGAAGGCGATTCTCCGCGTTGTGCCGGTGTTCACCCGAACAGTCTTGCCC
>CAZQZR010000313.1:0-1951 GCA_964597845.1 uncultured bacterium | reverse complement strand
TTTTGCGGCCAGCTTCGCCGGTTCTACCGACTTCTGCCTCAGCCGCTCGTTCCACTTCTTCAGCGTCGCCGCCAGCTCGGCCGGCGCAAGGTTCAGACCGGACTTCAGTTTCTCGATTTCAGGACCCCAGTAGATCGTCGCGCCGCCCGCGTCGAAGTCGGCCCGCACCGTGAACAGGCCGACCCGGAGCAGGGGCAACTGCCCCTTAGGGATCATCCCTGACCCCTCAAGCCCGGCAACGAGTTGCCGGCCGAACTCGAACCGGAACTCGGCCCGGCTCTGTTCAATCGCGGCCGACTCGTCCCGGCACCAATCGGCCAGACGCTGTCGGACCTCCGAGTCAGGAAATGCCTGGATCGCTCCGCTCAGTTCCACAATGGCCCTTGCCCGTGCGTGGACATTGTTCACCGGGTCGGAAAGAAGACCGCGATAGGCGACAAGCCGCCGGGCCAGCTTCTGCGACTGGCCGCTCAGGGACTGCAGGAGTTTAACGAGCCCTTCCATAGCCTTTGAGTATAAGCCGGGCTTGCTTCAAGTCAATCGGTCTTGACTCGAAGGCGGACGTCCGGGCGGGTGCACCTGGAACCTGCCACAGCGGCTACGCCGGCCTCGTCGGGCCCCTGCCGCGCTGCGGTCAACCATTCGAGCCCCCTTTGTCCCGGCGCGGGCCATCGAATGTAGAAACCACGTCCGCCGGCCGTTATCCGAAATCACTTGACGTTCGATGGGCAAGGGGTGTATAATAAGCGGCGATGTGGGATTCTGCCCATCTGGCTGTAATCTCCGGACGCGGCCGGCGAACCGCCGGCGGCGCGCCCAACTGTAAAGGAGCCGTCTATGCCTGAGGATAAGAAACATACAACCCCAACTGACGATGAATCCGGAGCTGCGCTCGCGCAGCGCTACGGTGTACCATATGTTGACCTGGTGAATTTCAAACTCGACTCCGAGGTGCTGCAGATGTTCCCGGAGCAGTTTATGCGCTCGAAACAGGTCATCCCGCTCTTCCGCGCCGGCAACACGCTGGCGGCCGCATTCGTCGACCCCGGCGACATCTTCAATGTTGACGAGGTACGGCGCATGACCGGCATGGAGGTCGAACCGATGGTCTGTCACGACCTCGCGCTGCAGGAAGCCCTTAACCAATACTATTCCGCACCGCAGACGGCCGACCTGCCGGACGAACCGGAGACCATGAGCCTCGATGACCTGCCCGAAGAGGAGGAGAGTGCCTCCGACATCGAGCAGTCAAACGAGCCGCGCAAGCTCGAGGAGCTGGCTTCCGAGGCCCCGGTCGTCCGCTGGGTAAACCAGATGATCATCCGCGCGGTCCGCGAGCGCGCATCCGACATCCATATCGAACCGACCCGCGAAGGACTCACGGTTCGGTACCGCATCGACGGCATCCTCCACGGGATCGTCTCACCGAAGAAGGCGCTGCAGTTGGCGGTCGTATCCCGTATCAAGATCATGTCCCGCATGAACATCGCGGAAAAGCGCGTCCCGCAGGACGGCCGCTACGGCGCCCTGGTCGACGGCCGCGAAATTGACTTCCGCGTCTCGACTTTCCCGACCACCTACGGCGAGACGGTAGTCATGCGTATCCTCGACCGGCTGCGCCTGCTCTCGCTCGACGAACTCGGCCTGATGGGCGAGTCGGCGGCTCTCATGCGCGAGATGATTGCCAAGCCCCACGGCGTGCTGCTCGTCACCGGCCCGACCGGCTCGGGCAAGTCCACCACCGTGTACGCCATCCTCGGCGAAATCCGTTCCGGTGACAAGAACATCATCACCATCGAAGACCCGGTCGAGTACGACATGGACAAGATCTGCCAGTCCCAGGTAAACGAAAGGGCCGGCTACACCTACCTGGTGGGACTCAGGCACATCCTGCGTCAGGACCCGGACGTCATCATGATCGGTGAAATCCGCGACGGCGAGACTGCCGGTG
>CAZQZR010000312.1:0-1959 GCA_964597845.1 uncultured bacterium | reverse complement strand
AGCTACTACGGCCATCTTCAGGACTGGAACGTTGACAAGGGCGATACGGTGCAGGCCGGCGCAACCGTCGGCTGGGTCGGCACCACCGGCAAGTCAACCGCCCCGCATCTTCACTTCGAAATCCGCAAGGACGGGCAGCGGATTGACCCGGCGACGGTTCTCAAGTTCTAGGCCGCGCCGAGCGCACTATAGAGACCATGCCCGGGTACGCGGCAGGCAGCAGCGTAGCTAGCGCACTACCAGAAGCTGCACGCGTGTCCAGGTCCCAGCATCTAAGACACTCGCGTAGTACACTCCGGCTCGGACCCGCCGGCCCGACTGGTCTCGAGCGTCCCAAGTCACGTCTCTACCATCTGGCCCGGCGGCCAGGCTTCGAACTCGCCGTCCAACTGCATCGTATATGACCACGGGTGACGCCGGCTTCACGTCGAGCCTGATTAGCGCGCGATCGGTGAGTGGGTTAGGCTGAGCCTGCAAAGTCGGGACTGGTCTGTCAGCTTGGGTCTCGGCGATGCCGCTGGAGTCGTCGGCCAAGACCCAGATGGTCGAGTCCTGGCAAGCCACAAAGACTCGGTCATGGGTCGAGTCGTAGACCGCGAACATCGGTCCCCTGCCCACTGCGATGCTGGCGATGACTGAGTCGGTAGCACAGTCTACTACGATGACGCGGTCGGTCGGGTAAGGGCAGCAGACGTAGAGCCGGTCGGTCCCGGTCGCGATGGTCATGTTGCCGACTTCCAGAGGCAAGGTTATCCGCCCGGTAATCGAGTCTGACGCGCAGTCGACGGCAAACACGGTGTCCTGGTAGTTGCCGTTGCCCGGGATGTAAACTCTAACTCTCTTGGGATTGTAGACCGCGTTGCGGAAGGCGGGGTACGCTATCGGCAGGCGGCGCGTGACGGTGTCGCGTTCGCAGTCGTAGACCGCGACGCTGCTGTCGGTGGCCCCTCCCCAGTCCCTTCCGAGGTACGCCTTGCGCAACGGGGGGCAGAAAGCGAGCACCCTCGGACAGAATATGCCGGTGTGGACTGCGGCTACGGGCGAATCGTTGGCGCACGAGTAGGCGAGCAGCACGTCTTCCCGCGGCGCCCCGTACGCCATTGCATAGACCTTGTCGCCGACCGAGTCCCAGGCGACTGCGCCAGAGACTCCGTAGGGTACCTGAGGCATCACCCGAATCACGGAATCGGTGACGCAGTCAATGACCTTCATCTGCATACGCCTCTCGTCAACAGCGTAGACCCAGTCATGGGTCGAAACGTAGCAGGGGCTGCGGATGTCCTTGAACGGCAGCCAGGCGGTAATAGATTCTAGCGCGGGGTCGTAGACGAATAGAGTCTCAGGAACAGCTAGAGTCACGTAGAACTTGTTACGCTTCCAGTTCCAGACGCCGTACGCCGACGTGGCACCGTCTCCGTGCAGCGGGAGCGCCTTGTCTACAGCGAAGTCAACGCAGTTAAGCACATACAACGTCTCGTGGGCAGCGCTGATGACCAGCAACTGGCCCGGCGACTCCAAGTACATTAACTCACCGCACCCGAACGGCAGCCGGACCACGGTGTCCACGTGCACCTGGCCCAGGAGCAGTAGACTGAGCATCAGCTCCGCCAAGAGTGATAGCCTCCGAGGTCGGGTTCTGCTCTAGAAAAAACCTCGCTCATATGCCATTCTATGACTTTGGCGACGGCGGTCAACATTGGCCTGTCTCTTGCTTGATTTCGTGCTCCCCGCCGCTACCATTGGCAATGCCTGAGAGCGTGTATGACGTAATCATGCGGCGGAGGACGGTGCGGTCGTTCCTTGATACGCCGGTCGAGGAGGAGAAGGTCCAGCAGTTGTTGGAAGCCGCAATCCAAGCGCCGTCCGGCGGCAATATCCAGCCGATTTCCATCATCAGAATCGAAAAGCCGGAGAGCCGGGACAAGCTGGCAAAGCTGGCCGTGAACCAGCCGTGGGTTG
>CAZQZR010000311.1:0-1989 GCA_964597845.1 uncultured bacterium | reverse complement strand
GCTTGCGCGGCTTGCGCCGGGTGGTTGTCGGCTTCCGCCCGGCCTTGCGCCTTGGCTTACGGCGCGGGGTTCCCTGCTTCTTGCGGCGTGGCCGCACGGGCGCGACTTCCTCCACGTCCAGCGCGGCGATCTCTGCGACGCGCCGGCGGGGTGGCCTGGACGCTTTGACTTCGCCGGCTGTGCCGGGTCCGATCACCGCGGCCAGCCTGCTCTTCGGCGACTCTATGACGCCGAGCAGTCCGGCCAGGAGCGCCTTGAACGCTTCCTTCTCATCCTTGCCATCGATTGACATCAGGACTTCTTCGCCCAGCTCAGGCCCAAGTGTCATGACTTCGATTTCGTCCTTGCCGTTAACGGTCTCAGTGCCGGCGCTAAGCGTGACCGCGGAGGTAAACCGCCGCGCCGCCAGCGCAAAGCCGATTGCGGCCTCGGCATTCCAGCCTTCGACTGCGACCGCTACTCTGGTCATGTCGTCCTCCCGTCGCGCTTCTCCTTCAGTACCGCTCTACCGCGCTTCACGTGGTTGCGCACGTTCGCATCGCTCGTGTTCAGTACCCGGGCGATTTCGCCGAACGACAGCCCGGCAACGATGAGGTAAAACACCTCTTTCGTCTGCGGCGGCAGAAATTCGTGGATGTCGCTCGCCACCTCAAGCAACCGGTCGCGCACCTCGTGGTTCTTCTCCGGCGTGTGCTGCCTGCCCAGGGTCAGGGCTTGCTCGATTTGGTCAATCCAACCGGCTTCCTGCGGCTGGGCCGCACCCTGGTCCTCCGAGTCGCCGGACCGCGTTGCCGATTCCGACTCGAAGTCGACCTCGCGCCGGGCGGCAACCGCCGCCGTACTGCGTTCCCTGAGCAGCCGGATCTTGAAGAAGCCGTACAGCCAGGTGAAAAAGGACGACTGGCCCTTGAATGTGCGCAATTGGGTGAAGGCGTCGGCAAACGTGTCCTGTACGATTCGCTCGGCTCGGTGGCGGTCGCGCAGCGCCTCGGCGGCATGCGCGATTAGGCCGGCGCGGTACTTCTTGTCCAACTCCGCCGCTGCATCGTGGCCGTCCAGCATCCGGGCCACGGACCCCTCGTCCGGGTCCCCGGGCCGGCACGGCCCGCGCGGTTTCTCTGTCTTGGTTTCGATCATTGCTCCTCCTTAAATGTAGTCTTCTCCGGTCTCATGTCAAACGTTCGCCCTCTTCCCAAGGCAGAGGGACGCGGGCCGGCCACGAAGGCACGAAGGGCGGAACAGTGGACGGTATGTAGGGCCGAACCTCCAATCGGCGCCATCCCTGTCGAGTCCCCGCGCCCTCGTGGCCGCATTCACCTTCAACTCCTCCACTCAGTTCGGTCCTCTTAACACGCCGCTGGCAAGCTCGATCTCAAGCCCAAGCTGCCTTGGCAGAATCTCGGAATCTGCGGATGTCCGGTCCGGACCCCACAATCTGTGTCCATCTGCGTTCATCTGTGGTTTACTGTCCGCTTCGAGGTTCGTCGTCCTTGCGCGGGAAGTCCGACGAGTCAAGCAGCTCGATCACCGCGGCCTTCACCTTGACCAGCAGAATCGGGTCCAGGCCCCGGGCCGTCCACTTGTACCGGACCACGTCGTACTCAAGCTCCTGGCAGGACGACGGTATCGTACGCCAGATGCGGCTCACTTCACGGCCGAAGTCCTTGTACCACATGCGGGTGATGACCGAAACGCCTGCCGCGTCAGTCACCTCGGATACCCGGTGGTCAACCCGGCCCAGCATCTCTGCCTGCACGGCATATCGTTTGCCCATCAGCTCGCTCTTGGCCGCCAGCAGCGCGGCCAGCCGCTCCGGATTGTACTTCGCGTCCCATCTAGCTACCCGTCGCTTGATGCTCTCTCCCACCGGGTCCCCGCTGGGCGAGTTTGCAGTTCTTGGTTTGACGTTCATGGTTGTTCCTTTTACGTACTTCATGGTCTTCACCGGTATTAGGCAAACCAGAACCCCAAAACGTAACATAGTTCGTT
>CAZQZR010000310.1:0-2007 GCA_964597845.1 uncultured bacterium | reverse complement strand
GAGATTGACCTCGCCACGCTCAACCGGCTGTTCCGCCGCGCGTTCACCGGGCTCGGACACGAACGCCTCTCCTCCTTTGTCCAGGACAAACTCGGACGGCTCCCCATCGAGGGCGACACCATTATTCATCGCGCCCTCGAAATCACGGTGAAGGAAACCGCCGGCCCCAAGCTCGAGAAAGTACTGATCCGGAAGAAGAAGTGAGGATGGTGGTCAAGCGGTCTAGTGGTCGAGTGGTCGAGTGCCGGAGCCGGCTTGCCTGCATCCTGCGCTGGGTCACTGGATCACTGGACCACTGGACCACTACCGGCTGATGGAACTCCTCTTCGGTTTCTTCCTGATTCTCGCCAGCGGCTTCTTCTCCGGCTCCGAGACTGCGGTCTATCGCTCCAACTGGATTCGCCTGACCAACTGGGCAAGCCACAACATCCCCGGCGCGAAATCGGCGCTTCAGCTTCTCGACCGTCGCGAGACCACGGTCGTCGTTACGCTGGTCGGCGCCAATCTCTGCAACGTCTTCGCCGCCGTGCTCTTCTCGCGCTTCTTCGCGGCGCGCTACGGACCGGCGTACGCCACGGTTGCCGTCGTCCTCGTCGTAGTCCTCACCATCATCCTCGGCGACTACGTACCCAAAGCGATCGCCCAGGCGTTTCCCGACCGCTGGCTCCGGCAGACCGTGCTGCCGTTGTCCGTCAGCCGCGTCGTGTTCGCGCCCGCTGTCCTCGTCCTCTCCGGCATCGCCCGCCTCCTTGTCGGCCCGTTCGCCCGCTCCGGCCAGCGGTTCACGCTCACCCGGCAGGATTTCCTCGCCGCCCTGCGGAAGCGCGACGCCGAATCCGGCTCGGCCCGGCTCGTCACTGAAATGGTCTCCCGGCTCTTCCGCTTCTCGGGCATGAAGGTTTCGGAGGTCTGCATCCCGCTTTCGCAGGTCAAAGCCGTGCCCCACGACGCAGGCCTGAATGGCGTGCTCGCGGTCATCAACGAATACGGCTTCTCGCGCATCCCGGTTTATCAGGGCGACCTTGCCCACATCACCGGCGTTATCGTCGCCAAAGACCTACTCGCGGCCCCGACCTGGCGCGTTCGCAAGATACCGCGCGTCAACGAGACCGACCGCGCCATGGAAGTCCTGCGCCTGATGCAGCGCCGCGGCGAGCACCTCGCGGTCGTCGAGGACGCAAACCACGCGGTCACCGGTATCGTCTCGCTCGAAGACCTGCTCGAAGAACTCGTCGGGGAAATCAGAAGCGAAGGGTGAGCAAGAGTGGTCAAGTGTTCTAGTGATCTAGTGCTCAAGTGACGGAATTTGCACTAGACCACTCGACCACAAGGCCACTGGACCACTTCTCCTATGCGCCGAATCGTTAGGTCCGAGGCCATCTGTCTCCGTGTCCAGGACTACCACGAGTCATCAAAGCTCGTCACGTTCTTCACGCTCGAACACGGCAAAGTAAGCTGCCTCGCCAAGGGCGCGCGCCGGCTCAGGAGCAAGTTCGGCGCGGCACTCGACCTCTTCGCCCAGTCGCGCATCATCTATTACTCGCACGAAACCCGTACCCTTCTCACGCTCTCCGACGCCGAACTCGTTCGCTCCTTTTCCGGCCTTGCGACCGAGCCCGAGCGCTTCCTTGCCGCCGAACAGATGTCCGAATTCGTCCTGCGCGTAATCCAGCCCCTCGACCCCAGCCCCCAACTCTACCAGCTCCTCCTCAACTACCTCACCACTCTGGAAAGTCTGCAGGACCCAGTTTGCAGTTTGCAGTCCTCCGGTTCCGCCAATCTGCTATCTACAGCCGAGACTAACCGCCAAGAACGCCAAGATGCGAAAGGGAAAGGTGAAATGGCGAAGTGCGAACAGGGACACCAGGGCCGCCTAGGTTCCGGGTCGGACAATCTGCAATCTGCAATCCACAATCCCCCGACCCCCGACCCCCGACCCCCGACCCCTGACCCCCATCCTGCCCTTGTCTGCTCCCTCCTCCCCAAAGCCGCGCGCTTCCTTGGGTT
>CAZQZR010000309.1:0-2037 GCA_964597845.1 uncultured bacterium | reverse complement strand
CGTCCTCGGGCAGGTAGCTTATCAGGCGCCGCGCATCGCCCGGCTTCTCCGCCACATCGATGCCGAACACGTTCACTTTTCCGGACGACGGCCGGAGCAGGGTCGAGACGATGCGCAGGGTCGTGGTCTTGCCCGACCCGTTAGGCCCAATGAGACCGAATACCTCGCCCGGCTTGATGTCGAACGAGATCCCGGCCAGTGCCCGAAGCCCGCCGTAGTTCCGGGTCAGGTTGCTCACCGAGCAGGCGTATTCCATCGCCTGCAATTATATGCTGATTTCTCAAACGTCCAAGCCCGGCGTGTGGCGAAGCCCGCTACCTTGTCCTTGGTTCTTGGTCGTTAGTCCTTAGTCCTTGGCCCTCAGTCCTCAGTCCTTTGTCCTCAGTCCTTTGTCCTTACGCGCCGCGCGACGTTGACATCCATCCTTGCGCTAGTAGCATCACCGTAATGCAGTGCCGTGTCTCGGCCCTTTCGCAGCATCCCCAATGAGCGAACTCGTCGTCCGCACCTTCGGCCTGAGCAAACGCTATCGCGGCGGCGTCCTCGCCCTCGACCGGGCCGAGTTGAGCATCGAACGGGCGGAGATATACGGCTTTCTCGGCCTCAACGGGGCCGGCAAGACCACCGCGATTCGGATGCTGCTGGGCATGATTTCACCGACCGCCGGGTATGCCGAGTTGTTCGGCCGGCGCGTCCACGCCGAGGCGACCGGCTTGTGGCGTCGAGTCGGCCATCTCGTGGAAAGTGCCGCCGCGTATCCCGGTCTGACCGTGCGCCAGAATCTCGAAGTGGCGCGGCGGCTTCAGGACGCGCGCGACCGCAAAGCCGTGGACCGGGCGATTGAGAAACTCGGACTCGGCGAGTATGCGGGCCGCCCGGCACGAACGATGTCGCTCGGCAACCTCCAGCGGCTCGCGCTCGCCCGCGCCATGCTCCATGACCCGGAACTGCTGATTCTCGACGAACCGGCGAACGGGCTTGACCCGGCCGGGGTCATCGAGATACGCGAACTCCTGCGCACGCTCGCGCGGGAACGCGGGACAACCGTCCTGATGTCGAGCCACATCCTGACCGAAGTTGACCGACTCGCCACGCGCATCGGCATTGTCCACCGCGGCCGGATGATTGAAGAACAGTCCGCGGACGAGATCGAGCGGCGACGCAACCGCCGCCTCAGTGTCGGGGCGCGAGACCTCGCTGCCGCCGACGCCGCGCTCAGGAAAGCCGGCTTTGACCCACGGCCCGTGCGCGACGCGGACCCGCCCCTGCTCGAACTACGTGAGCCGAAGGCGCTTGATGCTCCTGACTCAATCGCGAAGCTGCTCGTCGAGGCGGGCGTGCCGCCAACCCATCTGGCCGTCGCGCAGGAAGACCTCGAACAGCACTTCATGCGCCTCACCGCTGAGGCCGAACCGAGGAACGTATGAGAGGCTTGTCAGCGGCATTCTACGCGGAAGCCCTGAAGGCTCGCCGGTCGCTCGTTCCGTGGTTCGTCGGCGCCTTTGCGACACTGCCCCCGGTCATGCTCGGCTTGATGATGGCCATCAAGAAGCACCCGGACGACGCGCAACGCTTCGGGCTCCTCACCGTCAAATCCCGCCTGCTGGTCGGCGCGGTCGATTGGCCGACGTTCCTCGGCCTGGTCGGTCAGATGATGGGAGCGATGGGCGCAATCGCGTTCGCCATACTGGCGGCGTGGGTATTCGGCCGCGAGTTCGCCGACCGCACCTGCCGCATCATGCTCGCGACGACAACCCGGCGCTCGGCCATGATTGCGGCAAAAACGGGCATTACGGCAATGTGGTGCTTGCTGCTGGCTGCCTGGATGCTTGCCGCCGCCTTTGCCGTCGGCGCGGTCGTCGGCATGCCGGGACTGACGTGGCCGGTAGCGCGTGACACGGTCGCCCTCGCGGGCCGGGCCGCGTTACTGTGGCTCGTGCTCATGCCGGTCACAGCGCTGATAGCGTCGGTTGGGCGCGGCTACCTGCTGCCGATCGGCGTCGCCATAGCGACGATGATAGTGGCGCAGTTCGTCAA
>CAZQZR010000308.1:0-2060 GCA_964597845.1 uncultured bacterium | reverse complement strand
CTGCACCGGCGGAGTCAGCGCGGGCCGATGGCGGGTCTGTGCTGGTCGAGGCAAAGCGCACAGAAGCGGCCGAGGCAAACCTGTCGCTGGTTGGTGCGGCCAATGTCGGTCGGGTCGAGGGCGCGGTTTCCGATGTCGGGACCGGGCTGTCTGTCGTGGAAGCGCGGATCGCAGTGGAAGGGACTGAACTCGCAGCGTCGACCGATTCAACCGGCCGCTACGTCATCGAGAAGGTGCCGGCCGGCATGCACAAACTGCTGGTGACCCGCGCCGGCTACGTCAATGCCTACACGGTCGTCAGGTTCGTGAAAGACTGGAACGTGACTGTGAACCTGCGGTTGCGGAAGGTGGAAGACCCGACAGGGGCGTCGGCACCGGTGAAGTAGCCGGTTCCCCGGTCCCGGCCACCGACTCGACCGGGGCTTTCAGATGGTGTAAGCGCCCTTGTACATGAGCAAGACCGAGAGGCACATGATGGCGAACGCGGCGACCACAACGGCGAGGATGAGCAGCGTGTAACACCCGACAAGGTTGCCGGTTACCAGCTTGTTCTTGTGCCTGGCCAACTCGCGGACCCCGATGACGAAGAGAGCCGCACCGGAGAGGAAAAACGCCGCGCCGGCAACCATCTTTCCAGCCTCTTCCGGGACGAACTTGAACAGCATCCGGACGCAATTGGCGACCGCAATAACGAAGCCGACAGCGAGCACGATAACCAGCGCCCATTTCCATTGGTCCGGGTGGGCGGCAGCAGCCTGTGCCTCCGGGCCACGGCCGTTGCAGAGCAGGATGAGCCTGTCGCGGAGGCGGTGCAGCTCCTCGTCTCGCTCGCGCAGGAGCGCGCGGCCTTCGGGCATATCTGCGCCAGCCCGCATCTTCTGGTCGAGTTGACCTCGGCGGTCCCTGTCGGACAGTGCGTCGTGGGCGGCCAGCGCCCGTTCGTAATCGAGCCTGATTCTCGCTATGTCAGCTACACGAGAAGGGTTGCCGACCGTGGAGGGATCGACTTCCTCGGCCTTCCAGCCGTCGTCGGTGCGCTCAACGAACCGGTAGAATTTTCCCTCGCTCGTGACGAAGACAGTCCCGGGTAGAATCCACGTTCCCGGAATCCAGGTCCACGGTTCGGGACTCGAGTATAGAAAGAGGTGCTGCGTGCCCGGCTTTGGTGAGGCTTCAGTCGCACTCATCAGATTCAAGATAGTGCCTTAGGCCCAAATGTCAAGGGCGTGGGCGCGAGTGACCGCTTCCAGTTTGCAGGTTGCGGTGAAGCAGCAGCCGGTCAGATGCGGACGATGGCGAAGATGTCGAGAGTCGCGGCGACCGACCAGTGCAGGATGGCGCCGGGGATGAAGCTGCGGTTCCGCAGAGCGATGATGCCGAGTACGATGCCGGCGACGATTGAGCCGAGGGCTTCGGGAGCCGGTTTCCCAACGTGCATGACTGCAAACGGGATGGTTTGGATTGCGATGGCAGCGGGCCCGCCGACCCGGCGCTCAAACCCGAACAGCAGGTAGCCGCGGCAGAGGAACTCCCACGCGAACATGCCGACCATTCTCACGGTCAGACCGAGAAGCAGGTTGCCGACACCGAAGCGCTCAAAGGCGAAGAACGGATAGCTGCGCTGGAAACTGGGCTGGCGGGAAGCGAGGAAGACCAACGGCAGCATCACCAGGTAGAGGAGTCCGATGTCGCGAAGCCAGAGCCGGGGCCGCCCCAGGCTGAGGCCGACCTTTGCCGGCGGCAGCCGCAGCAGGAAGAGCGACAGCATCGGCAGGGCCAGGTATAGCATGCTCCGCCAGAGCAAGGTGGCTGCACCAAACCACCCCGGACCAAGGGCGGGCAGCCGTGGTCGCCAGTAGTGGGGCAGGAGCGCCGCCAGCGCGAAGGTCGCGGCGACGAGCAGCAGGTCCGGCGCGGCGGTAACGCTTCTGCGCCCGTCGTTCCAGAGCCCGCGGAGATAAGCCATCCGTGAAGATAGGCCGGGGCGGCTCAGCGGTCAAGCCCGCCCAAATCCCGAGATAGAACTGGGTGATTGATGATTGCGGTGGTCGCGGCTGGCG
>CAZQZR010000307.1:0-2061 GCA_964597845.1 uncultured bacterium | reverse complement strand
CCCGGTCCGGGGACAGTCCACGTCGGGACAGTCCCCTTTGAGACGCGAAGCGTCCATGGACTGCGGCGGCGACAGCCGCCGCTTTTCAGACAAAGCGGCAGCTCACTGCTGCACGCACTCCAAGGTGCTCCGCACTCCGAATTGTCAAAGAGCGACTGTGCTTCTCACCCAATGATTCCCGCTCGCGGGCAAAAGCCCCAAACCGCCTCGGCGGGAAACCCCAAGCACCAAATCCCAAACCAGAATCAGCGCGGTCTGCGTCATCTGCGGCTTCTTCTACGCCCTGGTCATTGGTCATTTCCTGGTTGATTGGTCATAGGCAATTGGGAATTGGTCGTTCTCCTCGTCCCTTGCCCCACGCCGAGCACGTCCCATATCGTCTTCCCGGGGCACTCCCGCTTGAAGTCCTGCACCAGCCCATGGAACCAGACCGCGTTGTCGAGCGACGTTCTAAGCCGCTCCTTTGACCCATCTTTCAGCCGGGCCAGATACTCCTCGACGTCCGGCTTCTCGCCGCGAGTAAGGCTTTCCGTGAACTCGCCGAAAAGGTCAAGTTCCTCTGCCGTGCATTCTCCAAAGTCCTCAAAGGGCTCCATCGCACCTCCAGTGATTCAGTCGCAACTCCCCGCCGAGCTTCTTAGCCTCGGCCAGCGCTTTCCCGGTCTCGTATTCCGCGTGCCGCTCGGTACACCCGAAGGCCGCCGCAAGCTGCTTGTAGGTCCAGCCCTCCTCAAGCCGCAGGACGAGCAGCGCCTGCCGGAACCTCGTCAGCTTGTTGAGCACGGCCCACAGCCGCTCATGCCATACCAGAAGTTCGTGCCGCTCCTCCGGGCCCGGGCCTTCGTCGATGCAGCAACGCCGCTCGAAGTCCTCGCCCCGGGCCACGCGCTTCTGCGTGCGCCACAGGTGCCAGCACAGCCCGATTGTGATACTGCAGAGCCACGTTGAGAGCAGTCCCCGCTCCGGGTCATACCGGGGCAGGCGGCGGAGAGCGACGACCCAGGTATCCTGCACCACGTCCTCGGCTGACGTGCGGCTCCGAAGCATTCGCGCAGCCACCGTAAGCAGCATGTGCTGATACCTTTCCACGATCACGGCTATACAGCCGTTCCGGTCTTCGTTGCGCAGTATCCGCGCAACCAGTTCCTTGTCCTCCATATACACCTCCCTGTCGCGCTCAAGCACAGGCAGGTCGTTTGCGAACCCAGACCGAACTCTGGTGCTCGCCCCCGCTTTCGGTCCCAACCCCGCACCACCAAATTATACATCTGACCCGCCCGGCGGGTCAACCGGCCCGATGTTGAACACATCCGACCGTATTTGCTCAAGTACGGCCCTCTGCTGCCCCCGCGCGGTCCAGCGGCCGATTGCCACCGCGACGTATATCGGCAACCTCTCACCCAAGTCCGACCGCACCAGCTTGGCCACGTGCATGGCGAAGTTGAAGTACGGCATGAACCGACAGGACAGGATGCCGTTCCGGCAGAGAACCTGCCGCACCCGAGTAGTCAGTACTGCCTCCTCTTCCATAGCTGCACTGAACCGGTCGAACTGGGCTCGCACGTTCCCGTCCGACCGCCGCGGATTCTGGCCATTGACCAGTGTCCGCTCATACTTGCGGCAGCCCTTCAGGACCGACCGCACCGACTGTTCGGGCAACTGCCTCAGGACTTTGCTCATGACTCGCCTCCCCCGGTCGTTTCCTCGTTGCTCGTTCTTCGTCCGTCGTTCGGTTCCGTTCCGGATTCCGCACTTCTGCATTCTGGTATCTGCATTCTGACTTCTGACTTGTCCGGACCCGGCTCGGACATCAGCCTGTCAAACAGTTCGCCGGCAAGGAACACCGCCGTATTCGCCTCCAGCCCGAAACCGATCCACTTCGCGAACAGCAGTTCCATGCAGTACGCCAGGTCCGGCCCGGACTTCGTCCGCATCAGCCGGCAAAGCTCGGACACGTACCACCGGTACTGATTCAGCTTCGAAAGCGGCAGGGCAGCGCCGTCAATCAGCGGGTCGATTACGCCGCGCGCCATCGCGTCGGCAGCAGCCGGCTCAAGCCCG
>CAZQZR010000306.1:0-2069 GCA_964597845.1 uncultured bacterium | reverse complement strand
GGCCATGGCGAACGCTTGACATTTCCCGGTTCCTACCTATCCTCTTCTGGTCTGACCTGAAAAGGAGCATCAAATGGGATTGACTGTTCTGCGTATCGAAATTGGTAACCCCGCCAGCCCCGAACGTACCGAGGCGCTCGACCTCCTCGTTGACTCTGGCGCGGTATATTCCGTGATACCGCGACCGGTCTTGGAACGACTAGGCATCAAGTCTCTGGCCGAACAGGAATTCCGTCTCGCTGACGGCTCGCGCATCACCCGACACAAAGGCGTGGCCCTGTTCAAGTACCGCGACGCCATCGGCGGGGCCGATGTCATCTTCGGTGAAGAAGGCGACAGCCTGCTGCTGGGAGCCATGACCCTCGAAGCCCTCGGCCTCGTCCTCGACCCGCTCAAGCGCGAACTCCGTCCGCTGCCGATGATCCTCGCCTCGGCTCAATCCGAACCTCGCCGCTGACCTGACCCGCTTGAGGCTCAGCCCCGTGCACCGCTTCTGCGCTGAAACAAGGAACCAACGGCATGCGTCTTACTCGACTTGGCGTGATTCCGGCCGCGTCATGACCACGTCTGGAATGGAAACGTCTTACCCAAGGAGGCTCCCAATGTTCAGACCGCGTATGCTTGCACTGTGCGCCCTGCTGGCAGCGGCGCTTCCAGTCGCAATAGGATGCGGGAAGGACGGCGGCGAGGGACCGCGCGCGACACCGTCAGCTAACCATCATGCCCTGCCCGAATCTCTGCTCTACCCCGGGGCACAGGCGGTAGGTGACATGGATCGGAGCGAGGACGATGTCACGACCTCGCTGAACGTCTTCAAGACAACCGATCCCGTTCCGGCCGTCATAGCCCACTACGCAACCCTGATGGCCGACTGGAATGACTACCCGGTCAAGACCCAGAGTGGTGGCACGTCCATGGGGCGCGCCAGCCCGGACGGAAGGCAGACTGTGGTCATCACGGCCAAGTCCGGCCCTGACGGCGGGACTACACTCTCCATCTATCGCATCGTCAACGACACGACCGCGAAGAAACCCTAGCCGGCGCTCCGCGTGGCACCGGACTGGTCAGGCACTGTCGCACCCGGGCGAGCCGCCGGAATCCTCCGACGACTCGTCTTCCCGTCGTGGCCGGAAACTTGACGCTCGGGCCGGTTCGGCTACACTAAACCATGAGTCCAAAGGTCGCCTTTGACCGCGACAAGCTGGCCGAGTTCTGCCGGCGCAACCACATCCGGAAGCTGTCGCTGTTCGGCTCGGTCCTCACCGACCGCTTCGGCCCGGACAGCGACGTCGACGTGCTGGTAGAGTTCGAGCCACGCAACGGCCCGGGCTACTTCGGCTTGGCACAGATGGAGAGGGAACTCTCAGACCTTATTGGCAGAAAGGTCGACCTGCGCACCCCGCCCGAGTTGAGTCGCTATTTCCGGGAGGAGGTAGTTGCGGGTGCCCATGTACAGTATTCCGCGGCCTGACGCTATCCGCCTCCGCCACATGCTTGACATTTCCCCACCCACGCCTAACCTACATGTAGAGGAAACCACCGAATGAAGACCAAGGCTGAGATAGAGAAAACGCTACGGGAATCGCTTCCCCTGCTGGCCGCTCGGTTCCACGTCGGGCGAATCGGCATCTTCGGCTCGTACGTCCGAGGGGAGCAGACGGAGGCGAGCGACGTTGACATCCTAGTCGAGTTCACCGCGCCCATCGGCTGGGAAATCGTGGACCTGAAAGACCACTTGGAGCAAGTCCTCGGGATGCGTGTCGACCTTGTGACAATCCCCGCTCTTAAACCCCAGTACCGTGACCGGGTCTTGAGCGAAGTCGTCTACGCATGACGAACCGCCCGGCGCGGATTCGGCTTGAAGACCTCAAGCAGGCCATGGCGAGGGTCCGGCAATACACGAAGGGTCTGACCTACGAAGAGTTCGTCGAAGACGAGAAGACGATGGACGCGGTCCTGCGCAACCTTGAGGTCATCGGCGAGGCAGCCAGGAACATCCCCGAGGAACTCAGAGGCGAGTATCCTGACGTCGAATGGCATCGGATGATCGGCCTCCGGAACATCATCTC
>CAZQZR010000305.1:0-2123 GCA_964597845.1 uncultured bacterium | reverse complement strand
GGGAGAAGGTCGAGAGTTAGAATACGTGGACGGTCGCAAGGCAGCCGCCCGGTGATGGCCGGGCGGCTGTCGTCGGGTCGCTGAGAGATTCCTCCACTCGGCGCAGAGCGCCTCGGGTGCGCTGCGCACCGTGGGAACGAACGGAATGACAGCCCGGGCGCTACGGCTTGGGCTCGTCGATACTGAAGTTCTCGAATCGAATCGCGGCGAGGAACGTCGGGGCGCCATTTGCGGTTGACGCTTCCTGATTGCGGGAGTCGGAATGCGGGCAAAGGGTGAAATCCCGGCGGGGAGTGCTACGCCGTGCCGGTTGCCTCGCCGAGCATACTTTCGGCGAGATTGATGAACTCATGTGCGTGGGCAATTGCGAGGGCCGCGTCATCAGCAGTCAGCTTTGGGTAGATGTCATAGTCGCCTTCCGTGCGACCGTCCCGGGCGGCCAGCAGGTAGTGGTGAAACTCTGAGGGGACTTTCTGCGTCTTGGAGAAGCGTTGACCGAAGGCCGAGATGACTCCGGCGTGGCTGGTGAATCTCAGCCCGTGTTCCAGCAGCATCGCCTCCGCTATGTAGAACATCGCGTAGTACGCGCGGGAGACCGCGAAGCCGTAGTGCCCGTCGCGGGCCAGTAGCTCTGCCGCACGCACGCTGTCTTCGGCCTTCGCCACGAGGGCAGTCTGGTCGCTGGTCACACTGCTACGCCGTCGGCCTCGACGTTGAGGAACAGCGGACTGCGGTCTCGCTTGTATCGTTCTTCATCGACGTACACGCTTGAGATGACAACGTCATGTTCCAAGGACAGGGCCGCGGTGACGGTCGAGCCGCGTTCGATTTCGGTGCCTACCTGGACCGGCCCTTTGAGCACCACGAGCACGTCGATGTCGGAGTCCGCGTCGGCATTCCCGCGTGCCTGGGACCCGAACAGAACCAGCTTCACCAGCCGGTCGCCGTAAAGCGCCTCGAACCGGCTCCGCAGCTCGGCGAGAATGGTCTTCACTTTCGGGCTCATCGCATACCTAATCTAGTCACGCCCGTGCAGAAGTCAAGTCCCGGTACGACGGAGAACGGCAAGAACAGACAAGGCGTGATTCTCGTGGCTACCTTGCCGGCTGGCATGTGCGCATGGTGGTCGCGTACCGTATCATGGCTGTCGGTCTCGCAGCGACACGACCAGATCCGCACGGTGGCGGATGGTCCGGCCCGAGTAACGGCCCGGGCGCTACGGCTTGGGCTCGTCGATACTGAAGTTCTCGAAGCGAATCGCGGCGAGGACGTCGGGCGAGAGGGCTGACGGCTGACGGCTCACGGCTTGCGGGTACGACGGCGGGGCGGCTTCGTCGCCGGCTTGTCGCGGGCGACGGGAGTCTCGCGACTCGCACGTTCTCTGACATACGTCTCAGCCCGGGCTCGAATCTCCTTTAGCCACTCCGCGCCGCCGATGCCGCGACGCCTCCGCTCGGCTTCGGATCGTTCCCGCTGGCTGTGGAGCCAGTCAATCCAGTCCAGACCATCAATCTTCATAGTTCAACACCTCCTCGGGCGTCTTGATGCGGAGTGGCTGATATCCTTCTCGCAGGTTGACGCTCGCCACTCTCCTTTCCGTCCGCTCGTTCGCGATGTGCCGCAGGTTCAGCGACACCAGCACGTCGGCCCTGCAGACCGTGGCGTACGCGACGTGCCGCGCGTCGTCTGCATCCTGTTCTGAAACGACCCCTTCTCGAATGTACACCTCTGCGAGGTGCTCGACCTCGTCGTCGTCAGCGGGCAGTATCCGTACGTCATCAAGGAAGGCCAGTAGTTTGGACTGGAGCGGTTCCGCGGCATCCTCGAACTCGTGGAATGTGACAGGCGACGTGCCGGCTTCCAGGATTCCGAGTCGAATCTGGCTCAGCAACTTGGTCACCGCCTCACGTCGCAAGGCATTCCGCGGCTCTTCGTCATAATAAAAGCCGAAGATGGAGGTCTCAAGGTAGAGCAGCGGACGATGCTTCACGCTGCCGGCCGGGCCGTCTTTGACGCTGATGCCGCTTGAGGGGTCCAGCTTCGCGCGTTCGGCCCGCATCTTGTGCAGCCAGTCCATCCATTCAAGGCCGTCAATCTTCATCGGTTCAGCATAGCAGGCTCTG
>CAZQZR010000304.1:0-2135 GCA_964597845.1 uncultured bacterium | reverse complement strand
AAGACCGCAGGCTCTTACTGACCGCCTCATCGAGGTTCTCGATGACGGCGGTCAGCAGTTTTACGGTCGCGTCGTAGTCCGCGGCCGAAACGATACCGGTGTGGGCGTGAATGTAACGGGTAGGCCAGCCGATGGCCAGCGAAGGGACGCCCGAACGGTGGACGTGAATCGCACTCGTATCGTACCCTCCGCGCACGGTCGTCAGGTGGTAGCGAATCTTCTTCTTCTCAGCCAGGTCAATCACCCAGTCGCGCAGCCGCGTGTTGGGGATCATCGAGTTGTCGTGGACAAGGATGGCAGCGCCGTTGCCCAGCCTCTCCGGCAGGTCCTTGCGCGCCTTGTCCGGCTGCTCGTAGCAGAGCGAAACGTCAAGCGCTAGTGCCACGTCCGGCTGCACCACTTCCGCCGCGGTCCGCGCCCCGCGCAGGCCGACTTCCTCCTACACGCTGCCTACCATGAAAACGGTGTTGGGGTGCTTCTTCCCCTTCAAAGCCCGGGCGGCCTCGATGACGATTCCGCAACCGCCGCGGTCGTCCCACGCCTTGGCCATCATCAGGTTCTTGCCGAGCTCGACATAGGGCGATACCGGCACAATCGGGTCGCCCGGCCGAACGCCGAGCTTCGTCCTGACGTCGAACCCCTCGGCGCAACCGAAGTCAATGAACATCTTGTCGATAATCGGCAACTGCTTCCGCTCTTCCTCGGTCAGCTCGTGCGGCGGCTTTGAGCCAATTACCCCGATGAAGTCGCCCTTGCGCGTCCGCACCAGCACCCGCTGGCCCAGCAGTACCTGCGGCGACCAGCCGCCGATCGGCAGGAATCTGACATAGCCGTCGGTCGTAATCGACTTGACCATGAACCCGACCTCGTCCATGTACGCGGATACCATGATGCGGGGCCGCTCGGTCGAGCCCGCGACCCGGCAGACTACGCTGCCCAGCCCGTCGCGGGATACCTTGCCCGCCTGGGCCAGTTCCCGTGCCATTATGTTCGCCGACTCGGTCTCGTACCCAGACGGCCCGAACGCCTCGGTCAGCTCACGCAGAAGCTTCCTGTCAGCCACATTCGCCTCCCAGCTTTGAAGTTATCCTGTCCCTAATCGGTCAGCTTGATGGCCGACGGCTTAAATACCCAATCCACAATTCCCAATGACCAACTAATCCCCAATGCCCAAAGGGCTTGGTCATTTCCTTGTTCGTTGGGAATTAGGAATTCGCAATTGGGAATTCCCGGGCTCCTGGCCCGGGTCCTCAGACGTCCAGGTTCTCAACCGACGCCGCGTTCTTCTCGATGAACACGCGGCGCGGCTCGACCTCGTCGCCCATCAGCATCCGGAACACGCCGTCCGCCTCGGTTGCGTCCTCCATTGCCACGCGCTTGAGCGTCCGCTTCTCCGGGTTCATCGTCGTCTCCCAGAGCTGCTCCGGGTTCATCTCGCCCAGGCCCTTGTACCGCTGGATGTCGAACTGCGTGCCCTTGTTCTTGCTGGAGAGGCTCGCCAGTTCCTCGTCGCTGAACAGGTAGCTCTCGGTCTTGCCCTGCTTCACCTTGTACAGCGGCGGCTGGGCGATATAGACGTAGCCCGCCTCGATCAGCGGCTGCATGAACCGGTAGAAGAACGTCAGGAGCAGTATCCGGATGTGGGAGCCGTCGACGTCCGCGTCGGTCATGATGACAATCTTGTGATACCGCGCCTTCTGCGCGTCGAAGTCCTCTTCGCCGATGCCCGCCCCGACCGCGGAGATGAGCGTGCGAATCTCATTGTTCGAAAGCACCTTGTTCAGGTTCGCCTTCTCGACGTTGAGAATCTTGCCCCGCAGGGGCAGTATCGCCTGGTATCGGCGGTCCCGTCCCTGCTTGGCCGAGCCGCCTGCCGAATCGCCCTCAACGATGTAGAGTTCACTTTCGGCCGGGTCCTCGGAAGCGCAGTCGGCGAGCTTGCCGGGTAGGCTGTCGGACTCCAAGAGCGACCGCCGTCGCGTCAGCTCGCGCGCCTT
Organism: uncultured bacterium; assembly: GCA_964597845.1. Taxonomy (GTDB): domain Bacteria; phylum Hydrothermota; class Tepidihabitantia; order Tepidihabitantales; family Tepidihabitantaceae; genus UBA2258. Next base: position 138 of record CAZQZR010000304.1, on the reverse strand, counting down.
CCGCGCCGCCATCCGCGCCTTGGCCGCGGTAATCACCTTCTCCACAATCCGGTTGGCGAAGCGCGGGTTCTCCTCGAAGTACTGGGCGAGCTTCTCGTTCACCACGGTCTCGACCACGCCCTTCGCCTCGCCGTTGCC
>CAZQZR010000303.1:0-2162 GCA_964597845.1 uncultured bacterium | reverse complement strand
GCTCCGGCCGGTGCCGGGCCAGAAAGCCGTAAAACGTATCCTCGCCCACGAACTTCAGGTACTGGTTGTCACAGGTGTACAGGTTACGCTGCGGATCAACGTGTCCGACCAAGACGCCTCCTCTCGGAAAACCTCGGGCTGTCTACCGGCTGCTCAGCGATGACCCAAGACTAACATATAACAGGACGCTTGTCAAGACTTTTCGGCCGGACTCCTAGGCGGGGTAGGTGACTTTCGCGAACACGCAATAGCCCATTGATGCTCAATCGCTTAGGCCGAATTGATGCCGGGCGGTCTTGTATCCTATCACTAAACTTCCGGGCACAACTGACACTGCCCCGGCAGGACCATCTTCGCGCTGGACTTGGGGGCGGGCTTGCGCCCGCCCCTTAGCTGTCTGCTGTTCTACAGCCTTCTGTCTTCCTCTCGCGCGCTACCTCGTCACCACCGCTTTCTTCACGTCACTAAAGCCCGGCGTGTCGAGACGGATGAAGTACACCCCGCGCGCGGCGCGATTGCCGTGGAGGTCCAGACAGTTCCAAACGACCGAGTGTTGGCCGGCGGACTGCTTCTCGGCGACCAAACGCCTGACTTCCCGGCCCATCAAGTCGTAGACCGACAGGTCCACACGACATGGCGAGGCAACGGAATACCGGACGTCAAACCAACCCGGCATCATCTGCAACTGCAAGCCTGCCACGGGGCGCGGTCCCGACGGTTTGGATTCAGCGACCCCGTATCCGGTGTCACGCAGGACGTAGATGTCATAGGTGTCGACCCCGACGACGAACATGCGCTGGCGAACCGGATCGAGTTGTATGTCCTGAATCCCCGCGTTGTTCACCAGCATCTGCTGCACTATGAACGTGTCGGTGTTGCAATCGAGCACCTTTATGCAACTGGTCCAACCGGGGTGAGAGGTGCCGGTCACGAGATAGAGACGGTTGCTCCACGGCACCCAGCACACGAGCCACGCACCCCCTCCTGGCCCGTAATCGATCTTTCTCAGAACCGAGTCCGTGGCGCAGTCGACGACCCACAGCGTGTCCGGGTTGTAACCGGCATCGTCATCAGCGAAATAGACCTTGTCGTCCCGCTCGTCAACGGCTGCCTGGCCATATAGCCCGCCCCAGATTCGCACGGGCACGGTGCCGACCAGTATATCGCGTTCCGTATCAATGATACCCACATTCGCAGGTCCGGGCTCCCCCTGGAAAGGCGCCAGATAGGCCTTGTTGTAGGTGTTGTCGAACAGAAGAGCGTCGGGCTGCATCGCGCTCACACCCCTCACGTCAATCACCTTCAAGACCGAATCGGCCACGTAGTCGTAGACATAGAGCTTCTTGTCGCCCCCCTGCCCCACGTAGAGCTTTTGGTCGGCCGAGTCCCATGACGCGTTCGTGCTTACCCCTCCGAGCGTCACCCGGCGCACGACCGAGTCGGTGGCGCCATCAAACGCATAGAGGGTCTCCACTGCCGCCTTGTACAAACGGTCGACGTCACTCAGATAGACCTGCGAGGGCATGTAACTGCAAACGTGCAGCCGGCAAATGATCGTGTCGGCTGCTGCGTCGATGACCAACGTGCTGTCTCTTATGCCTCGACAGAGGGCATAGAGTTTCTGCCTGCGCCAGTTCCAGGAGTATTCGACCTCGCCATACACCTCAACCGAAAGAGAGTCCACCACCTGATACGTTGAACAATCGACTACGTAGTACCGATCGGGATCGCTGGCGACGTAGAGCTTGTTGAGTTCCGGAAGGTAAGCCGCGGTCCTCAACCGGGACTGTGAGGTATGGGGAAGCCTAATGACCGCGACTATCTCCACCTGCGCGAAGAGCGCCAGAGGAACGAGCAGTAGCAGAAGCTTCTTCACCAGCACTCCTATCTCGGAGGAGCGGGTTCCCCGCCCGTCTGAATGCCTAACCTATCTGACCACGGCCTTGAGCATAGTCTGCTCCGTACCCATGTCAAGCAGCACGAAGACTGGCAACGGTTCGAGCGGACGCTATAATCCTGCATCATGAAAGGAGCGGCGATGGCCAATGAGTTCCTGAGAATTGACCCGTACAAGTTGAAGGACAACGTCTTCAAGCTGATTGACAAGGACTGGATGCTCGTGACCGCGGGCACGCCCGAGCGGTGGAACACGATGACCGCAA
>CAZQZR010000302.1:0-2173 GCA_964597845.1 uncultured bacterium | reverse complement strand
TCGTCTGGCCCGTCGCGAATACTTCGTTTCCCTTCCACGCGCAGACCTGCGCGCCCGCCAGGGGCGAACCGTTGCGCCTGACCGTGACCTGGAGGTTCTGTGCGCCGGTCGCAATCGTGTCAGAGGCCGCGACCGCGAGCTGGCCGGGCACCTCGGTCCAGACGTCAATGGCCGGGTCGCCGAGCAGATTGAATTCGGTGACGCACCAGCGCCAGAGCGCGTCGTGATGGGCCGCGCCCGAATACACCTCGCGCGACCGGTCGTGGCAGACGCCCATGACGTACTCCTGCGAATTGAACAGGTGGTCGTAGAACCGGACGCAGAGCTTCTCGGACGGGCCCATTCCCGGCGGCGTGCCCCAGCCGTAGCGCGAGTTCATCATCACGCCGATGCAGCCGGCCGAGTCGCAGTTGAGCGCGGCCTCGGCGCAGCAGTCCTCCGCCTCGAAGTCGCCCGGGTCGCAGGCGAGCGAGGTCATGATGGTGTAGCGCCGGCGGTTCTGCTGCTGCGAGGCGTTGCCGGAGAGGTAGATGGGCGTGCCGTTCTCGTGATAGACGCCGCCGGCGTTGCCGTGGCCGGCCGGGTCGAACAGGGCGAAACCGTTGTCGAACGAATCCTGCACCACACTCGAGCCCGGTGGGTTCTCCATCTTCACGTCGGTCCACCCGGACGGGGTCAGGTTGGCGATGGAGTCGTTGACGAACCGGCCGTGGTAGCCGATTGACTGCCAGAGCCAGCCGGACGGCAGCAGGTTCCGTTTGATATAGTCGGTCGCTGGGTTCCCCTCGTAGGTCTTGACCTTGGCGATGAAGTTCTGCACCTGGCGGACGTTGTCCACCGAGGCGCGGCCGACGATGACGTCGGCATACAGGTCAACCGAGTCCGTCATCTCGCCGAACACGTTGTTGCGGTTCGAGTCCCACGAATAGTCGAGGTCGCCGAAGTACATGTCGGTCGGAATGTCCGCGGTTTCATCAAATACATCGAGCCGGATGCGGCGCGTCGGCACTTGCGCATTGTCGCCGGCCAGCAGCACGTAGGAGAGGCCGCGGTGCTGGAAATAGTCAATGATGAGGTTGCGGGTTTTCTCCTGCAGGTCCCGCCCTTCGTAGTTGCGGCCGATCCATTCCTCGGTACGGATTTCCGAGCGCAGGCCGCGGCTCGTGCGGTAATCCACGAACGGCGCGAACTCGGGGGCAAGCGCGTCGTTGGTGATGATGAGGTAGGCGATTTCGGGCAGGTCGGTTTCGGCGACCTGCGGGCTGAACCGTTCAAGATCCTGCGGATTTGCCACCAGTGTGCGCAAGCCGGCAAGTGCCCGGTCGCGCTGCGCCTGCATCAGCGTCCGTATCGCGTCCGTTCCGTCCACATAGTCCACCGTCACCCTCAGCTTCGTGGAAAGAGAAAGCAGTCCTGACGCTGGTTGCAGCGAGAACGGCGCGACGCGCACCGCGACCAGCTTGAACCCGGCAGCCGAACCGGTGTTGAAGCCGAGCAGCGGATTCGTCGGATAGGTCGCATTGGACGAATAGGTCCGAGCGTCCGGGCCAACCCACCCGGGTGCAGGTTTGGACAGGGGAGAGGCGGGTTGCGCGGGCATGACATTGAAGCTGCCCAGTTCGGCTGTCGCAAGTGGGGTTACGGTTACGCCGGTCACGCGGCTGTTCGCCGGAATCGCGAGCGTCACCGGCACCTCGGGCAGGCAGGGCTTGCCTGGGTCGGGAATCACGATGCCCTGCGCGAGCTCAACGGCGTCGAAGCCGTTAAAGCGCGTGAACCGGACCTGGTCCGGGCTCGTGCTCAGCGTATATGTTACGGTTCCGGCCAACAAAAGGGCCGGAACCAAAGCGGAAAGTATCAGCGATCTTTTCAAGAAGCCTCCATGAACGGTTGTCTAAAGGACTACATGAAATTGTAGGGACACCACAGGCAAAGGCAAGACCGACCGCCGTCCCGGACTCCGACGTTGAACCGCCAAGACGCCAAGATCGCCAAGGTTCCGGCAGTATTAACCACGGATGCACTGTCGGACAGGGGCCGCTGCGGCCAACGCAGATGAACACTGACGACGCGACGCGTCGCCCCGACGCTGCTGGAAGGGCCTTTCCGCCATTGCGCATTGCCATATTGATTGGTCATTGGTGCTTGCGGCTTGGTCATTGACTGCAACCTG
>CAZQZR010000301.1:0-2195 GCA_964597845.1 uncultured bacterium | reverse complement strand
TGCAATCTACAATCTGCAATCTGAAATGCCGCGTTGCCGCGCCTTGACATCGCTCAGAAATATGGGAAGTGTCCCTCATTCTTTGTCTCCTTCGACTCGTTCGGTTTCCTCTTCCGTCAGCCCGTACAATTCATACGCCAGCGCGTCGATTTGCTGGTCGGTGATGGCGAGCTTCTGGTCGAGGGATTGCCGGGCGCTGGGGCTTTGCTTCTTAGGGGCGCGGGCCTGCTGCTTCTTCAATTCCATCATCCGCGTCACCAGTTCGACCATCTTGTCATGCCGTGCCTTGACATCGCTCCGTAATAGGTGACTGTCCCTAATTCTCCCCCTTGTCGAACAGGAACCGCTGCCGCGCGGGCCAGACTGTGCCGGTAGTATCTAGCGTCTGCAGCTCGATGCCAGCGAAATCACGGACTCTGCCACTCCGCGCGGAGACAAGGAAGTAGTCAACGCTTCCTCCTGGCACGGATATCTCGGGAACCACATGCAGCTCATTGCCGGGTTCATGCAGTTGAAGAAGGTGCAGACAGTCTGTGAAGACCTGCCGCCGTTCAAGCAAGCGCTGCGGGCAGATGACGACGGCCTGGTCGTCGATTCCGACCGAGACCGTGCAAGTGCCGATAGACAATGACGGCTGGCTCTTGCGGGTCTTCATGCACTTCCGGCGCAAGAACGGGCACTGCTGCCGGCGTGCAGTCCGCGCCCAGTCGACGCGGCTCGCCGTTGTCGCGATTCCGAACAACTCGACAACTTTGCTCACAGCAGTGACGAGCACCTTTCTTCGGCCGCCCGCAGATACTCCTCTGCGATTTCGATGCCGACCGACTTACGATTAAGGCTCAACGCCGCGAACATCGTGGTGCCGGTGCCGCAGAAAGGGTCCAGTGCGACTCCGTCCGGCGGGCACGTGGCTCGCATCGGGATTCTGCACAGGTCCACCGGGTACGGTGCAAAGTGGAGATGGCGACCCTGTGTATCTTCGGGGAGGATGTCCCACACGTCGGCGGGCTTACTTCCGTTAGGGTGGTACTTGAGGAAGTAGAACCCCTTCTCGTTGAGTTCGCGGGCTCGCCCGGAAACGCGCTCGGCATCCGAGTGAGTCGCACGCTGCTGGCCACGAATGATCATCCGGAAGTCACTGACTTTGGCCTGCTGCATGGCGACGAGCATTGTGCCGAGTTCCTTCAGCGCATGTTGCTTCTCCTCGGGCGTCAGCGCCGTGGACATCTCCACTTGGCGCTTGTACCGTATGCCGGTGACGCCAGTTGCCGAGACAATCGCACCATTGACGACCCGCGCCTTTCTCGGGTTGGCGCGAATAGCGTCAGCGTCGAAGTAGTACCCGGAAGGCTGTTTGACGAAGTGAAACACAGGCTCATGGGTGTTTCGCAGCCGGTCTACCGAGTTGTCCAGCCCGCCTTTGATTTTGTTCCAGATGACGCAGTCGCGCAGTATCCAGCCTTGGACGTCCGTGAGCGCGAAGGCCACCCGCCAAGGAATTCCCATCAGCCTCTTTTCAAGGAAGCTGTCTCCGATGTTCAGCCAGAACGACCCGGTCGGCTTCAGGACTCGCTTTACTTCGCCGAACACGGCGCAGAGATGGGCAATGTAGTCCCGAAAGTCCGGTTCAAGGCCGATTCCACCGTTCGCGTATACACGCTTGCCCCAATACGGAGGACTGGTCATGCAGAAGTCAAAGGATTCATCGGGCAGTTGGCGTAGCACCATTTCTGCATCACCGAGCATGAAGATTGGAGAGACGGTCTTGCGGGCCAGATACGAAGCCAAGTGCTCTCCGAAGGCGGACGCCACGATTCTCGGCGGTGTACGCAGTGTGGTCGCGACCGGAGAGTAAGCCACGCTCGCCGGGCCGTCCCGAGCCACCGGCACATCGAACTCCGCTCGTCGCGTTGTCGGTCGCCCGAGGACAGGCGCACCAGACGGCCTCCGCCTTCCACGGGACGAGCGGGGTTTTTCGTGCGACGCCATTAGGACGAGGATACCTACATACGGCGGACTGTCAAAACCGGCCGCTGCCATCGGCTGTTGCGAACTAATACCTCCAGCGGCCCCGATGGCGAGGCTGGCGGTTCCATTAAACGTCCCTGCATCTCAGTGAAGTGTATCAAAGAAGGGGTTGAGGAACTCAAGGCGGAGTTGTTCTTCTTTGTAGTCGCCGGAGAGGAAGACCTTGC
>CAZQZR010000300.1:0-2213 GCA_964597845.1 uncultured bacterium | reverse complement strand
TTCACCCAAGATACTACCATATATCTAACATTATTGCAAGTAGACACTAGCAAGCTGTGGACGGTCTTCCAGGGCACAGGCAAACTCTTCCACCACCGCATACCGTCGCCCGTTGAGATAACTGAGGCGGCTGTAGAGCACTCTCCCCTGGAAACCAGGTCATTGCCGAATCACGGCTTAACTCACGCCCAGATGGCGCACGCCATCAGGAGCGTCGGTCTGGAGCCGTTCTACGTCAAGGCAGAGAACGCGCATGTTCTCAAGAGCACGCTGTACGCATACCTGCGCGGCAAGGTGCCGATTCCGGTTGGCGTAGAACTGTACGACACGGCGGCGACGCCGACACAGGGCAAGTATGCTCTTGGGCTACACGCAGTCGCCGTTACAGGTTTCAGCTTAGGACTACAGCACCATGTTCCCTACAAGAATGGCTTTCTCTTAGAGGCATCTCGCATCAACGAGATGTATGCGCACGACGACCAGGTCGGCCCGTTCGCGCGCATGGCATTCGATGGAACGACCGTGGAGGTGGAGGTAAACGGCAAGAAGCACACGTCTCTGTCTCTGTCTACCTCATGGCGGAGTTGGGAAGGCAAAATCGGTCCCGTGCGGGCCGTGCCTGTTCTGATGCTCATACCGCTCTACCACAAAATACGAATACCGTTCGGCGTCGTACATGACTGGGTTCTGCAACTCGATGCTCTCATAGAGACGGTTCGGGTCAACATGGCGACGACTTCGATGAAGTCCCGCCTCTACTGGGACTGCTACCTTACGACGAGCACTGACGCCAAGCGAGACCTGCTGTCTTGCTCGGGTCTCAAACCTGACTACCGCAGCGCCGTGTGCACAACGAGTATGCCCCGATTTCTCTGGCGTGCTACAGCCTACTGCGAGGCCAGGAGAGTGATCGACCTTCTGTTCGATGCAACTGAGATCGAGCAGGGCGACCTTGTGGTGGGCGTGGTCGAGTATGACCCCACCCTGGGGGCTGTTCTGCGGCGGCTGGGCAAATCCCTGCCCCAGCCTGAGATTCACAAAGCCCTATTTTGGCCGGTCTTCCAGTGGCTGGCGCGAAACGATAACCCCGTCCGCTGCTGGCGAGCTCAAACCGCCTAACGGGGCAGGTGTCGCTCAAGCCCTCAAACTCCGGAGCGCTACATGCCCACGCTTGATTGAATTGGCAAGAAGGCGGTCCTCAGCTACCGCCAACCGCAACTCGCCGATTCCCTCCGCCACTGCTAACCGCTAACTGACTAACTCCTAACCTGCTGCTTGAGGTGAACTAGGGCCGCGCCCGCTGCCGCCCGTCAGGAATCTTTTATTGCGTCCCCGGAATTACCCTTGTTTCGAGCGCCCCGGCGTTGCCACCCAGCCGTCGAAGGCCGCCTTTGCCAGTTCATGTGCCAGACGGTAGTGAGTCGAATCGTTGCCGTGCTGCAGCACCATTGCCGCGTTGAGCTGGTCAACTGGGCTCGTGATGAGCCCCTGTTCGTGGAGCTCAAGCACGCGGCTGAGCCGCACTGCGTCGCGTTCAGGCCGCAGCCAGCGCAAGGTGAATCGGTCACCTTGGTCGGTGTTGTAGATATAGGTCGCCTCCTTGCTCACGCTCGTCTTGGCGCTGGGCAGAGCCGCTGGACCGCCGAAAAGGGCTGCGGCAAGACCAAGTGCCCCGCACAGGACGGCGAACGCCGGAATCTGCAGTGCTGCCGCGGACACGGGTCGCTTCCGGAGCTTCGCGGCCCTGAGAGCCAGCATCAGGACCAGCATCACCGAGATCACGACCAGCGCGCACAGTCCGAGCACGACCAAGAGCAGCGAAATGAGGCCGATGATGTTGACGAAGTAGCCAATGACGGCAAACGCGGAAGGAAGGCATACCGCGAGCATCCAACGCCAACGTTTCACGCGTTCCTCATGTCACTTCGCGGCACCCTCGCCGACACGAATCTCCTCTTCCGTCAGTCCGTACAACTCATACACAAGCTGGTCAATCTGCTGGTCGGTGATGGCGAGCTTTTGGTCGAGGAGTTGCTTCGCGCTGGGACTTTGCTTCTTCGGGGCGCGGGCTTGCTGCCTCCTCGGTTCCATCATCCGCGTCACCAGTTCGACCATCTTGCCATGCCGCGGTTTGACGTCGCTCAGTAATAGGTGACTATCCACTACTGTCCGGTTGAGGATTGTGGGGTTTTGGATAACCACTGGTAGATGTT
>CAZQZR010000299.1:0-2215 GCA_964597845.1 uncultured bacterium | reverse complement strand
AGGCAACGTATTGACATTCTATCCGTTGTGCCGGATTGTCAAGGAAAGGACAGGGGCGGAGGGACGAAGGGTGAAGTCACAAGTGGAAACGGCGAAGGGCAGAAGGATGAAGGAGGAGGGATGAAGACTGAATCTGCGGCCCGCCAACCGTCCCGGTTCCCTGTCCGCATCGCTCTGCTTGACAGGGGCGGGGTTCTGCTTAGTCTTGAAGCATCATGACGAAGAGATTGATAGCAGTTGGATTCGGGCTGGCGCTGCTCCTGGCATGCGGCCGGGAGGCGCCGGCCGACTACTTTCCCTTGAAGGCCGGGCAGCAGCGGACGATGAAGGTGTTCACACGGATGATTGCGGGCAAGGACACGACCGAGACGACCGAGGTGAGAGTGGTCGAGATTGTCCGCGGGCTGGAGGACGTGCCCGGGATCGGTAAGTGCTGGGTCGTGGATTCGCCGCGCGATTCGGGCCGCGCCTCCTACTCGTTCTTCCGAAAGAACGATGACGGTATCATCCAGCTCATGCCGACGAATGTTAACAAGCCGCCGGTCGAGATGCTCTACCTTGCCCTGCCGCTGGTCAAAGGGCTGAAATGGTACGACACGAAGGCGGAGAGCGAGATGATGGAAGTTACCGCTCAGGAGACGGTGAAGGTGCAGGCAGGCACCTATCCTGATTGCTATGTCGTGGTCGTGAAGAGCACGCGCGGGGACTGGAGCATGACGCAGTGGCTGGCCCCGAATGTCGGGACGGTGAAGTGGGAGAATCGCGTGGGCTGGACCGGCAAGGAAGGTACGAAGCACGAGATGCTGAAGCTCGCCGAGCTCGTGGCGTTCAGAGTCCCGATAGACTCCGGCAAGTAGGCCGGCCCGACCTTGAAGCTCACCGCCGGCGCGGCGCAGCGCGTCCCGTTCAATCGGAAGCGACCCGCAGTCGCGATTGGCCTGTGCGCGCTGGTTGCGGCGCTCGTCTATCTGCCGACGCTCAGATACCAACTGGTCTGGGATGATATGGACATCATCGTCCGGAACGAGTCTTCGCCTTTGCAGGCGTTTGCTCATTCGTTCTGGTATGGGGGTGGGGCCGGAGTACTGGGCAAGGACCCGTACTACCGGCCGCTAGCAAACTTCAGCCTCGGCATTGACGAACTTGTGGCCGGGCATCATGCGTGGTATTTCCACATGGTCAACTTGCTGTTGCACGCGGTCGTGGTGGCGTTCGCGGGGATCGTGGTCTGGCAGGTGTTCGAATCGTTCTGCCTCGTGCTGCTGGCCGGGATGATATGTGCGGTGCATCCACTGGCCGCGGACAGCGTGGCTTATGTCAGCGGTCGCACCGACCTGTTGGCCTGCGCCGGATTGCTGGTTGCTCTGCTCGGATTGCTCCGGCTTCAGAAACGACACGACTGGCCGGCGGTCGCCCTGACGTGGGCCGGGTTTGCGAGTGCCGTCCTTTCCAAGGAGACGGCAGTGATGTTCGTGGTCGTGGCGGGCGTTTTCCTGTCGGCACGCGGGTTCAGGAGAATGCACCGCCGTGACAGGGTGGCGCTGGCCGGTGTGCTCGCGCTGCTTGGCGGGTACCTCGCCGCGCGGTACGCCGTACTGGGTAGCGTAGTCGGAATGGCGGTCAGTGGCGGCATTGTGGCCAATGTGCTGCTTTCGCTTGGCAACTTCGGCCGGTTGCTGTTGACTGCGCTTCTGCCGCCCGGGCAGGGAGTATTTCAGTGGACGCCGGCCGGGCTCGGTCGTTTCACATTGTTTGCCCTGCCGGGGATTGTGTACCTGGCACTGCCATTCGCGCTGAAGCCGATGCGCCGGTCCGGTTTGGCCGGGCTTGCGTGGTTGTGGGGAGCGGCGATGCTGCTGCCGTTTGCCGGCCTTGCCGGGTTCGGCCCGATCGGAAGACTGCTGTACGTGCCGGGCATCGGGTTCGTCCTGCTTGCGTTGTTTGCCGGCCGCAGCGTCACACGGGGCACGCGGAACGGCAGAGTGGCTGCCGTCGTCTTGACGCTCGCGTACTGTGCCCTGCTTGCGCTGCTGGTCCTGCCGCAGCGGATGAGCGTCTGGAAGGACGGCTACACGCTGTTTCGGCAGATGACACGGGAAGCGCCGAGGTATCCTGCCGGTCACTTCAACTACGCCTTTGAGTTGCGCCGGCGCGGAGACATCGACGGCGCGGTCAGCGAGTACCGACAGGCAATTGCGCTGGACCCGGGCATGGC
>CAZQZR010000298.1:0-2222 GCA_964597845.1 uncultured bacterium | reverse complement strand
ATGTTGCTCTGGGACTGGTTGTGTTAGTAGCAGCCGCGGTCCTCGTTGGCTGTGGCGCCAAGACCGGCGGCACGGCAAAGTCCAACGCCTACGGGAAGGCCATCCCTGCGGACATGGCCGTAACCCCGGCCAAGGATATCCTTACGAACCCGCAGGCATGGGAAGGCAAGGACGTGCTCGTAACCGGCAAGATTACGAGCGAATGCCCGTCGGGCGGTTGGATATGGGTGCAGGATGCGAGTGGACAGGTCTACGTCAACATGCATCCGACCAATGTTTTCATTCCGCAGCGCGTTGGTAAAATGGTGCGGGCGATGGGTAAAGTAGTTCTTGAGTCCGGCCAGCCGTCTGTGGTAGGATATGGGCTCGAACTGAAATAGAAAGGAACCAATGAAACTGATTCTCGCGATAGGAATAGCACTAACGATGGCCGCAGCGCCGGCGCTGGCACAGTGCGGCGGCTGCGCCAACATGGGCTCGGGCGGATGCAGCATGGGAATGACCACCAGCCTGAAACTGGTCAGCATGACGGGCGACACGGTCGACCTGCCCCGGCTGGGCGGTACGACCTCGCTGGTCGTACTGGTAATGGGCACCGACTCGGCCTCCGGGGCCGCGGCAGCCGTGGTGCAGAAAGTCTTCGCGACGACAGGGCAGCCGGGACCCAAGTTCGCTGGTGTCGTCAACGCCGAATCGAAGACGGCCAAGGCGACGGCCAAGAGCCTCAAGCTCGGCTATACCGTGCTGGCCGACCCGGACAAGAAGGCGATGGCCTGGCTCGGGGCCGATGCGGTCCCGATTGCCGCGTTCGTAAATGCGGCGGGCCAGGTCGTCAAGACCGAGGCGAACATTACCGAAGCGACCGTAACCGAAGGAGTGAAGGTATTGGCACAAACCGAACAGAAGCTGGTTGATCCGGTGTGCGGGATGACCGTAACCAAAGAGGGCGCGGCCGGCAGCACCACCTATCAAGGCAAGACCTACTACTTCTGCAGCACGGCCTGTAAGGACAACTTCACCAAAGACCCGCAGAAGTACCTCGCGCAATAGCGCGCAGGACACGTCGCGAAAACGGGGGCTGTCCCTCTCTGGGGACTGTCCCCGCTTTCGCCCAACACGCCGCGGAACTCGACCCGCAAGAGGCCGTCCAAGTCGGCTCGCGAGTCGCTGAACGATTCACGCCGGATGTCGCTTCGAAAACCAGCCCGCAATTGCCTGTCGGATTCGGCCGGGCGGTGAGCCTGCCTTTGCCTCACGAAATCGGCCCTGGAGTCGCTGTCCTTCTCGCGGCGTAAGTCAGGGTTGAAATCAGGGGGAAGGTCGGTTTCGGGCTGCCTCCGCCAACCACCCCGCGAACCGTTCCGGGAACGGTTCCCGACGCGGTTCGGGAACCGTCGTTTTCAGCCTTCGTTGCTTCCTAACACAGCCTGCATCATCTACTTAGGTCGGGCGAGGCTGGGAATGGGTAGCGTCCCTATTTAAGGAAGGTCATTGCCGAATTCGACGGGCCGTTTGAAGCGGGCCGCACGAGTCCAGTTTAGTATATGTCACCAGGAAATCTGGCCCTGAAATCGTGTAAGTTCGGAGCTCATCGTGCGTTACTCATCGCTGGAGAATCTACCCTATCCCATCCCCCAGGCTGTTTGATGAATTATGCGGTGAACTTCCCAGAGAGGAATATGGCAGGCCATTCTCCACGCTATTCGGTGAGGAATCCGGAGAACTACTTGGGCGGCTACTCGGTAAGCTACCGCGTGGGCTACTTGCCCGAGAATCCGGCGAGCAGCCCCCAAGATTGCCTGGACAGCAACTCAGCAGATCCTTCCGCAGATTGCCCGGACAATCGCCCGGAGAGGAATCCGGAGAACAATCTGGAGAGCAACGGGGCAGGCTATTCGGAGAGCTACTCGGTAGATTCTCTGCCGGATTGCTTGGCGAGCTACCCGGAGAGCTTCGGCCCCCGACCGGTCTGCCGCGGAGCGGCAGCAACTGAGTTACTTCAGCTTGACGACCTTGCGGCTGAGGTGCTCCCCGTCTGCATCCAGTCGCACGAAGTAAACGCCGGCGGGCAGGACTGCGGGCGAGACCGTGGTCCGGTGTTGCCCCGGCGCGACGACACCGCTAGCGAGGGACATCGCCAGCCTGCCGTCAACATCATAGATGCCGACCACTACTGTCCGGTTGAGGATTGTGGGGTTTTGGATAACCACTGGTAGATGTTG
>CAZQZR010000297.1:0-2227 GCA_964597845.1 uncultured bacterium | reverse complement strand
ATCGAGACGTTGTTGCGGATCTTGTCCGCCACCTCGCGCGCTATCGTCCGCAGTGTCTCGTCTCCGAGTATCGCGACGGCGCTGTCGTTGGTTTCCAGCGCATCATAGAACGCCAGTTCCTCTGGCGACAGCTTAAGCTTCTCGCCGCGCTCGACTGACTTCCGCATCTCTTCGGCCAGCTTGATGAGACGCTCGATGACCTCCAGCGTCTCAATGGTCCGGTTGTGGTACTCGGTTATGGCCCGCTCCAGCATCTCGGCAAACGACCGCGACTGCACCAGGAACGTTCGCGAACGCGTCTTTATCTCGTCGTTCAAGAGCTTCCGTAGCAGCTCGACCGCGAGGTTCTTCTGCTTCATCCCACGCACCTCGGCCAGGAACTCGTCGGATAGAATCGAGATGTCTGGCTTCTTCAGCCCCGCCTCGGCGAATATGTCTATCGGCTTGTCCGCCGATATCGCCCGCGAGACTATCTGCTTGATGGCCAGGTCCATCTCATCTTCGGTCAGCCGGCGGCCCGACGACTTGCGGCCAAGCGCGGCACGCACCGCCTGAAAGAACCCGACGTCGTCGCGGATGCGCTTCGTCTCCTCGTGCGGCACTGAAAGGGCGAACGCGATCGACAGTTCTTTGACCACCTGCGCGTAGCGCTCCTGCCCCTTCTCCTGCGCGAGGATGTGCTCCTGCGCCTTGGGCAGCAAGGCTATCCGCAGCGCCGGCTTGCCAGTCCAATCCGACCAGTCGAACCCGTGGAACATGGCGCAGCAGACCTCGTACTTCTCAAGCATCTTGGCGACAGCTTCTTCCTGGCTGAACGTCGGTTTGCCCTTGCCGCCGCTCTCGGTGTATGCGGCCAGCGCCTTCTTCAGCGAGTCGGCGATGCCGATGTAGTCGACTACCAGCCCGCCCGGCTTGTCGCGGAACACCCGGTTCACCCGCGCAATCGCCTGCATCAGCCCGTGCCCTCGCATCGGCTTGTCCAGGTACATCGTGTGTAGGCACGGCGCGTCGAACCCGGTCAGCCACATATCGCGCACGATGACAACCTGGAACGGGTCTTTTGGGTCCTTGAACCTATCTGCGAGCTTCCTCCGCTTCTCCTTGTTGCGGATATGCTGCTGCCACTCAGCCGGGTCAGTCGCGGAACCGGTCATCACGACCTTCACCCGACCCGTTTCCTCGTCCCCGCCCCAGCCCGGCCTCAGCCTCACTATCTCATCGTGCAGGTCTACGCATATCCGGCGGCTCATGCACACGACCATCGCCTTGCCGTCCATCACATCCAGCCGTTGCTCCCAGTGCTCGACTAAGTCCTTCGCGACCTCGGCAATCCGCTTCTTCGCGCCTACGACCTTCTCCAGCCGCGCCCAGCGGGACTTCAGCTTCTCCTTGTGCGTGACCTCCTCTTCCTCGGTCACCTCCTCGAACTCGGCGTCCACCTTCAGCTTCTCGGCCTCGGGCAGGTCAATCTTTGCCAGCCGGCTCTCGTAGTAAATCGGCACCGTCGCCTTGTCCTCGACCGCGCGCTGGATGTCGTAGACACTGATGTCGTCGCCGAACACCGCCCGCGTGTTCCGGTCCGAGAAGTCAACCGGCGTCGCCGTGAACCCGATGAACGAAGCATTCGGCAGCGTATCGCGCATATCCCGCGCAAAGCCCTTGATGAAGTTGTACTGGCTCCGGTGCGCCTCATCCGCTATCACAACGATATTACGCCGTTGTGATAGCGGACCCTCACCCTTTTGCCCCTCTCCCACTGGGAGAGGGGTTAGAGGTGAGGGACGTCCTGCGTTGGGAGAGGGTTGGGGTGAGGGTGCCGACTCCGTCGGCATGAACTTCTGAATCGTGGTGAACACCACGCCGCCCGAAGCCACATCCAGCAGCTTGCGCAGATGGTCCCGGCTCTCGGCCTGCACCGGCTTCTGCCGCAGCAGTTCCGCGCACCCGCAGAACGTTCTGAAGAGCTGGTCGTCCAAGTCGTTCCGGTCGGTGATGACCACAATCGTCGGGTTCTCCATTGCCGGGTGCTCGACGATCCGGCCGGCAAAGAACGCCATGGTCAGGCTTTTGCCTGAGCCCTGCGTGTGCCAGACTACTCCGGCCTTTCGGTCACCCTTTGGCCGCGAGGCCTTCACGGTCGCATCAACCGCGGCCTGCACCGCATGGAACTGGTGATACCCGGCCATCTTCTTGGTGAGCTTGCCCGACCCGTCATCGTCGAACACGA
>CAZQZR010000296.1:0-2241 GCA_964597845.1 uncultured bacterium | reverse complement strand
TGATACCCGGCCATCTTCTTGGTGAGCTTGCCCGACCCGTCATCGTCGAACACGACGAACCAACGTACGAGGTCAAGGAACCTGCGGCGGTCGAACGCCCCGCGCAACAGCACTTCCAGTTGCGGCCGTGAAGTGGGCTCGACCTCCTGACCTTCTATCGTCCGCCACGGCAGGAACCACTCCTTGCCCGCGGTCAACGTGCCCATCCGCGCCTCAAGCCCGTCGGAAATGACCAAGGCGTCGTTGTAGGTGTAGAGCGATGGAATCTCGGCCTTGTAGGTCTGGTACTGCCGGTACGCGGACCAGATGTCCGCGTTCTCATCAGCCGGGTTCTTGAGCTCGATGCCGGCCAAAGGCAGTCCGTTCACGAACAGCACGATGTCCGGCCTGCGGTTGTGCCCGCTCTCGGTAACGGTGAACTGGTTAACGGCCAACCAGTCATTGTTGTCGAGGTCGTCGAAGTCGACCAGTTTCACAGGGTGCCCGCGCAATTCGCCGTCCGATGCCCGGTACTCGCTCGTGATGCCGTCCACCAGCCAACGATGGAACTGCTGATTGTTCACCACCACCAGCGGCGCATCCGGCCTGAGCA
This sequence comes from uncultured bacterium, assembly GCA_964597845.1. Taxonomy (GTDB): domain Bacteria; phylum Hydrothermota; class Tepidihabitantia; order Tepidihabitantales; family Tepidihabitantaceae; genus UBA2258. The sequence goes on along the minus strand of CAZQZR010000296.1, from coordinate 1,649 downwards.
CCCGTCGCTCCGCGTCGGCCAGCGTGTCCTCAGGCAGGCCCGGATTCAGCCGCTGCAGGGCGGCCCGAAACCGCCCCAACAGCACGGTCTCGCCGTAGTCCTTCCGCTCGGCAAACAACTCTCCCGGCGCAATCTCAGGCCCGTGCTTCACGGTCCAGCCTAGCTCAACCAGCCATGCCAAGGCCGCGTCTTCGACGACGGATTCGGAGAAACGGCCTATCGCCATTTACACCCCATTAACACTTCGGAAAGGACAAAGTCATAAGGACAAAGGACAAACCAACGCGGAAAGGAGAAAGTACGAAGTGGAAAGTCCGAAGTCCGACTTCGTCATTTCCACTTTCCTCTTTGCTTTGTCCTTTGCACTTTCTACTTTCCTTTTGCCTTGTTACCCAATTCATTACCCAATTCGCGCGACATTACCTAATCTCAGCGATGGCGCCTCTGCGGCCTTATCACGCCTCAGTGTCTCCGGCCACACCAAGAGCAAGGGCCAGAGGAATCGCCCAGATGCGCGGCGACATCGGCTCGATGACCTCGCCGGTGTGGATGAGAAGACCGTGCGCAGCGGCATCAGGGTACTCATCAAGAAAGGCGTTGAGCCCGTCCGTGTCATCCAGCCGTGGGCGTTTGGTCGCTTTGACCTCGACCGGGGTCAATCTGCCTTCGCTCTCGATGACGAAATCCACTTCCTTGCCGGTGGTGGTTCGCCAGTACAGCACTTCCGGGGCAGGGGTCAGGGTCTCTCGCCAGGCCAGCAGGTCGCTGAGTACGACATTCTCCAAGATGAAGCCCGCCATGTCGCTCTCGGCAATCTGCCCGGCCGCGTGTAGACCGGCAAGGAAACAGGCCAGACCCGTATCGCTCAGGAAGAGCCGCGGCGCTTTTATCAGGCGCTTCGTGCGGTTCACGGCGTAGGCGGGCAACCGCTGAAGCAGATACGAAGCCTCAAGCAGGTCGAGGTAGCGGTGAGCGGTGGGCTGCGAAAGTCCGGCGTCGCGCGCCATGTCGCTCTGGTTCATCAGGCGCCCCGTGCGCAACGCGGTGATGCGCAGAAGGCGACGGAAGTCGGCTAGGCGCTCGATGGTCGAGAGCATCTGCAGGTCCCTTTCCAGATACGTCTTCACGTACCCGTCCAACCACTCGACGCGGGTTTCACGGTCCCGGGCCAGCGCGGCAGGCGGCAGCCCGCCGGCCAACGCCGCATCTCGCCAGTCCATGCTCCGCACCCGTCTTCCGCGCAGACGCTCGGGCGACTCCGCGAGAACGCCCCAGGGGCCGCACGCGCCGCCGCCGGTACGTTCGGAACACGTCATGGGCAAAAGCGTCTTGTACACCGCGCGCCCGGCCAGCGACTCGGAGACTCGGCCGAACAGGGCCAGATTCGACGAGCCGGTCAGGAGGAACTGCCCCGCCACGCGCTTGCGGTCAACCCTCCGCTTTATCGCCAGCAGCAACCCCGGGCTGCGCTGCACTTCATCAATGGTCAGCGGAACCTGGGCGTCCAGGAGGGTGTCCGGCTCACGCTCGGCCCGGTCGGCCATCTCCACATCGTCCAGACTCACGTATGCGCGGCCCTGGCCGAGGATGTCGCGCGCCAGCGTCGTCTTGCCGGTCTGGCGCGCACCGGTCAGCACCACAACCGGCGC
>CAZQZR010000295.1:0-2250 GCA_964597845.1 uncultured bacterium | reverse complement strand
TCGCGTCAATGCCGCTTTCACATCGAATCTACGATCCTATGTCGGGATTCGGGACCGACCGGCCGCTTGACCTCGCCGCCCGCCGGCGTATGATGGAGAAGATGGTCGCGGCGATGAAAGTTCTTCTCTTTCTCCATATCGCATCAGATTGCCCGCTGGCCGGTAAGGAGTAGCCGTGCTTGAGACGGACCTTGCGAGAATCCGAGCCCTTTTCGAGCAGAAGAAAGACGAGAACTGGAACTTCCGCCGGCACATCAAGGACTGTGATGTCGAAGAGGAAGAGATAGACGCCATTGTCCATCGGCTGTATGCCGAGGTCGCGTCGAAGATCGACTGCCGTACGTGCGGGAACTGCTGCCGCGAACTCTCAGCGGCGCTGGAGGCACCGGACATTGAGCGGATGGCTGAAGCCGAGCGTCTGACGCCTGCCGAGTTTGAGCGGAAGTACCTGGACAAGACCGACGAGCCGGGCCGGTTCCTCATCAGGCAGAAGCCCTGCCCGTTCCTTGACGGCAAGCTTTGCCGCCATTACGCCGCCCGGCCCGAATCATGTGCCGAATTTCCGTTCCTGCACAAGCCCGACTTCACTACCCGCTCAATAATGGTGCTCTGGAACCTGGAGCTTTGCCCGATCGCCTACAACGTCTACGAGTTGCTCAAACAGGAGGTCTGGGAGCTCGAGATGCTCAGACGCAACGCGAAGGAAGCTAATCTTGATAGGAGGCAGCCGTGAGACATGCGGCGTCCGAACCGTCGAGTCTGCATATACTTATCCCAAGACAATTCCGTGCGCTGGTCACTGTCGTTGCGGCGACCGCGTCTGTCTGCCTCGCGGGCTACTGGGAATTCGAGCAGGTTGACAGCGGCAGCCTCGGGGCTTACGTCGCGATTGACAAGACGAGCGACGGGACTATCTGGCTTGCGTACGTGAACCGCGATTCTGCTATCCGGCTCGCCCACAAGGATTCACTGTGGGTGTACGAAGACATCGACACCGCCATGGTTCGCCCGATCCCATCATCCGAACCGACATGGGGCGACCAGCCATTCGCATTCGACATCGGCCCGAATAACGCCATCGGGGTGGTCGGATTGGGCCGGCTGGCAGAGCACGACACGTCCGGCTGGTCGTCCGAGGAACTGCCGATGCGCATGCGGATGCCTAAGTTCGCCTACGACTTAGCATGTCGTCCGTCCCTCACCTTCGCGGACGACTCCTGGCAGGGGTGTCTTGCTGTGAAGACCGATTCGGGTTGGGACACTTCAGTCGTCTTCCAAGATGCCAGCGGTTACACGTGGTGGTTCTCACTCACGCGCCCGGCCTGGCGTCGAGGTACCGATTGTGCACTCGTGGAAGCCGACGTGTGGAGCATGGGTGGTCTGATTGATGGCTACTACGTACACCTCTGCAGGCGAGATAGTGGGGTTTGGACATTCTTCGGGGGAGCGGGCGGGCTCGATGGCGGCGGTAGGGGGTTCGCGGCATTGGTGGACAGCTCAGATAGCATTCACACATTCTGGTCGGCAAGCGATAACTACTTCACGAACAAACTCGTCTGCGACGCAGAAAGTCTGGACAGCTATACTAGCATCGGTGCGGCCTGCCTGGACGACTCCGGCCGCGTGCAATGTGCGTGGGTTCGGGACGACACGCTGAAGTTCGCCCTTGTCCCGAAGCCAACACTCATCGTCGGGGGTGGAGGTGGTACCAGTTGGTGCGACATCACGACCGACACTTTGTCTCAGCCGGTAATCGCATTCTGCCGAGACGACGGTTCTATCTGGGTCGCCCACGGTGTCGACGTCGCCGGGCTGAGCAATGGGCCGCAAGAGCCAGTGGTTCACAGCCTACAGCGTGTGGCCTCAATCGTCAGGGACGTGCTGTTCCTGCCGGCGAAAGGTGAAAGGCGAACGGCGGATGGCGAGCTGCTCGACATCAGCGGGCGGATGGTGCTCGACCTGAGGCCCGGTGCGAACGATGTGAGCGGGCTTGCGCCCGGCGTCTACTTTGTTCGCTGGCGGTCAGCGGTTAGCGGTGAGCGGACAGCGGCCTACGTCCGCAAGGTGGTAATCCAACACTAAGCAGGGCTGCCGGACAAGCATGAGCACTGGACCCAAACCTGACAGCTTCACAACACGGGCGGCGGAATTGATCCGGAGCATCCCCAGGGGCAAGGTTGCGACCTATGGCCAGATTGCGGGCATGGCTGGGAATCCGCGCGGGGCGCGCGAGGTCGTGCGCGTGCTCAA
>CAZQZR010000294.1:0-2261 GCA_964597845.1 uncultured bacterium | reverse complement strand
GAACTCCTCGGTCCGGCTCGCCTTGGGCCCGGACACGACGTCATTGTCGGTCACCGACACGAAGTAGTGTATCACCTCACCCGGGACCAGATCCGCACCGGAAAGGTCCCACGCATAGAGCGTCGTGTCCTCGCGCCGGCCCGCGACCGACTTCAACCGCACCCGCCGTTCAATGGAATCCTTGCCATAGTGCAGGTACAGCTCGCCCAGGCCGAAGTCATCCAGGCTGTTGATGCCGAGCAGCACCTTCATCGAGACCGGTAAATCCACGTCGCGCCCGGGCAGGAACAACTTCACAAACGGTGACTCGTCAGTCAACGCGCGCACCTGCACGTTCGCCGCGGGCTGAAGCACCCTATCCTCATTGTCGGCAAGCTCGAAGACGCCCGATGCATCGTTCCTCACTGTGAAACTACCGGTGAACCGGCTTGAGTCCTTCGGGTCTATCGCCAGTGAAACCGTATCCTGACCCAGCACCAGCCGGCCCGCCGACATCAGCCGGCTCGCCTCGCCCTCAATGCCGACCACGGTCCCCTTGAGCCCGCTGACTTCGCCGCCCGATGACCGGACCTCGGGCAAACCGGAATAGGTCGGGGGATGGAGCGTGTAGACCAGCCGTTCGAGGCCCAACGGTTCGAGCACCCGCACACGGTGCGGGTCCGAAGACCGGCCCAACACGCGGAACCGATACTCGAACCCGTGGCCCGCGGCAAGCGAAATCCGGCAAGTGTCCCCTTTCAACTCGACACGTCGTGTCTCGGTTCGGCCTTGGCGGTCTTGGCGTCCTTGGCGGTTCTCTTCTCCGATGTCCTTCCCCGTCCTATCCAGTCTCACGGTTCTGAACACCCCGGCCGGGTGCACGCGTGCCCGCAGCACGACCGTGCCGCCGGGCATTACCGCGGTGTCGCCGGGCTGAACCTCGAACGCGATGCCCTCTGCTCCCCGCGCAAAGGCATTGTTGATACCGACCCGAACCCGGGCCGGTGCGACCTGAACCAGCACTCCGAAACCTGCGGCCATGACCAGAAGGGCAGCGCCCGCCCACAGCGTCCGCCGCCGATTGACCAGCCGGCCGAGCGGCAGCGGCGCGAACACCTTCTCGACGTCCGCCACCGCCGCATCAATCATCTCCTCCGAGTAACCTTCCCGGAACTGCGAACTGGCCGAAATCGCAGGGACTGTCCCGGATTGCGGCCGAGTTCTCTCGGCCGGGGACTGTCCCTCTCCGGCGATTTCGGCCGTCATTCCACCACGCCACCTCGCCAGTTGAACCGCAGCCACCAGCTTCCCGCGCACTTCGGGGAACCGTTCCTCAACCAGACCGGCCACGTGCCAGAACCGGTTCTGCGCCACCAGCCGCCAGACCAGCAGCCCGATCGGGACCAGGACCAATGCCATCACCCAGCCGCTCCAGAACAGACTGGCCACGAGCAACAGCAGCGCCCCGGCCATGGCCGCACTGAACAACACCAGCGCGACCGAGTCCCAGGCCACGCGCTGTCTTACCAGCGCGCGCAGCCTGCGCTCAATCACCTCGCCGCGTCTCACAGGAAACGTTGTTCGTTCATCGTTCTACGTTCATCGTTCGGAATGGACCGGCTTCGGAGCCGTCCGGACTCGTGCATTCCGGTCCATCCGAGTCCTGTACTCGATCACTGGACCACTAGACCACTCGACCACTTTCGTCTGCGCACTCATTGTAGTTCAGACGATTATACCGCCCAAATCGTGCGCCTGCCACTGCGACCGACCGCGCGGCCGAGTGACGAAGGCGGCAGCCTTTGGATTGCGGGAGCGCAGCTCCCGCTTTTCCGCATCGGGAGTCCTGAAAAGCGGCAGCTCTGCTGCCGCACTCCAAGGCAGCTACCGCTGCACGACGACCTTGCGGATTGCTTGGGCTTGAGCTTGCGCTTGTGCCTGCCGCACAAAGTAGACGCCGGGCGCAAGTTGGCTGATGTCATTCAGCCCTTGTCGCAGCGTAGCTGCTTTCCGTCCCGTCGCGTCGTAGAGTTCGGCGGAGATGGAGGCTCGAAACGGGGCGCTCCGACTGACCAGAGTGGGACTGGCGCCCGGCCTGCTCTCCATTGTCACTAGTTCCTCCAGCCCGATGAGCATGCTGTCACGGACCACGGGTATCCCGCCGAAGTGAAAGTCGTACGAAGCCTCGTAGATGCGGTTCGTGGTACGGTTCGCAACAAGTGGGTCTCGGGCTGCCGCCCATGTCGGAACAGGAAACGTCGAAACTACACTGTCACCACGCA
>CAZQZR010000293.1:0-2315 GCA_964597845.1 uncultured bacterium | reverse complement strand
CGTCGGCAATCGAACGGTAAGCGGTCTGGAAGTTATCCCAACCACGCGCAAACCGTGACGGAATTGGGTCAGGTCCCGGCCTGTGCATCAGTCGTTGCTTCTGGACGGCGGACAGGCCTTCTGTCAACCACGGTGGCGCAGAACTGAAGCAGCCTCTTTTGCAGGTCGGCCAGCAGCTCCTTTAAGTCGTGATGGTTCTCGGCCGCATACGCATCGCGAATGCGCCAGAGTTCGGAGATGACTTCATCTACACGCACTGTCGACGCCCGACATCCGCACGCCGTTACTGACGGCCTGCGGGGACGCGCCTGGGCGCGCGCTTCCTCGCGGAGGTCGTCCTTTGTGCGACGCTTACGAAAGAGCGGAGAGCGTCGTTCACTGCGTCCTCGGTCGGAAACGCCTTGGCAACATCCGGGCTGAGCAGTATCAAGTTGGTTCCGGACCGATAGGCATCCAGGTACTTGCCCCGGACGCCGGGTCCGAGTTCCTCGCGACGGTAATCAGGACGCATCTCTCTAACTTTGGCCTTCTTCATGAATCCTCTTTTCCTCGCGCGTCATCGGGCATCCGGGTCAGCAAAGGTGATGGCCAGCGGGTCCCCGAAGACTGTTGCGGCTTCATGGAAGGTAACGCCGTGCTTGCGCGCGTTTGCGCTGGCTTTCTTTCCGTTCCACTCGAATACCATAGCATCAGCTCTCGTCTGTCATTATAGACCCCGCTGCTGCAACGTCAAGCGACCGTCTCGAAATGGGAGAACCCAAACGGGGCACGTGAGCACGTGGGAGAATGGCGCGTTCAACGTGGCAGTGCAACTGGACGCGCAACCGCGCTGGGTTCGCTGGTCGCGGAGGAAAAGGACCAGTTCCGCGAGGTAGCGGGGACGTTCGGCGGACAGACGAAGTCAGATGTCAGAAGCTAGAGGCTAGAAGGCAGAACGGCGGATGAGAGCCGGGTAGAGCAGAAGTCAGAGAGCAGAGACCAGAATGCAGAAGTGGCAGGCTTGGCGGTCAGACTGGGACGCCCGAATTCGCGGCTTTCTGAGCGTGGAATCCGGCAGAACGGACCCGGAATCGGCGATGGCAGCAGCCGGGCAAGCCTGAACTAACCTAAGTAGCTGAAATAGATTCTGTTAGGATGCCAACACCCGCTCAAAACGACACCCCGCGAGCCGCAGTGGGAACCGTTCCGGGAACGGTTCGCGGGGCGATTACTAAAGGGACTCTCTCGGGGATTCGCGGACGAGTTTTCCCGGCGATTCTGCGGCCGGTTTGCCACGCGACACGCGGGCCGTTTTGGCAGGTGACTCGCAGACGGATTCTTGCGGCGATTCGGAATTCGGCTTTCCGGCCGATTCGCATCGCGATTCGAAGACTGGTTCGCGGCGCGACTTGCAGAGGGACTTTCGGAGGGACTTCGACGGCGCTTTGCGGGTTGAGGATGAAGGCGAAGAGGCGAAGATGGAAACCGAGGATCGAAGATGGGCGAACGCAGGCGAACGGCGACTGGCTAGCCGAGGCGAGACCCCTCCTCAGCGTCGGGGTGACAAGAGGAACGGGTTCTGGGGTTCAGGGGTCCAAGGGTTCAGGCAGGCAGGAATCTATGCCATCTGCGTAATCTGTGGTTGCCGTGGGATTGCTCCACTTCGCTTCGCTCCGGTCGGTCTTGGCGGTTTCCCTCTTCGTGTCCGCACTTCTGACTTCGGCCGGGAACGAGGCCCCTCCTCGGCGTCGGGGTGACATTCTGCGTTCTGGTATCTGCTTTCTGAATTCTGCTCTATCCGGGCTGTCCTGGTTACAGCCCGCGCATGTATTCGGGCTTGAAGCGGTGGTGCTTGATTGCTTCGGTCAGTTCCGCGACCATGCGTTCCTTGTCCTTGGGCAGGCGGCCCTCGAGCGGGACGTAGTTCGAGGCGTGGTTGGAGCGGAATACGGTTGCCTTCACGTCAACCTGTTCGAGGAACAGCCTGAGTTCGGCGGCGAATTCGGCCGGCTCCGGCAGTTCAAAGTCACCGGACTTGAGCTGCCGGGCAAGCGGGGTGCCGGGGACAACGGTTACGGTCAGGGCAGAAAGGTAGTTCGGATTCATCTGCGAGACGGCCCGGGCGGACTCGATTGCGTTTTCCCGCCATTGCTTGCGGCCGCCGAGCCCGAGCAGGAAGATGACCGACGATTTCATGCCGGCAGCCATGCCGTGCCGGACCCCGGCAACCATCTCGTCGGCGGTAGCTCCCTTGTCAATCTGTTTGAGTATCGCGTCTGAGCCGGATTCGAGGCCGAGGTAGAATAGCGAGAGCCGGTGGTCTACGAGTTCTTTCA
>CAZQZR010000292.1:0-2331 GCA_964597845.1 uncultured bacterium | reverse complement strand
TGCATCCCGCGGGTTTCCCGGTGCCCGGGTAACGCGCAGCCTTGCGGCGACACAAGGGCAGCGACCCGCGACCCGCAGCCGACTCACGCGAGCCGCGTGGCTTTCCGCCCTGAGCCGGCGAAGCAGCGCCGCCCACCGGGCGAGCGGCCCGCGTCTCGACGGCGAGTTCATGGTGGATACCGCGATCCACTACGGTACCGCTTCTACTCAGCAGTGTAATCCCTCGGTCGCCTTCGACGGGAACAACTATCTGGTGGTCTGGACCGATTGGCGAGACACGCTCTTTAATACCAGCGTGCTGGCAGCAAGGGTCACGCCCGACGGCACAGTCATTGACAATGAGGCGATCACTATTGACACAATGGGAGTCTATGCCTCGGTAGGTTTTGACGGCACGAACTACCTTGTCGTTGATTGGGGCTGGGGCATCCAAGGTTTCAGAGTGACTCCAACCGGTGAGGTTCTGGACTCAACGGCAATTGTCATCTCGTCCTCCGATGGATGGCAGCAGGCTTTGGCCTTCGACGGCGCAAACTACTTGGTCGTCTGGGAGGACTACCGCGATAGTGTCTCTCAGATTTATGGCGCGAGGGTGAGTCCGACCGGAGCGGTGCTCGACACCGCAGGAATAGCTATCGGAACCGGTCCCCACCGGCTAGTGTGTCCGGCCATCACGTTTGACGGCACGAACTTCCTCGTTGTCTGGGAAGTCCGCGACCCGACGACTGCCTACATTTGCGGCACGCTGGTCAGTCCGGCCGGACAGGCGCTTGACTCCGGCTTCGTGGTCGATTCTGCATCACAGATTGACGACATGTACGGCCCCACCGCGACCTCTGATGGTACGAATTCCCTCGTCGTCTGGCATGATTTCACGCTAGGCATGCGCGGCGCCCTGGTCGCTTCGGGCGGAAGCGTAGTAGACAGCGGCATCGCCATCGCACCGGCGGATGTGGGCTACGCGGGCCACGCCGCGCTCTACGACGGGACTGACTACCTCGTGGCCTGGAAGGCCTGGTCGCCTGTCGATTGCATCCTGGCCAGCCGGATTTCGCGCGCGGGCGTCCCACTCGACACACCAGGTGTATACGTAAGTGCCCCACCTCAAGCCTTCACCGACAATCCGGCGGTCGCCTTTGATGGGAACAGGTACTTCGTGGCCTGGGATGACGACCGCAGCTTCTGTCCCAATATCTATGGAGGCCGCCTGACTCGCCAGATGAACATGCTCGACACGACCGGCATCGGCATCAGCCGGGATATCAATACGCAATACGGTTCATCGGTTGCTTTCGACGGGAACAACTACCTGGTCGCGTGGACCGACAACCGGAACCAGGCCGAAGCGATGATCGCGGCGAGGGTCTCGCCCGGCGGAGCTAACCTCGACCCGGCAGGTATCCCGATTTGCACACTCGGGTTCCACCGCGAGTATTCCTCGGTCGCCTTCGACGGCACGAACTATCTTGTCGCCTGGGCCGATGGGCGTCGCAATGACAGCGCCGACATCTACGCAGCACGGGTCACCAAGGGTGGCAGCGTGCTTGACCCCCAGGGCATTCCGCTCGTGGTCGGCGGCGACGCGCACAGCTTTCCCGTCGTCGCATTTAACGGCAGCAACTACCTCCTGGTCTGGGACGACATTAGCGATTCGGGCATGTGCAGCATCCGCTGCGCTCGTGTCAGCCCGACCGGCCATGTCCTCGACAGTGGCGACACGATATGCACCGCCTGGAGCGCATGGATGCCGGTCGTCACTGCCAATGGCGCGAACTGGCTGGTTGCCTGGCATGATTGGCGGAGCGAGTCGAACCCCGGTGTGTACGCGGCGAGAGTCACGTTTTCGGGGCAGGTGCTCGACTCCGGCGGCTTTGCCGTTGGAACCGCAGATGAGGGCGAGGGATGTGCGACTCTCGCCTCTGACGGCACCGACTACCTCATCTTGTGGGGCCGGGCAGACGAGTCCATGCTGGACGTGCGAGGTGCCCGCATCAGCACAACTGGAGTATTGCTGGATAGCTTCATGGTGCAGCCCGCAGTCGATTCGTTTGGAACGCCCCCAAGTGCGGACTTTGACGGCACGAACTACGGCGTGGTCTGGGTCGACTCCTCTTGGGGATCGACTTGGGGGATCTGCGGAGCACGAATCAGCCCTTCGGGCGAAGTAATCGATGTCACCCCACTCGCATCGCAGCTTGCATGGCATACGTACTACCCCATGGTCAGCATGGCCATTGGGGCCGGAAGCCAGGCGTTCTGCGCGTATCCGTGCTGGACCGATGAGTACCAGGGCCAGACGTATAATACGAACCGGATTTGGGGCAGAATCGG
>CAZQZR010000291.1:0-2341 GCA_964597845.1 uncultured bacterium | reverse complement strand
AATCCTGCCCGGCTTTACAGACCGGCCGGGCGGGCATAGACTCCTGCCGGTGAAACCGCGCCCGCACCCCGCCAGTCGCTTCCCGCGCCGGCTCATGCTTGGGCTGGTGCTTGCGCTTGCCCTGAGCCTGCGCCTCGCCAACCTCGCCGACATCTCGAACTCGCCGTTCTTCACCCGGCCGGTAATCGACGGCCAGGCCTACGACACGTGGGCCCTGCAAATCGTCGAAGGCGAAGCTCCCGCTCAGCCGTTCTACCAAGACCCACTCTACCCCTACTTCCTTGCTCTCGTCTATTCGGTTTTCGGCCATAGCTATTGGGCAGTCTACCTGCTCCAACTCGCGCTTGCGCTCGTCTTCCTGCTCCTCATTTACGACACCGCCCGCTGTCTCTTCGACTGGCGAGCCGGGATTGCGGCCGCAGCCATGGCCGCGTTATGCAAGCCCTTCATATTCTACGAAAGCCAGATTGAGAAAACCGCACTTGCCGCCTTTCTTACCGCCCTGTTTCTCTGGCTATTCGTCCGTTCTCTCCGGTCCGGCCATTCGTCGCCCGGCCATCGTTATTCGTCATTTCCACTTCGTCATTTCCTCCTCTGGCCCCTGGCCACAGGTATCGCTCTGGGCCTTGCCGCCCTTACCCGCGCCAACCTGCTCCTGTTCGCGCCTCTCCTGCCGCTGGCGCTGGCGCTCAAGCCGCAACCAGCAAGCCGCAGAATCCGAGTCGGAGCCGCGGCGCTCGGCGTCATTGGCGTGCTCCTCGTCATCGCGCCGGTATCCATCCGCAACTCGATTCTCGCCCATGAGTTCACCCTTACGACCGCCCAGGCAGGACAGAACCTCTACATCGGCAACTGCGAGTACAACACCACCGGCCAGTACCAGGCACCGCCATGGGTCAGGCCAAACCCCGGGTTCGAGCAACCCGATTTCGCCGAATACGCCCGGAAGACGACGGCAAGTGAACTCACGCCGGGGCAGGTCTCCCGCTTCTACGTCCGAGCCGCGCTTGACTGGGCAAAGACCCACCCGCGCGACTTCACGAAGCTCCTCTGGCGCAAGAGCGTGCTCTACTTCAACAACTTCGAGGTACCTGACAACCAGGACATCTACTTCTTCGCCCGCTATTCGTGGGTCTTAAGGCTGCCCCTGCTTTCGTTCGGGGTCGTCTTCGCCCTGGGCCTTGCCGCCATGATACTGCTGGCGCGCGGAATCGGCCGGTTGTCCATGGTCGTCTTCTTCTTTGGGTACGCGGCATCGGTGATACTGTTCTTCGTCTTCTCGCGCTATCGCATCCCCGCCCTGCCCGCGCTGCTGCCGTTCTCCGGAGCCATGTTCATCTGGTTTGGGGACCAGCGGAAACCGGCAACCCGCAAGCTCAGCCCCGCGCACATTGCCGGCGGTCTCACGCTCGTGCTCGCGTCATTCGCCATAACCATGTACCCCGTCCACCATGGCTCCGGCAGAGCTGAGGCCGCCCAGAGCCTCACCAATCTTGCTGCCGTCTATTTTCACGAAGGCGACACCGCAAAGGCGGTCGCCGCCTATGAAAACGCACTCAGCACGCAGCCGGGCCATGGCGAAGCCTCGAGGAATCTCGGCATCATCATGCTTGGTCGCGGCGACGTTGACCGCGCTTTCGAACTCCTCTCGGATGCCGCCCGGGCCGAGCCGTCCAATCCATCCACACACGTCTACCTGGGAAGAATCTACGAGCGCCGGGGACAACCCGAGACGGCATATCTCGAGTTCCGCAAGGCGGTCGCGCTCGCTCCCGGCCGCGTCGAGTTCCGCTTCGAACTGGCCACAGCCCTGCAGCAACTCGATAACTACGGCCCGGCCCTGGCCCAGTATGACACGATGATTCAACTCGCGCCGGATAACCCGATGGTCCGGCACAACTACGCCGTAGCGCTCTACAACGTCGGCCGCCTCGACGACGCGCGCTCCCAACTCGAACAAGCCCGCCGTCTCGGCGGGCCGGTGAATCCCAGGTTCGACTCTCTGCTCAGAACCGGCAGGAAGCCAACCCGCTAGAGCAACCCAACGGCCGCTCGATTACATCTTGCGGCGCTGTCGAGGGAATCTTGTCTGGGGTCTTGAATTCCCGGAGTCGGTCGCGTTACACCTTTGCTTGCGGCGGGTCGGCGACTCCTACAGGCGGCACGAAATCGGGCAGGTCAAGGCGTGCCACGCCAATCCGGTAGTCGGCCATCCCATAGTAGACGTCGAAGCGGTCCGGTGAGCCAATATCGTCACGCCGGTCGATGCCGGTGGGGAATACGACGTTGGCGACGGTCCCGCGGCGTTCTTGCGGCAGCACCGGCGTCAACACCGGCTCCG
>CAZQZR010000290.1:0-2354 GCA_964597845.1 uncultured bacterium | reverse complement strand
GAAGTTGCCCTTTACTTCAAACAGGCGCGTGCCGTCCGGCGCTTCGAACCAGTAGCTGGGCTTGAGTGAGATGAGTTTCTTCTTCAGCTCTCCGAGTAACCCGGCATCGTCGGGTTCGCCGGTGGAATTCCCGCTAAAGAACTTGTACGTGCGTCTGACAGCCAGCAGTTTCTTCTGGACAATCATCTCCACTTCACCACCGAGATCGTAGAGGCGATACAAGGTCCGGAAGCTGAATATCTTCCTCTCGAAGTACCCGATCGGTACCTGCGTGGCCGGGTCCATCACGTCTACCTTGTCCCTAAGTGATACCCACTTCTCGCGCATCAGAAAGTCACGGTACTTCGCCAGTCTCATGTCGGGCGAGTGTAGCGCATGGAAGGTCAGCGGTCAAGTGCCCGCACGGACGCGAGAATCGATATAGGAGTTCACCACTAAGACAGGTATGGCAGTCAAGCCGTGCGTTAGCCGTCTCGCTTTCGTTAGAGTTCTCTACCGTCGCCGGCTCTAGTCGAGTCGTCGGCGGTTTCTCTTCGCTCGGTCGGCAGTTCGATCAGTTTCGCCAGTGGGTAATCCCCACATTCGGGCACTCGCTTCGCGCACAGGTACTTCCGGAGCTCCCAAGAACGGGACTCAGTGCAGTGCTTCATTCAGAACGCGAGCCAGTGGGGCATCAATACTCACAAAATCGCGGCCCCGCCTCGAATCCGAGGCGGCCCGTAGTGTTTTCGTCCATGACTGCCCCACTGGCGAAGACTCATCTCATACCGCCAAGGTCTGCCGGTTCTTCTCCGGCGGCTGCGCGCTGTAGCAGCGGCCGTCCCGGACCAGCGCATAGAGCAACCGTACCAACCGGCAGCACAAGGCGATCAGCGCCACCGGCTTGGGCTTCCCCCGCCGCAGCAGCTCGGCATAGTACGGGTACAGCGGCGTGCCCGGGTGGGTGTGCTGCAGCACGGCAAAGTACAGCGCCTGGCGCAGCAACGGCCGGCCCATCTGCGAGATGTGCCGGTTGCCACAGTACTGCCCCGAGCTGATCTGGTACAGGTTGAGCCCAGCCAGTTTCAGCACCGCCGCCGCGCAACGGTACTGCTTGAGCCCGCCGGTCTCACCCAGGATAATGGCCGCCGTCATCTGTCCCACCAGACTGGTAAGGATTGGCGTCTCGTCTACCTGCGGCAGCAGCCGGCCGATCTCCGCTTCAACCTGTCGCACCCGTGCATCGAACGAGTCCAATTGCTGCAGTGTGTCATTAAGGGCGTATTCCATGCCGGCTGTACCTTCACGGGCACCGATGGACTGTTGGGCCGCCGCCTGCAGCAGGGCCAGCTTGGCAACGCTCACCCGGACCCGGCCGTCTTCCGAAAGCAGCCGGCGCATCTCATCCGGTGGGTGTGCCAGGGCCGCGGCTGGAGTAGGAAAGCAGCGCAGCACCCGCCGTGCACTCAGACCGGTTACATCCCGGAAGACAGTGACAAACTCGGGAAAGAGCAGGTCCACGGACTGGTGCAGCAGGTTGTACCTGGCAGCACGCTCATGCACCAGTCGCTGACGCAACCCGACCAATTGGCGCAGGTCGGCCAGAACGCCGGCGTGCCGGACAAAGCCCAGGTACTTGCCTTGGGCAACAAGGTCAGCAATGAGCAACGCATCCTTGCCATCACTCGTCCCGCGGCTGTTGTCGGTCAGTTCCTTGGCGCGGTGGACGTATAGACCACTGACCTGGACCACCTGGCAGCCGTGCTCGGTAAGCCAGCGGGCAAGGTTGATCCAGTAGACACCAGTCGACTCCAGACCGACGATGACGGCCGAGGCCGGAGTCGGCCTCCGAGCCTCGATCTCGGCAGACAGGGCAAGGAATCCTTCCCGGCTGTTGGAGAACTCGAGCGGCCGGCCTATCGCGCCACCAGGCACCAAGGTGCGGGCGACATGGTGGAACTTGGCGAGATCGACCCCGACGATGAGTGTGTCGGGCTTGATTGCAGAGCGTTTCTGCATTAGGCTGTTGACGGTCATGGCTGTCTCCTTTCGATGGTAGACCATTTCGGACATTAATTCACTACCATTTGAAGGCGAGACAGCCTTCTTGTCAATCGGCACTTTCAGCACTTTCAGCACAGGCTTAATCCTATAGCACTCACAAAGAAGGATATGGAAGGACGTGTTCTTTGTGCGCTTGGCGTTCTTGGCGGCCTTGGCGGTTCTATGTCGGTTTTCGGGATCGGGCGCGGGGCGCACGTGGCCGGTGACCGGACGGGCGGAGTTTGACCGCCGGGGTTGACCGCACTATCATTTTAGTAGAGCTGAAACGACGCGGCGCGCGACCCGAGGCGTGGCCGGCGCGCCATTCAGCC
>CAZQZR010000289.1:0-2389 GCA_964597845.1 uncultured bacterium | reverse complement strand
AGCCCGGCGAGAAGGTCCAGTTCGAGGTAGTGCAGGCACCGTACGGTCGCCAGGCAACGCAGGTCAGGCACGCGGAGGCGTAGCACGCCGCGGACTTGGGGACAGTCCGCCGCCAAGGAGAAAGGGGAAATGGTCAAGTCCGGACTTGGGATTTTCTACTTTCCACTTGCCGTGTGACAGTCCCCTGGCCTGACGCAGCGTTTGACAGGCGAAAGGGGTTCTCTAGTCTTAGCTGATGAGTGAAGTCTTTCTGGGGCTCGGGTCGAATCTCGGCGACCGGGCAGACCTGCTTGAACGTGCGGTTGTGCAGCTTGCGTGCCTTGGCACGCTGGCGCGGTCACGCTGGTACGAGAACCCGGCGGTCGGGCTGCCGGGCGCGCCCGCGTTCCTGAACGGCGTGGTCCGGCTCCAAACCGCGCTGGCGCCCGATGAGGTGCTCCGGCAGACGCGGGAGATTGAGCGCGGGCTGGGCCGGGACCCGCTCCGGCGCGCCGGCTCGCGGACCATCGATATCGACATCCTGCTTTATGACCGGCAGGTAATCAGCCGGCCCGGGCTCGAAATCCCGCACCCACGGCTGCACCAGCGGGCGTTCGTGCTGGTTCCACTGGCCGAACTGGCCCCGACGCTGGTCCACCCGGTGCTGGGCAGGACCGTTGCCGAAATGCTGGCCGACATCGGCAGCTCGGGCGTGACGGAGGGCTTTGGGGACAGTCCCCGTGCGGGGACAGTCCCCGTCTCATGAGGTACATTTGCGTCGAGGGGCCGATTGGCGTGGGAAAGTCCGCGCTGGCTGAGCGGCTCGCCGAGCGGCTCGAGGCGAAGCTGGTCACGGAAGTGGTTGAAGAGAACCCGTTCCTCGACAAGTTCTACGGCGACATGCGGAACTACGCGTTCCAGACGCAGCTTTTCTTCCTGCTCGCGCGCCACAAGCAGCAGCGCGACCTGCTCCAGTCCGAGCTGTTCCACGAGACCGTCGTGTGCGACTACCTGTTCGACAAGGACCGGATCTTCGCCCATCTGAACCTCACCGAGCACGAGCTGGCGCTGTACGACCGCATCTACGCGTTCGTGGCGCAGGAGATACCGAAGCCGAGCATCGTGGTCTACCTGCAGGCGCGGGTCGACGTGCTCCTGTCCCGCATCAAGCAGCGGGCCAGGCAGTTCGAGGCCGCCATTGACCCGCAGTACCTTGAAGAACTGGCCGACGCCTACAACCACTTCTTCATGCACTACGACGCCGCGCCGGTCCTTATCGTCAACACTGAGCGGCTCGACTTCGTGGCCAGCCGCGAGGATTTCGAGGACCTGTTCCGCGCGATAGGGGAGACGACCACTGGCCGCCGGTTCTACTCGCCGCGGGGCAAAGGGCGCTGACCGTGAAGTCAGAAGTCCGAAGTACAAAGTCCAAAGTCCGAAGAGCAAGTCGGACGCGGAAGGACTGATATGTCAACCGGCTCAACCCCGCCCGATAAGGTGACCACAATCCGCATCGTGCGCAAGAAAGCGAAGGGCGAGCGCATCGTCAGCCTGACCGCTTATGACTACCCGAGCGCGCTGATTCTCGACGCGGCCGGGGTTGACCTGATACTGGTCGGCGACTCGGCCGCCAATGTCATCTACGGTATGCCCACGACCCTCACGATCGGCATGGACGAGATGGTCTATCACACGCGCGCGGTTGCGGCCGGCGTGAAGCGGGCGCTCCTCGTGTCCGACATGCCGTTTCTTTCTTACCAGGTATCGATGGAACAGGCCGTGGCCAACGCGGGCCGGTTCCTGCAGGCCGGGGCCGAGGCGGTCAAAGTCGAGGGCGCCGGGCCGGTCCTGCCGGTCATCAAGCGGCTGGTCGAGTTCGGCATCCCGGTGATGGGACACCTCGGCCTGACCCCGCAGTCGGTCCACAAGCTCGGCGGGTACCGGTTGCAGGCGCGGAAGGCCGAGGACCAGGAGCGGCTGCTCGCCGACGCCCATGCGCTTGTCGACGCGGGCTGCTTCTCGCTCGTGCTGGAGAAGGTGCCGGCCGAGGTCGCGAAGCGGGTGACGCAGGGGATTCCGATACCGACCATCGGCATCGGCGCGGGCCCGGATTGCGACGGCCAGGTGCTGGTGCTGCACGACATGCTTGGGATGTTCGATACCCCGCCGCTCAAGTTCGTGAAGCAGTATGCCGGGCTTGCGGTGGAAATCCGCAAGGCGGTGACGGCATACTCCGAGGAAGTTCGTTCCGGCAAGTTCCCGGACGAAGACCACACATTCCACTTGGAGAAGTAGGGCCGATTAACCACCGAGATACGAATAGACGACCGGCGTGGCCCGGAAGCGAAGCTTCCTTGGAGTGCGGCAGCGCCGAGCTGCTGCCTTTCCGGAAAAGCGGGAGCTCCGCTCC
>CAZQZR010000288.1:0-2400 GCA_964597845.1 uncultured bacterium | reverse complement strand
AAGCGAGCGTTGTTACGAACATCTGACTGTCCCTTCTTGTCCGCTCGTGCGGCGCCTTATGCGCAACGGAGTCGGACAAGCACAAACTCGGCCACTACTGGCCTCCCTTCGGAGTCTTGGTTGTACGGACGTTGTGTGGCAAGCACGCTAGGCCTGCCTTGCGGTTCTTACAGATGCGTGTCAATCACGCTGGTTTGGTATTAAAGCCTCCTAAGCTTCGGCTGAATTATACCCCCCTCCGGCTTCTTGTCAATGCCGAATCGTCGAACGGCAGCACTACCACGCTCCGCTCCCTCTCCCAGGGCCGCGCCGCCAACTCAACGCAGTTCTCGCACTTCAGCGCGGTCGACCAGGCGACCTGCGGACGCCTCTACCCGCTCTTCGTGGGACATCCACAACAGTAGAACCAGCCCAAGCACAAGCTCAGGAATGAAACGGCTGCCTGCGCAAACACAGGCAGCCACTAGCTGAGCGTGCGTCCGGCGGGCTACCTAGTCAGCACAACCTTGCGGACGGCTTGGGCTTGAGCTTGCGCTTGGACTTCACGGACAAAGTACACGCCGGGACTGAGGCCGGACACATCGTTCGGGCCGGGGCGCAGCGCCATGACTTGGCGACCGGTCATGTCGAAGAGAGAAGAGTGAAGGGTGAAGAGAGAAACCGGCAGGAAGAGGACGTTGCGGACGATGTCCGCCGCGTTCGTCGCTCGTACTTCGACGTTCGGCGTTTCCGTGGCTCCCACCAGCGGGCTCGGAATGAACTGACAGATTACCGGATTGTGCGTCGCTGGGCCCTCGGGCGAGCCAGTAGGCGACACGTAGAACCCCGCGATGCTGTCCATCAGATACAGCACGCAGATGGTATCTTCGGACGGGCCGCCAGAGACCATCCGGTCTATCACACACGGGAACCGGTGCGAGGATGTGTTGCGCTCGGTCACCAGCAATCCGGGCGTCCACGAGCCGCCGTTGTCCGGCGAGTTGGCAACCCATATTCCAGACCGGAGCAGATTCGTCTGCGGCTCGACGTTCGACGAGTCGAACTGCTCCCACGCAACGTATAACCGGCCGTCGTGGCCCTCGCCCATGCTCGGCCGGTCCGCGTAGAGGGCATTGTAGCCGACGTCCGCCAGTTGGTGTTCCGGGTCGCAGCCGGCGCGGTGTATCTCGGTCCAGCGCGGCTGATTCGCCGGACACCAGTGCCAGATTTCTGCGGGGTTGGAGTAAGCCGTATCGTGCACCTCCGGATACACGGCGGCCGTAAGATGGAACCTGCCCTGCGAGTCAAAGAACGCGAACAATCCGTACGGGCTGAATCTTGTGACGGTGTCGCCTCCGAACGCAGGCGGCGGGTCAAGCTCGGTCTTGCTGCTCCAAGTGTCTCCGCGATTCTCTGACAGCACATAGAACACGTGCCCGGTGTCGACCCAGGCCGCGCAGATCGGCGCTGTTTTGCCCGCGGCAATCGCATACGCGGGAAAGGTGATCGACGCCAACGTGCGAACAGAGTCCCAATTGCCCGACGTGTCCACGCGGGTGTAGGATAGCTCAGACCCCGACGACATCGCGATGTGATACGTCCCGTCGTCGCCTATCGCCATGGCCGGCCAGTGGTAGCCCGCGGGCCCATCCGAGTAGTCGAAGAGGCCCTCGCCCGGAATTTCGTCCCGCGCCAAGACCAGCCCTGAAGCCGTGCTGGCGACGACACTGACCCTGCCGGCCGAGTCGGCGTCAATGACGCCGTAACCCGTACGCTCGGCAAACACGTTCTGGCCGTCCCACATGTGGTCCGGGTCAATCCAGTTCCACTGCCGAGTGGAGTAGTCGTAGAAGTTGTAGCGCACCTTCCGGTCATCGAACGTGGTGCCCGAGGTCGCGGTCGAATACATCCAGGCTGCGTGAATGCCGAACTGCGGTGAGTTGACGAGCAACCTCACCGCGCCGCTGTTGCTCCACCAGTCATACGTTGTGCCGCCGATGGTGTCCACGCGGCCGATGTAGCCCTGCGCGGAAGCAAGCGCCACGACACAGACCAACACTCCGAAGAACAAAACCGCACTCTTCATATTTCCTCCCTTGCCTTTGTCACCCCGACCGGAGTGGAGGGGTCTCTCAGAGGAGATTCCTACTATCCTCGCTATGCTCGTCGGTCGGAACGACTTCGACGTCTTCACAGCATTTCCGCTACGCCAGATTATCGGCCTCTGCCGCGCCTTGTCAATAAAGCGGGAGGCGCGGCGGGCGGCGGAGTCAGTCCAATTCGCCCCTGCGTTCCATTTCGGCGAACAGAGCGATGACGGCCTGCTTCATTCTGGTGAACGGCTGGGGCGGGAGTTCGTGCTCAGCGGCCCACGAGTCGAGTTTGGCCATCGCCTTCTTCCGCCAGACCGGCCGGGTCTTG
>CAZQZR010000287.1:0-2443 GCA_964597845.1 uncultured bacterium | reverse complement strand
TCCTTACGTGAGGCAACGACCCCGCTTCGTATAGATTTCTGGTGAGGCAACGCGCTTGCTTGACTCCTCATGTCTCTTCGACTAACATGGAGGGTGAGTCCAGAGACTCCCACGGGTTCAGCGCCGCATCCCGGCCAGCCGGGCGGCCCGTTTTGCTTCCGGTCGAAGCAGGAGCGGTCCGGCTGGAACGTACTTCTGCCCATCCCCGCCGACACAATTTTCGACCTTGCCGCGCTGGTGCGTGAGGTACCGGAGTTCCTCGGTATGGACGGCGGCGTGCCCTGCCGGGCTGCGGTCGTGCTGTCCGAGCAGAACGAAGCGCACGTGCTTGCCGCAATCGATGATGCCGGCGGGATTTGCCTGGTCGGGTATCCGGCCCGACCGCAGCGCGAGGTTCTGACCGCAGTCGTGCGGGAGTTGCTGACGCAGTCCGGCCGGCTCTGGCGGATGCCGCTTGAGGAATTCATCGCGACCGTCGAGTCCGGGCTCGGGCGAAGTCTCGGCGAGCACTTTTCCGGCCAGGCCACCAAGGACTGGTCAGAGGCCGGCCTTCGCGCCGGACTCAAGCAAAGTCTGGAACGTGGCAGGTTCCCGGTCGTACTGCTGCTGGCCGGCGCGAACAAAGATGCGATTGAGGCGATGGTCCACCTGAAATCCCACGGTATTGCCCTCAAGCCAATCGGCGTCTTTCTGTACGAAAGCTGGGGGGTCGAGGTCGTTGTACCGAAGGCGCTGGTTATCCCCGAGCTTGGTTCGAATGAGGTTGCGGAGCATGTCAAGTCGGTGCCGCAGGCCGTGCCGCCACCGCCCCGCACGGCGCAGGTCGCGAACTTCGGCGTACCTGATTCGGCACAACAGCCCGCGTCGACCCCGGCAGCCCCGATGCCGTGGGCAGACCTGCCGTCTCCTGGCCAGGCGGCCGCGTCCGATCCGGCACCGGTCGCGAAGCCGGTACGGGATGGCTCGATGCCCGGCGTGGTGGCCGAGAAGCGGCCGCCGCCGAAGCCGCCGGATGAACCCCAGCCGCGCAAGGGCCAGAAGCAGCACCAGGGCAGTCGCTAGCTATGCCACTAACTCCCTGTTGCGCCCGTTTCAAACGCTTCGGCGACCGCTGGTTTGCCTTCACCGGTACGAACGAAACCGGTCCGATTGACGCGCGGCGGCTGGTGATTGAGGCGCCGGAGTTTCTCGGCATGGCCACAGACCAGCCTCTGCCCCGGGCGGCGATGGTCGCCCCGCAGTCACAGTCAGACCGCGTGCTCGTGGTCGTTGACGAGGAAGGCGGGGTGCAGCTTGCGGTCTGTCCCGAGACGGGCGCGAGCGGAGGCCTGACCCCGGTAGTCGGGGAACTGCTGGCGGCGGGCGGCCGTTGCTGGCACCAGAAGTACGAGGTGCTGGCCGGGCCGTTCGAGGAGTTTCTCGGGATGTCGCTGACCGACTGGATTGCGCTCCGCGTCGGCGAGGGCTGGTCGGCCGACAAGTTCCGGGCCGGGTTGGAGCGCAGCCTGAACCATGGCCAGTTCCCGATAACCATCGTTGCCAACGAGCTCGATTCGGCGCTGCGGGAGACGCTTGCCTATCTCAAGAACATGAACCTGCGCGTACAGGCGCTCGGGTACAGTTGCCAGACGTGCGACGGCGACGAAGTCGTCTGGCCCCGGGTGTTGGTTGAAGAGCGAGCCGCGCCTGAGCAACAGCCGGTTCGACCCCAGCCCAGGCCCTCTGAACCTCAATTCCGTCCTCAGCCACCGCCGCGGTCACAGCCGCCACCGAGCCGGGAGCAGTCATTCTATGAAGCCTCGACACCGACGGCTTCGATTTCACCGCAGCGGGCAGCGCCGACGGAGTCTGTCCCGCTCGCCACTCCCAAGCAGGAGGAGATACTGAACCGGCTGATCCAGCTTGACGCCCTGGGAGGACTTGTGCGCAGGGGATTCGAGTACTACATCGCCACGGCCACACAGAAAGAAGCGACGCCCACTATCGCACTCGCAGTCGACCCTGACCGCTGGCCCTCCCCAAAGCCGGCAGAGGTGATTGTCGTGGTCAATACCGGGCCGGAGCATCTGGCCGGGTTTCTGAAGATGGCGCCGAACGAGATTGAGGAGTTCCTCACCTCGCTGCCCAGGGCCGACGGAAAGGAGCACAAGGGCAGTATGCTGCTCCGGGCGGCCAACATCAGCGAGGCGGTTCAGGTCGTCAACGAGCTGCGGGCGCTGAAGGAAGTATCGGCCAACGGCATCAGCTGAGCCGGTTCACGACCCCGGCCCGAAGCCGGTAACCGACAGACTATCCAGATTGCGCGGATGACCCCGGACCGGAATCGACGGGATCTGCCGAGGTCTTCATCCGAGACCACCAAGCCGGGCGGAACCGGCTGACCGTCACCGGGTCCCGAACCAGGAGAACCGGCCGGCGCGGGTGAAGCCCATGCTCTCGGTCA
>CAZQZR010000286.1:0-2446 GCA_964597845.1 uncultured bacterium | reverse complement strand
ATGAATTCGTCCGGCAACCGGTAGTTCGAGTTGGCGAGACTGCTCGCGCCGAGGACAATCAGGTCGCTGCGTGTGTTGTGGGCAAGCGTCTCGATGTCGGCGACCGAGCCATCCTGGGACATAACCGAGGACTTGATACCGGCAGCCTTGAACTCCTCTTCCAACCGGTAAAGATACTGCCAGGACTTGCGCTCCCGGTCCTCAAGCAGGACCCGGCGATGGGTCGTGCCTTCGGTACGCTCTTTCTCCGGGTCCTCGGCGCTGATGAGCGCGGTCAACAACACGGCGCTGCCGTGCCTCTTCGCCAACTCGATCACCAGGTACTTGTCCTCCGGTTTCTCGCTGACAATGTAGAGAATTCTCTGGAACATCATGTCCTCCGGCTACGGCGCGAGCGGCAACTGGACCAGCAGTGCCGCTGCGGCGATTGCCAGCGAAACGAAAGTGATTATCGCGCCGACGCCGATCCAGTCCCGGAAACGCACCGACTTGCCCGTGACGCGCTCGAACGCCCCGATGGCGACAAGGTTGGCGGTCGAGCCGATGACAGTCAGATTGCCGCCGAAACAGCCGCCGAGCAGCAGCGCCCACCACAGTATCGAGGCGTGCGGCAGTCCGACCAATGCCAGGTTCTTGACCACCGGGACCAAGGCGGCCACCACCGGCAGGTTGTCCACGAAGCCGGAGAGCACGCCGCTGAACACGAGCACCAGCCCGGTCGCCGCCGCGGTGACGCTCGCCGACCCGGTGGCGCCGCCGGCAATCCCCTCGGCCGCGCGCAGTATCAGGAAGCCAAGCTTGTGCGTGACGCCGGTGTACTCGAGGCAGGCCGCGTTGGCGAACAGGAACATGAAGAAGAGCAATGTCCACCAGTCAATCCCGCGCTCGACCAGCAGCCGTCCCCGTTCCTGTTCGTGGAAAACGATGAATCCGACGACCATCAGCGCCTCGGCCACGAGCGCGGTGCCCTCCCCGAGGTGCAGAGCGACCTCGACCCGGCGGTGAATCGCAATCAGGAACACGACGACAATGAACGTGATGATGCCGGTGCGGAGTCGGCGCGGATCGACTTCAGCCACCGCCCGTTCCAGGTCCCGCACGTCGAGGTTGAAGCGCGGGCCGAAGAAGTGGCGGCGGTAGATGAGCAGACAGAGGCCGGCGACCACGACCGCGGTCACGGCCGACACCGGCGTAGCCCAGCGCAGGAAATCTTCGAAGTTGAGCTTGCCGGCAAAGGCGATATAGACGCCGATTGGGTTGCCCACGAGGGTCAGCGCGCTACCCACGTTGGTGGCAAAGACCAGGCTAAGCAGAAACGGGACGAGCGGTGTTTTGGTCCGGCGCGACACCTCGAGTGCCAGCCCAAACGTGACCATGATGGCCGAGACCTCGCCCGCAAACCCGCCCAGGATGACCGAAAGGCCCATCAGGAGGAGAAGCAGCAGCCAGCGGATGCCCCGCACCCGCTCAATCGCCTTGACCACGATGAACCGGAACACTCCGATGTTCTCCAGCCACTTGACGATGACCATCATCGACATGATGAACAGGATGGTCGGAATGGACATGAACTTCACGGTCGTTTCGATGTCCATCACCCCGGTAATCAGCAGGACGCCGAGGCTGGCGGCGGCAATCGCCACCCGGAACCGCCAGAAGAGCAGCGTACCGAGTACCATCGCGAGGAAAAGCGTCAGGGTCAGGTTCTGCCGGGACACCCAGAACGGCTCGTTGAACTTGAGATAGCCGAGCTGCTCGTATATGCTGCCCGCCGGCAGGCGGACCGCAGCGAGGGCGAATCGACTGGCGACGAAGACGGCCGCGACCGTTCCGAGGAAGACGAACAGCCGGCGGTTGCGCATGAAGAAGCCCTCGTGCGGCGGGTTGGCAATGATTGCGGCAGCGTGAGCTGAGTCCCTGGCCTGCAGGGCGCGGTCGCGCGTTTCCGGCTGATCGAGCGAGCGGGCGATTTCGGCAAGGACTTCGAGGTACAACTCGCGGTCCCCGGGCGGCGCGATGATGGCCACGACCAGCCGCACCGGTTCTGAGTCGACCGAGTCCCAGTCGAGCGGCACCTTCAGTCGTACGACGACGATAACGATGCGGTCGACCGACTCGTGGGTCGCGTGTGGCACGGCGACGCCGTGGCCGACCCCGGTCGAGCCCTGTTTCTCGCGAGTCAGGAACTGGTCAACCAGGTCGACCGCGTGCGTGGTAATTCCCTGTTCAACCAGCCGGTCCGCGATGAACTCAAACAGCTCGCGCGGACCGGCAACCGCCGGCACGTCGAACGCCAACTCCGGCCGTATCAAGTTCGCAAGCTTAATCATCAGTTAGAAATACTCGGCCGGTAATAGTACCTAAGCGGTCTCACCTGTCAACGCCCGGTCTGGGGCAACGAATCACTTGCACCCTGTCCGGTTCGGACTATAATCGAACTCCGTTC
>CAZQZR010000285.1:0-2487 GCA_964597845.1 uncultured bacterium | reverse complement strand
CATGTCCCTTCGCCAGTATGAGACCGTGCTGGGGGACTGCTTGGAGTGGCTGGCCAAGCGGCAGGAGAGCAGCATTCATGCGGTCGTCACCGACCCGCCGTACGGACTGCGGGAATACACCGAGCCGGAGAAGGCCAAGCTGCGAGCCGGGCGCGGCGGGGTCTGGCGGATACCACCGTCGTTTGACGGCTGCACCCGTGCCCCGTTGCCCCGGTTTACCGTCCTGACCGACCAGGACCAGCAGGCGCTGGTTGACTTCTTCGCCAAGTGGGCGCGGCTGGTATTCAAGGTGCTCGTCCCGGGCGGCCACGTGTTCGTCGCCACCAATCCGCTCGTGTCGCAACTCGTCTACACTCCGATGCTTGACGCCGGGTTCGAGAAGCGGGGTGAAATCATCAGGCTGGTGCAGACTCTGCGCGGCGGAGACCGTCCCAAGAATGCGCATCAAGAGTTCTCCGGTGTGACGGTAATGCCGCGTTCAGCCTGGGAGCCGTGGGGTCTGTTCCGCAAGCCATGCGAGGGCCGGGTCCAGGACAACCTCAGGAAGTGGCAGACGGGCGGGCTGCGGCGCGTCTCGGCCGACCAGCCATTCACCGATGTTATCAAGAGCGCACCGACGCGGAACGGTGAGCGGGCAATCGCGCCGCACCCGTCGCTGAAGCCTCAGGCCTTCATGCGTCAGATTGTGCGGGCGGCCCTGCCGCTCGGTAGTGGCATCGTACTTGACCCATTCATGGGCGCGGGCTCGACCATTGCCGCGGCATGTGCGGTCGGCTACCGGAGTATTGGTATCGAGATGGACCCTGAGTTCTACCGCGTCGCAGTTGCGGCCATACCGAAGCTGGCCCGGCTCTCGTTGAACGGAAGCGAGTCCCACAGGCCGGTCACGAACAGTCAGTCCAGCCTGTTCCTACTGCACTAGTCTGAGTCGCGGGCACCAGCCGGGCCGACCAGGATGGTCAGGTGGCGTCCGACCCCAACACCCGGAATTCGATACAGGAAACCCGTGCGTAGCTTCTCGACGCCGGTCTTGGTGATGGACGCGGTCGGGGTCCGGCGCGAGCTTCCTTTCCGGCCGGAGAAGGACCAGTCGCTCTTCTGGAGTTGGGCGCACATGACCTCGGAGAACGTGAGCGGCAATGCCCTGCCGTCAGTCTGCGCCCCGACAGCGTAGCGGAAAATCATCAGCCAACATTCCTCGGGGTTATGACCCTGCCAGCCGCCTTTGTGCTGTGACGCCTTGACTTCGACGCCGTCCGGGCATTTCAGGGAAGAGCCAGACGGATACTTGTCTTTGGGCAACAGGTCAGGGTGGCCACCGACCTTCCTGTTCGCAATCAGCGTCGTAGAAACGCGCGCGATGTTCTTGACCAAGAACTCAGACACGAGGCCGGAAAGCGAGTTGCCGAGAAGGAGTTCCTCCAACGGCCGGAACCCGGCGCTGACCAGATAGCGATTGATGCCGTCGTACAGGCGGTAGGTCTCGCGCACGCCGTCCGCCACTTGCGACACTGTGAGGCCGTACGGGAGCGTGGTCGCGTGGTTCACGTATCTGGAATCAAGGGTCCGGCCGGGGCCGGCGCGGGAATCGAGTGCTTTCATTGTGTCAACACTTATAGCCGACGGCCGGCCGAAGTCAAGCCTATCAGCGCCGTACATTGCGGGTTGTCGTGCCGGGGGCAAGGTTCCGGACACGGCGTGGATTACGGTGGGGACTACAGCGAGGACTGCGGTGGGGAGCACGGTGAGGAGTACGGCGAGGATTACGGTGAGGACTACGGTGAGGAGCACGGCGAGGATTACGGTGAGGATTACGGTGAGGAGTGCGGTGAGGACTACGGTGAGGAGTACGGTTGGGATTACGATGAGGACTGCGGTGAGGACTACAGTGGGCAGTACAGTGAGGATTACAGTAAGGAGCACCGCGGGGACTACGGTGAGGAGTACGGTGAGGAGTACAGCGGGGATTACGGTAGGGAGTACGGTGGGGAGTACGGGTCCCCCGGTCGGATGAGAACGAGCCGGGGGGTGCTGAAGTCTTGCACCTTTTGCCGTTTCGTTACGAACAAGTATGCGAGAGCAATGATATGAGCAGACGATATTCTCACCCGCCGCGCCACGAGCGCCCGCATGAGCAGCGTTTGCGGGAGATTGTGGATGAGCTGGTGCCGGATGATTCTCGAAAGGCGGCGTATCTTTCGTTCGCACGGGAGCTTGCGCGAGCGGAACGGCGTTCGCGAAAACCGGGGACAGTCCCACAGAGCGCCTGCGTCGAACTCGGCGCGGTACAGTCCCCGTTTTCGCAGCGGACGAAGCGGGTCGTCGCGAAGTGGTTCAAACGCGGACTCTCGGGGCATTTGCTCTGGCTTGTCGGCGAGGCGGTG
This sequence comes from uncultured bacterium, assembly GCA_964597845.1. Taxonomy (GTDB): domain Bacteria; phylum Hydrothermota; class Tepidihabitantia; order Tepidihabitantales; family Tepidihabitantaceae; genus UBA2258. The sequence goes on along the minus strand of CAZQZR010000285.1, from coordinate 103 downwards.
CTGCGGGAGCAAACGTGGTAAATGGAGGTGTACGATGAAAGAGCGAGACCATGATCGCACAGAACGGGTCTGTGAGAACTACGCGCTGAAGCTGTCTCTGGGC
>CAZQZR010000284.1:0-2508 GCA_964597845.1 uncultured bacterium | reverse complement strand
TGGCGGTCGCGAACCTGTCGTTGCTCAACACCAACTGGTACTGCAAGCAGCTCAAGAAGTGGGGCGCGCCGATTTCGTTTACCGAGGCGCAGATCGACAAACTGCCCCAGGGATTTGTCGGCGAGAACAACCAGACGTTCCTGCTCAAGGACATCATGATGCGCGACATTGTCGCAACGAGCGCCGGCATCAAATTGAGCTGGCCCAACGACTATGGCTGCACGTCGGCGAAGTTCCGGGCCAAGGTGTTCACCGCAGGCTACAATCCGCGCACACCGGTCTACTACGCCACGACCGTTTCCCGCGACAACCTCGAGGACGTCGAGCCGAACCTGCGCCTCGAAGGTCTGGTCAACCTCGTCGTGCCGGAGCTGGGAGCAAACCAGGTTGACACGGCGAAGACAAGGCGCCTGCTGTACGACGTCTATGTGATGAACTCGATGCTTGACCCCAAGGTGCCGAAAGACGAAAACACGCGTGGTCTCTTAATCAACTACGCGGCCAGCTACCTGGCGCTGGCCAGCGAATACCAGAAGGCGAACCGGAACCGCGAGGCGCTGGAAGTGCTCGAGAAGGCATTGAGCTTCGACCTCGACGAGGACCGCCAGATACCGCTGCTGTATCACGCGTCTGTGTTCGCCATGCTGAACGGCCAGTATGACAAAGCGCTGGGCTACCTTGATTCCATCGAGAGCCGGGGATTCACGGACCCGGAACTGTCGCTGCGACGCGGCTATGCATACCAGGGAAAGGGCGAGTTTGACCGGGCGGAGACCGCATACCTCAAGGCGATTGCCGGCGACCCGAACCGGCCGGAGGCGCTGCAGGCGCTGTACCGGTTGTACCTCGACGACATGCACGACACCAGCCATGCGCGAAGCCTGCTCCAGCAGTGGCTCAAGCGCGCACCCTCGGACTCGGTCGCAACGAGGATGCTGAAAGAGATATCGTAGTGGTCAAGTGCTCCAGTGGTCCAGTGGTCCAGTGCCAGCGTCTGCTTCTTCACTTGGCCACATGACCACTAGACCACTAGGTCACTTCCCTCGTCATGCACGAACTCGCTGTCACCCGCTCCCTGCTCGACCTTGCCCTGGCCGAGACCAAGAGCCACGGCGCTAAGAAGATAAGTCGAATCCGGCTGCTGCTGGGTGAGGGCGGTAGCGTGGTGCCGGACTGCGTCCGGTTCTACTTCGACCTGATGAAGAAGGACACGGCGGCAGCCGAAGCCGAGCTTGAGTTCAAGACCGTGCCGCTGCGCATCCGCTGCCCCAAGTGCGGAAAAGAGTGGGGAATGTCCTCAGAGGGACTATCCCCGAGGGGACTGTCCCCGAATGGGGACAGTCCCCAAAACCCGTTCGAGGGCATGTGTGACTGCAATGCCGGCGGCGAGGTCATCTCTGGACAGGAATTGGTCATCGAGAGCATCGATGTGGACTGAGGATAGTACTCAAGTGGTCAAGTGCTCAAGTGGTCGAGTGGCGGCAGCATTCCTGATTTCACTACTCACAATTCACTATTCACTATTCGCCCTGGGCGCGTGGCGCGGCGTCTACGACGACGCTCCCATTGCCGTCCACATCACTCCCAACCACAAGACCTTTTCGGTCGGCGATAGCTTCAGCCTGAGTATCACCGCGACCAATACCAGCGACCGCGACCTGCTCATGAAGCGGGATTGGAAAGAACAACTGGTGCTCTACCACATCCATCCGACTACCGGCGAGCAGATTGAGTGGCCGGGCCGACTACTGACAGCGACGTGGATGGACTCAAGCGACGTGGTCCGGCTCAAGCCGAACCAGAGCTACTCGGTCAACCGGTACATCAGGGTCTGGATTCCGGAAGACGTCTCGACCTTCCAGTTCCGGCTCAAACTCGGCGGCATCAAAGACTACGGCCGCAAGTTCGACATGTGGCAGGGCATAGCTTGGTCGAACGCCGTCACTCTCACGGTCAAGCCCAGGCCGTAGCGCAGCTCCAAGCCACAAGCCTCAAGCTGTCGGGCAGTCGGGGAGAGGATGAACCGCCAAGAGGACGCCAAGAACGCCAAGAGGCGAAGTGGAAAGGGGAAATGGCGAAGGGAGGATTAGGACGCCAATGGTGATGTCATTCCGAGTGAGTCCGACGAGTCGAGGAATCTCTCAGATACTGCAAACCGACGCCGCGCCGCCCTGAGTCAGACGAGAGGGTCTCTCTTGTTTCGTAACTGGAAACTCCCGCCGTCCGAACGACCAGTCTCTGTCTATCTGCTATCTGCTAACTGACTAACTCGGCCGCCGTCAGCCGTGAGCCGAACGCAGGGGAGAAGCCTTCCGTGCGTCGGTGCGGGACCTCAACAGAGCGGGTCGACGCTCATCAGCGCGTCACGGCGGACGGTGCGAACGAAGTGAGTTGGGCAGTTGCGTGCTATCTCTGAATCACGACCTTGGTGACTGCCGACGGCTCGGACCTGACGAAGTACACGCCCGGGGCGAGTTTGCTCACGTCGTTCGGGCCGGGATGCAGCCT
>CAZQZR010000283.1:0-2566 GCA_964597845.1 uncultured bacterium | reverse complement strand
TCTGGTGCAGAGCCCCAGGGCCTTCGGGGCGGTCGAGCGCTTTTGCCCGAAAGGGGAAACGAACATGAAGCATTTGGATCCACTCCAGCCCGCCGGTCATCCTCACATCGTAATTCCGTACAACTACGCGGACCACGAGTTTGCGAGTAAGCTGACCGCGTCGCTGCGCCAGGACCGAATCACCCCGTGGATTGACGATGTTGACATGTCGGCGGGCATGCTCCTCGTTAGTTGGATAGGGCACGCAGCCCGACCGGTCGATTGCGTCGTCCCGGTCATTTCTGCCGTCTCAGTCGTGTCGAGATGGGTCCAGCACGAGCTGAGAACGGTCGTGATGAGAAGTTTCGGCGGGCGACGCGTCCGGGTGCTGCCGGCAAGAATTGACGACTGCACGTTACCGGACTTCCTCGCGTCCCAGCCGTACCTCGACTTCCACCGTGACGAATGGGGCGTGGCCTATGACGACCTCATAGTCGCCGTCCGGCAACACTTGGGCGCGAAACCGACGACGCCCGCGCCGCCGGGATATCGCCTGCCGCCGCCCTCGCGCCTGACGTAGTCGGCTGACCGCCTCCGCACGACTCCCCTGCCGTCAGCGCAAGCCGCCGCGCACTGCGGGCACAGGTTCCCAATTCCCGGTTTGCAGTTGGCAGTATCGGAAGACGCCACCGCTTGCCGACTGGCGGTGGTTCTACCGATAGTAGAGTTACGAGTGCCGGGTTGCGAGGGACGAGTTCGAACGGAGGTTCATCTGCAGATTGCGCCCGCGCCGGGCGCGGGAATTCCCAAATCCCAAACCAGAATCTGCGTAATCTGTGAAATCTGCGGATAATCCTCTCCGGACCCTGGCAGCTACCCCTGTCTCACCCCGCATCCCGGATTCCGGTTCTTGACTCTGATGCTGCTTCTGATAAGATAGCCGCCCATGCTTAAACTGACTCCGTTCCATGACCGGCATCTGGCGGCAGGCGGAAGAATGGTCGATTTCGCCGGGTACGACCTGCCGGTCCAGTTCCACGGAATTATCCCTGAACACCTCCGCGTGCGCACAACTGTCGGCGTGTTCGACGTTTCCCACATGGGCCGAATCGAAGTCCGCGGCAAGGACGCGCTTTCGTTCATCAACCGGGTGACCACGAACGATGCGTCGAAGCTCGCGGTCAACCAGGCCCAGTATTCGGTGCTCTGCTACCCGGACGGCGGTATTGTCGACGACCTTGTCGTCTACCGGCTCCCCGACTACTATCTGCTGGTCGTGAACGGCGCGAACAACGAGAAGGACACGGCTTGGCTGCGCGAGCATCTGTCCGGCGACGTCCAGATGGACAACGTCACCGATGCGACCGCGCAACTGGCGGTCCAGGGCCCGAAGGCCGAGGCGACGATGCAGAAAGTCTGTTCCATCCCGCTCTCCCCAATCGGCTTCTATTGGGCCGCGTCCTGCGAGGTGGCAGGCGTGAAGGCGCTCGTCTCGCGCACCGGGTACACGGGCGAGGACGGGTTTGAGGTCTACATTCCGGCCGCTGCTGCGGGCAAGGTCTGGGACGCGATATTCGCCGCCGGCAAGGAGTTCGACATCGAACCGATCGGCCTGGGCGCGCGCGACACCCTGCGGATGGAAATGAAGATGGCGCTGTATGGCAACGACATTGATAAGACCACGAACCCGATTGAGGCCGGACTGGGGTGGGTCGTGGCGCTGGACAAGCCGGAGGGGTTCATCGGTTCGGACGTGCTGAAGCGCGTGGAGGCGGAGAAGCCCGCGCGCCGGCTGGTCTGTCTTGAGATGCAGGACCGGTCGATTGCCCGACCCCATTACCCGATTATTGCCCAGGGACAGCCGGTCGGCATGGTGACAAGCGGCACGCTCTCCCCTTCGCTGAACAAGGGAATCGCCCTCGGGTACGTGAAGCGGGCGTCCGCCAAGGCCGGCACCGAAGTACAGATTGACATCCGCGGTCGCAGCGCGACTGCGGTAATCGTGAAGCCGCCGTTCTACAAGCTTGGCTCCCGGAAGTAAGGAGAATTGATGGCAAACATCCCGGACGATTTGAAATACGCAAAGACCCATGAATGGCTCAGGCTGGAAGGCGACGTCGCAACCCTCGGCATTACCGACTTCGCCCAGGGTGAATTGTCGGACATCGTCTACGTGGAGATTACCGCGGTCGGCAAGACCATCAAGCGCGATGAGCCGATTGGCACGATTGAGGCCGTGAAGGCGGTCTCCGACCTGTACTCGCCGGTCTCCGGCCAGGTCATCGCGGCCAACGACTCGCTGAAGGATTCGCCCGCGAATGTGAACAAGGACCCGTACGGCGAAGGTTGGATGGCGAAGATAAAGGTCTCCGACCCGACCGAACTCGCAGGCCTGCTCGACGCCACCGCTTACGCGGAACTGGCCGGCAGGTCGGCGCACCACTAACCGAGGAAATGACAAAGTGGCAAGTGGCAATGACAAAGTCGGGAATCCGGCATTTGTCATTTCTACTTTGTTCTTAGTACTTTCCCAGGATGCGTTTCACTCCCCACACCGCTGAAGACCGCAAGCTGATGCTGGAGCGCA
>CAZQZR010000282.1:0-2638 GCA_964597845.1 uncultured bacterium | reverse complement strand
ACGAGGCCGCGACGATTGCGCTCCACGGCGGCAAGTGGCCGCGCTACATGGACGAGAGCCTGCTTCCCAAGGTGAAGGCGAATCCGGGCGTGGCTGAAGCCGCGGGCGTGATCATGGACGCGGTCTTTGCCCCGGGCAACAAGAACGTTATCCTGCTCGGCATTGACGAAGACTATATGAAGCTCCGGCCGGCCTGGCACATCAACGGCCACTGGTTTGATTCGGACTCGAGCGTCATCATGGGCTCGACCTCGGCGCAAGAAGCCGGGCTGAAGCCCGGTGACTTCTGGACCGTCCCGGAAAAGAACGTCCGGCTGCACGTTGTCGGCGTGCTCAACCGCACCAACACCCAGGACGACGGTTTCGTATTCCTGCCGCGCAAGACGCTGCAGAAGATCTCCGGGCTTGAAGGCAAGCTCGTCCTGATTCTCATCAAGGCGAAGCACGTTGACCAGACCGACGCGTTGGTCGCTTCACTCAAGGCCGACGAAGTGGACATGAACGTCTTCCCGCTGTCCGAGTTGCTCGGTACCATCGGCGCGCTGATGGCCAGCACCAAGGTGTTCGTCTCCGCCATCATCCTGATTGCGGTCATCCTTGGCGGTGTCGGCGTTCTAAACACGGTGCTGATGGCGGTGTTCGAGCGGACAAGAGAAATCGGCATGATGAAGGCGATGGGCGGGTCGCGAGGCGACGTGTTCAAGCTGGTCTGGGCCGAAACGATATTGACGACCGTGCTGGGCGGCGTGGCCGGCGTGTTCATCGCGCTCGTCTCCTCGCGCCTGGTCGAAGCGCTAATCCGGGGCATGATTCCGTATGCGCCCAAGGGCTCGCTCATCGGGTTCTCGCTTCCGACCATGGCGATGTGCGTCGTCCTGTCGCTCGTGCTCGGGCTCGTCGCGGGGTTCTATCCCGCGTTCCGCGCCGCGAGCGTGAAACCGGTCGAAGCGATAAAGGCGGAGTGAGCATTATGGAAATTGCATCAACCTGCGACGTCAAGCCGGCGGTAAATGCCAAAGGGTTGGTCCGCACGTACAGCCGCGGAGCAGAGAAGATACAGGCGCTCAAGGGCATTGACCTTGACATTCTGTGCGGCGAGTTCGTCGGCGTTGTCGGGCATTCGGGAGCGGGCAAGACTACGCTGCTCAACCTCGTCGGGCTGATGGACCGGGCGACCGAGGGCAGTCTGAGCGTGCTCGGACACGACACGGCCCTGCGCGGCGTCCATTTCGACGCGCTCCGGCGCAAGAACATCGGATTCGTGTTCCAGGAGTTCTACCTGATGCCGACCTTGACCGCGACTGAGAATGTTCTTCTGCCGACCATGTGGGGCAAGGCGAGGGACATGACCGAAATCGGCTCGGCGATTTCGGATCGTGTCCCAAGCCGCAAGAGGGCGGAGGAACTACTGAACTTGGTCGGGCTCGGTAAGCGCATGACCCACAAGCCTTCAGAACTTTCCGGCGGCGAAATGCAGCGTGTGGCCGTGGCCCGCGCGCTCGTGAACAGCCCGAGACTATTGTTGGCCGACGAACCCACCGGCAACCTTGATACTGCAACCCGCGACGGCATCTTTAACCTCCTTATGGCCTTGAACCGGGATTCCGGGCTGACGGTCATTGTGGCAACACATGACCTGAGCCTGGAATCTCGGTTTACGCGGGTTATCAGACTGGAAGACGGAGTGGTCAAGTGATCAAGTGGTCAAGTGGTCGAGTGGCGGAAACCGGGTCTCTCACTGGACCACTGGACCACTGGACCACTGGGACACTTCTCAGTGCGACCGACCTGTGGCGGAGCTACCATCGGGGCAGCGAGACGATTCACGCGCTGGCCGGTCTGAACCTGACTCTCGCGCCGGGCGAAATGGTCTCGATTGTCGGTCGGAGCGGGTCGGGCAAGACCACGCTGCTGAACCAAATTGGCTGCCTGGACCGGCCGTCAAAGGGAAGCCTGAAGATTGCCGGCACCGAGGTCACGGGACTCAAGGAGCAGGAACTGGTTGGGTTCCGGCGCGACCACATCGGGTTCATATTCCAGCTCTTCTATCTGATTCCGACGCTGACGGTCGAGGAGAACATCCGGCTGCCGCTCATCTTCGCCCGCAAGCATGACGAACAGCGAGTCAGCGAGCTGATTGAGCGGGTGGGCTTGAGCAAGTCCCGCCGGGCGTTGCCGAAGCAGCTTGACGGCGGGGATATGCAGCGTGTCGCCATCGCGCGCGCCCTCGTGAACCGGCCACGGATACTGCTTGCCGACGAGCCGACCGGCCGGCTGGAAAAGAAGTCGCGCGGCGCGGTATTGGAGATCTTCCAGGAGTTGGCGCGGGAAGGGCTGGGCATAATTATGGCCACGCACGACCCGGAGCTGGCGCTGGAGGCAGACAAGAAGATCGAGATTTCGGACGGAAGAATAGTAAGCGAAGAGTCGTTTGCCCGTCACCCTGAGCGAGCAGAGCGAGTCGAAGGGTCTCTCCTGAGAGATTCCTCGACTCGTCTGACTCCCTCGGAATGACAGGCCGGGATTGAGGAAATGGATCAGAAGACAGAATCCGAAAGTGTAGAACAGGAGAAATCATGAAGTATGTTGCTCTGGGACTGGTTGTGTTAGTAGCAGCCGCGGTCCTCGTTGGCTGTGG
>CAZQZR010000281.1:0-2675 GCA_964597845.1 uncultured bacterium | reverse complement strand
TGTCCATCCGTGGTTCATTTCCTTTGCTCGTTGCGGCTTGCGGCCTCACGCCCGCCCTCTCATCTTCTCAACCACCCGCTCCAGGTCCTGCGCCGAGAAGTAGCGCACGACTATCTCTCCGGCTCCGGCCTTGCCTGGATTTATGACAACCTTGGTGCCGAGGTAGCCGGTCAGCTTCTCCTCGACCTCACGGATGTGAATGTCCTTTCCCGGCGCCGGCTTGAACGGCTCCTTCGCTTTCGGCTGGCCGCAAAGCTTCTCGACGTGCCGGACCGACAGCCCTTCCTTGACTATCCGTTCGCAGACCTCAACCTGCACCCTGCGGCTCTCGCTCATCAGCAGTGCCCGGGCGTGGCCGGCGGTAATCTGCCCGGCAGCAAGTGCATCGCGCACCTTGAACGGCAGCGTGAGCAGCCGAAGCGCATTGGTAACACTCGAGCGATCCCTGCCCACCCGCTGGGCGATAACCTCATGGGTCTGGCTGAACTCCTCGCTCAGCCGCTTGAAGCCCATCGCTTCGTCAATCGGGTTCAGGTTCTGGCGCTGCAGGTTCTCAATCAACGCCAGCTCCAGCATGTCGCGGTCGTCAACCGAACGAACGACCGCGGGAATCTGCTCAAGGCCGGCGAGCTTCGACGCCCGCAACCGGCGCTCGCCCATCACCACTTCATAACCGTCGCGCCGGCGCCGCACCACGATGGGCTGCAGCACGCCATGCTCTTTTATCGAGGCGACCATCTCGCCTAAGTTCTCATCGACCTTTGTCCGGGGCTGGAACGGGTTGGGCCTGATGTTGTCAATCCGGATGGGCCGCGCCTCGGCGGCCATCGCGGCCTGGGTCTCTTCCGGGATTATCGCCCGGATGCCCTTGCCCAGAGCCTTACGCATAAAACCTCCTTCGAGGAAAGGAGAAAGTGGAAAGGAGAAATGACAAAGTCCGGAATCCGGTTTCGTCCTTGTTACTTTGTCCTTTCACCCTTACTTTGTCATTATGACTTGTCACTTTGTACTTTCCTCTCCACGTCTGTGTCTCGTCAGCACCTCATCGGCCAGTGCGAGATACGCCTGAGCCCCGGCCGAGTGACCGTCATAGCCGAATATCGTCTTGCCGAAACTCGGCGCCTCCGCCAGCCGGACGCTGCGCGGAATCACCGTGTCGAATACCTGCTCCTTGAAGAACCCCCGCACCTCTTGGGCCACCTGCTGGGCCAGGCTGAGGCGCGAAGAGTACATCGTGATGAGCACGCCCTCAATCGCCAGTGCCATATTCAGGCCCTGCCGGACCAGATTCATTATGTCGAGCAGCCGCGACATGCCTTCCATTGCCAGGTATTCGGCCTGGACCGGAATCAGCACGCCCTGCACGGCGACAAGGCAGTTCAGCGTCAGCAGCCCGAGCGACGGCGGGCAGTCAATCACGATGTACTGATACCTCGGAGCGACCAGCGAGAGCGCCTTGTTCAGCCGGAACTCGCGCTCCTCGGCATCAATCAACTCCACCTCGCCGCCGGCCAGGCTGACCGACGCCGGCAGCAGGTCCAGGTTCTCCGCCCGGTCCTTAAGAATCGCGTCATCGACCCGCTGTGCCTCTACCATCGCCTCATAGACCGAAACCTGGAGCGTGAACCGATCCACTCCCAGCCCGAGCGTGGCGTGCGCCTGCGGGTCCATGTCCACCAGCAGCGCCCGTCCGCCTCTCAGGGCCAGGGCAGCGGCCAGATTGACCGAGGTCGTGGTCTTGCCGACCCCGCCTTTCTGGTTACAGACCGCGATGCGGTGCGCCATCAGGGTAATCTACAGGCAAGGGGTCAAAGGGTCAAGGAGTCCGGCGGTCCCTGAATCCGACATTGAGCCTCAAATGCGTGCGAGTACGCGTGGCCGAATAGGATGGTTAGTTTCATCCGATGGGTGTTGTCATTCCGAGCGAAGGCGTCCTCGCCGGAGTCGAGGAATCTCGCCTGAGAGACCCCTCGCCTCACGGAGCCTGCCCTGAGCCTGTCGAACGGGTTCGCTCGGGGTGACAAACGAGGGCTATGTCGGTTCTAGGGGCGGTCAGGCGCGGAAGCGACGACCCGATACCATTGTGGCTGGAAGAGCGCTCCCAGCGCCTCGCAATCTGCAAGCTGACGTCCTCCTAGTCGGTGCGCTTGATTGGGACGCCCGCGGCCCGCACGAACCACGTCTGCTTTCCCTGCTTCAGCCGCACAACCACGTCAACAGCAATGCCCGGACCCCATTTCGGCCCGCCCCGGATCACTGCTGAAAGGCTCATGGTCAGTCCTCTCTCACTGGGTCGCTCGGGCTCTGCCGACCACTGCTCCTTGCCATTCAGTACCCAGACACGGTCTATGAAGGCACCTTGTGGCATCGAAGAAAGAGACCCTGTCACGTTTACCCACACGGCGACGGCGAGCGGCTGACCATTCGGTGGCGCAACCGGCTGGAAGTCTCGCCACGCGTTGGCGGTCAGCGTGTACTCGCAGCCGTCGATTTCCACTCGCTCCGGCGCGGCTGCCGGCGCGTCCGTTGTCGTCCGGCAGCACTTGCACGCAGCCCCGCAGCCGACAGCCGCGAGGAGCAAAGCGCAGCCGGCAAGAACACCGCCTACGATTGTCCATTTCATCGCGCCATTCTACAGGCTTGCGCTGCCTGGCGCAAGTTGCCGCCCGTCGGTT
>CAZQZR010000280.1:0-2692 GCA_964597845.1 uncultured bacterium | reverse complement strand
TGGTCGCGGAACACCTCGCCGGTCGAATAGTGGACGAAGCCATTCTTCTCCCGCAGCAGTTCGGCCTGTGTACCTTTGCCGCTGCCGGGTGGCCCAATCAGGATAAGATTCATCACCTTCATAAGCTGTCGAAGTCTAGCCGCGAATGAACGAGAGTCAAGCCAACCCCGGCAGCCGCACACAGGCAACAGCCCGCGGTCACCGCATGAGCAATCAGGGCTTGAATCCCCATATGCACCAGAACGGACTGGACCCGGCGGACGCTGCGGTGCCGTCGGCCATCGCCTTGCGGAACGCCCGCAGGGCGACGCGGCCTCGGCGCCGGCTCGCATCGAACTTGGCTCGTGACAGGCCGCCGGCCCGCATCTGGTCGAGCGTAATCTTCCTGACCGGGCCCCGGCGAGCCCGGTCCTTAAAACGCTCCTTCACGTTCCGGTAGTCGGTCTGCTGGCCTGCCGATCGGTAGGGCGGGGCTATCCAGTACACCCGCTCGTTGGCGCGTACGTCGACGCGCTCGAGCCCGCGTGCCTCCATCCATGCCGGAAGACGCAGCCCGACACCGAAGTCCCCGAACCCGAGCTTCACACGGCCGTTCTTCATGCGCATCTCGACTTCGATATCGAGCAACTGCTCCTGAATTGTGGGATCATGACAACTGTCCCAACCCGTGTTCGAGCCGCCGCTCCGCGCCGGCTCGAACAGCGCGATGCAGCCGCCCCGCCGAGTCACGCGGATTAGCTCGTCCAGCACCCTTTCCGGCTCGGCAAGGTGAATGAGAACGACGTGGGCGATACTCACGTCGAAGGCGTTGTCCGGGAACGGCATCTTGTAGATGTCCGAACAGACGAAGCGTACTGCCTTACCCAGGCCCCCCTTCTTGCAGAAGCGAGCTGCCTGAGCCAGCAACTTCCTATCGCGATCCAGACCGGTCAGCACGCCGCCGGGCAGGCAGAACCGCCCCCACGTCCGCATTGCGTATCCGAACCCGCAGCCCGCGTCCAACAGCTTTATCCCGCGCTTGAGCCGGAAGTGCCGGGCAAGGCTCTCTATCTGGTCCGGCGTCCATATCCCCCTGCGCTGCCGAACCAAGACCTCGCGACGTACCTTGGCGCTGCGGTAGTTGACGGACTGCCTGCGCCTCATCGCTCAGGACAGGCCACTCAGTTTCCGGTCGTCCGCGATGTTAATCTACACATCGACGGCACAACGAAACCCGATGCTGCCGTACCGGTACGACGGCACGTCCCAGTACCGATACGCGCAGCGCATGACCACAGGAAGATCGCTCCAGGACCCGCCGCGCAGAACCCGGCACGAGCCGAAATCCGGGCCTCGAAGGCCCTCGGCCGGGCTCCTCTTGTAGTAATCAGCCGAATACCAGTCGTTGCACCATTCCCAGACGTTCCCAGCCATGTCCATCACGCCATAGGGCGACGCACCGGCCGGATACTGTTTCACGGGCGAAGTCTGAGCGTACCCGTCGTCCACGCTCTGGTTTGCCCAGTCGAACCCTGACCGCTTGTCTGCGTAGTTGCACTGCGATCCATCCGGTCCCGCGTTGCCCCAAGGATACTTCCTTCCGTCCTGCCCGCGCGCCGCCTTCTCCCATTCCGCTTCGGTCGGAAGCCGCTTGCCCGCCCATTCACAGTACGCCTGCGCATCTTCCCACGACACGTTCACGACCGGATAGTCGGCGTTCTTCGTGAAGTAGTCGGGCATGCCCGAGAAACTTGGGTCCGGCGGATAGTCGCGGCCGGTCGCGTCGCAGAACTTCCGGTACTGCCCATTCGTCACCGGATACTTGTCAATGCAGTAGTCGCTCAGAGTAACCTCGTGCACCGGCTTCTCCCGGTCCTCCTCGGTTGAACCCATCATGAACTTGCCCGCGGGTATCTTCACCATCTCCGCGCCATCAACCGGGCTCCGGTATTCCTCGTAGCCCCGCCCATTCACGCGCAGGAACTGCAGGCCGGACGCTCTGCCGTCTCTTCGGGCCTCTTCCACAGGCTGCACTTGAGCCGTGGCCCCTTTGACCGCCGTCGTGGACGTGAGTACGTGCTCAAAGTGCACGCGCCTGACAGGCTTCGGCGTGGTCTTGAGAGTTCGGCACGCATCCTTGATGAGGTCGGCTAATTCCCTGAGCGCCAGTGTCGTCTCCGTTGAGTCAACAGAGCAGCACCTCTTGCGCAACTCAGCCCACTGAGCGCCCTGGTAGCTGTAAAGCAGTTCCCAGATTCGCTTATCCTCGTCGTCCTCAGGACTGCAGCCGATGTAGAACACTGGAACAATGATACCCTTTGGGTCACGACCGTCGAACCGGTCGACCTCGTGGCGGCAGGCCTTGCTCCTGAGGAAGCGGGGAGTTACGAAAGGTATCAGGAACGCTGCGGAGTCCAGAACCTCGTCATGGTTGGGCAGCCACTGACCTGCCGGCGTGTCGAACGCATCAATGAATATCGGGAAATCGTTGCCGACCAGCGACCCGACTTCTTCCTCAAGCTGCTGTCCGGCCTTCCTGATCCAGTCGCGGTCGGTGCTGTTGTCCTTGTGTGTGTAGCTCAGAAAGGCCATGTACTTCGGGGGCTTCGCCTTTCCGGCCTCCGGCTTCGGCGTCTTGCGGCTCGGCATGACGTTGTTGGGTTCCTCGCTGTTTCATGTGGGTAAGCTGAAGTCGAGCTTGCCGGCAATCATG
>CAZQZR010000279.1:0-2710 GCA_964597845.1 uncultured bacterium | reverse complement strand
GGTCGCCGGTGTTCGACTTGATGTCGCGGTGCAGCGCCGAAACCACACCGACGGTGACGGTCGGCTGCGCGTCCTCAAGCATGAACCCGAACGGGTTGCCGATGGCGATAGACCACTCGCCAATCATGACGTCATCGGAATTGCCCATGGTCACCGCGGGCAGGTCCTTTGCTTTCAGCTTGAGCAGGGCCAGGTCCCGGACCTCATCAATGCCTTCGATTTCGGCGTCCAGTTCGCGGTTGTCCGGCAGCGTTACCTTGATTTGCGTCGCGTTGAGCACGACGTGGGCGTTCGTGATGACGTCGCCGTCGCTTGATATGATGACGCCGGAGCCCATCGACTTGACTTGTTGACGATAGGAACGACGGGGGGAGAAGTCCCGGAAGAAGTCGTCTAGTCCGAGTCCGCCGAAAGGGTCGTAAGTGACGACCTGGGTCTGGGTGACGACGACCGACACCACCGCCGGGCTGACCTTGCGGGCGGCAAGTACGATGGCGTTCATACGGGAGGTCGACACGGCGTCACCGGCGGATGCCGGTAGGACCATTCCCGCAATCGGGCGGTGCCGGCCGCGCGTGGTCCAGTTGGTCCAGAGCGAGATAACCAGCGCGCACGCCAGCGCCACAACCATCAGATAGGGGGTGAGTTTCTTCATTGCCGGAGCCAGTGTAGCAGCCTGACAGAGGGGCGTCAAGCAATTGGCGACTGACGGTGCGCAATCGGCAATCGGCAGTCGGCAGTTCCCCGAACCGCTCACGGCTTGACAGTGGGCACCGATTGTCCTATTCTGAGCGCAGATGAGAATCGTCATTCTGGTTCTTGCGGCGGCGCTGCCCGCCTCGGCCATCCTGTACAACATCGACCAGCCGGTCCCGATTTCCCTCGCCCATGCCGAGTATTACGTCAGCGCCCGGCTCTGGGGCGACGGCGGCATCATGATGCGATTTGGCCTCGGGCTGTTCGACCGGGTGACCCTCGGGATGTCGTACGGTGGTGACTACATCATCGGTTCCCAGAAGCCCCAGTTCTATGACCGCTACCGCCCCGAGTTCCAGGCGCGGCTGGCAATCCTGCAGGAGCAGGGCTACGTCCCGAACGCCGTGCTCGGATTCGAGAGCCAGGGGTACGACGAGTGTATCCAGCAGCAGTACCAGGTGCGGGAGAAGGGCGGGTACCTGTGCGTTGGCAAGACGGTAGACGCAATCCGCACGCACTGCCAGCTCGGGATCAACTACTGGAACGGGCTGGATGCTTTTGCCGCGCTCAATGCGTTGCTGCCCGGAGACGTCGAGCTGATTGCGGAGTACGACCCGGCGTTCAACGACTCGACTACGCTGAAGCGCGGGTTCCTCAATTTCGGTATCGGCTGGACGTTCGCCGAGAAAGTCCGGATAGTACTTGGTCTGCGCGACGTCCTGGGCAACCGGGCCGAAACTCATCTCAACCGCGTCCTCGAGATTTCCCTGAACGACCGCCTCTAGAACTCCGGAACAACTGTCGTAGGCGCGGGCGCGGAGGATGGCCCGCTATCGGGCGGGCACGGTCCGATAGACGCTGTCGAAGACAGCCACGACCAGCGAGTCGTAACCGGTGAGGTCAACCTTGCGGCGGGCAACCGATTCGGCGGATTCGACCATCTGGGTGATGGCGCCGGAGTCGGCATGCCCGGGCTGGATGGTGATTACTAGATTGCGGATGCCCGGCTTCGGAGCCGAGAACTGGACGCGGAACCGGCTGTCCGGGAACATGCCCGACAGGGTCTCGCGCGCCTGCTCAATCTCGCCCAGCCGTTGGCTGAGCCTGGTGCCGGTCTGCATGCTCTTGAGCGAGAAGAGGACGAGCGCGCCGACCAGCACGGCAAAGAGAATGACCCAGATCAGGCGAGTCATGGTACACAGATGATATACGGGACCGGGCCCGGGTCAAGATACCGGCCGGCTTGACACCGCGCGACAGCGTTGTTACCCTAGCTGCGAAGCACACTAACCGAAACGGAGACATTGATGGACGTTAAGGCGTTCCTGAAGACCATACCGGAATTCGCACAGCTTCCCGACGCCGACGTCGACCTCGTGGCGGGAATCGCGAAGGTCGGCGAAGTGAAGGCCGGGAGCATGATCGACGTGCAGGGCGAGCCCGCAATGAAGTTCTACATTCTCGTCAGCGGGCGGCTGGGCGTCGTTCTGGGACTCGACTTCGGCGTGACGAAGAAGACCTACATGGTGACCTCCATCGGCCCGGGCCACATGTTCGCATACTCGGGCCTGGTCGGCAATCCTCATTACACCGCGGGCAGCAGGGCGATGGCGAACAGCACCTATCTTGAGTTCGACGTGGCCAGGCTGAACGAGGCATTCAACGAGGACCCGCGGCTCGGGCATGTGATGATGCGGATGGTGGCCCAGACCATCGCGTCGCGGCTGCGCGCCATGCAGCTCCGACTAGCCCAGCAGTACGCGGTGAGCGAGGCCGAGCAGGCCCCGGACTGAACCGCAGGGAACCTGCAGGTTCGCCGGTCTGCTTTCGCTTAGCGGCAGGGCAGACGTCAGGTCAAAGAGAATCGGGGCGCGGGATTCCGCGCCCCGACTGCATACGGCTGACTTCAGCTAGAGGTTATCGCCGATGGCGGCAACCTTGGCATCCATGGTGCCGAACTTGTCGCGGCGGTCGTCAATCTTCACCGTGGTGACAATGCGGTTGCAGCCCATCT
>CAZQZR010000278.1:0-2752 GCA_964597845.1 uncultured bacterium | reverse complement strand
CCCAATCCTTCCCCCGGTTCTTCCCCCGATGCTTCCCCGAACTCTTCCCCGGAGCTTCTGCCCAAACCGCCAGTCGGGAATCGGCAGTTGCGAATGGCCCGTGCCCGCCCGCGCATTTGACACGCCCGCCCGAATCCGCATAATGGCCTCATGCCAAAGACCAACCGCTGGCACCCCGTCATGCTGCCGGACAACTACCTGTGGAAGATGAAGCAGGACCTCAGCGAGGTCGAGACTCAGGTCGAGGCTGAGACCCGTTACAAACCCGTTCTGGACGACCCCCGCCGCCCGACGACGACCAACCGCCCGCCGATTTGACATCCCCGCCCGCGAGTCCGGCAGATCGGATGTGCCGAACCGAAGTAAATCTTGACAGGATATTTCCGCTGCCTAGAATCACCGCGAGATGAGGTACGTCGCCCGAGCCCTTCTGCTGGCTGCGGTACTCTTGGTCGCCGGCTGCAGCCTGTTCCGCGACCGAACTGTACAGGTTGCCAGAATCACATCCATAGCAGTTCCTGACACGGTCGTCGCCGATTCCTCGTTCAGTGCCATTGTCACCGCCATGCTGGGTCCCGACAGTGGCTACGTGCTCGACCGCTTTGAGGTCAGTTGCACTGACGCGCAGGTCACGGTACAGGCATGGTCTCGTGATACCAGCAACGGTGAAGCGGCTCCATTAGGCGCCACCTATATCGACATGAAGATTGGGGCCAGACCCACAGAGCCGGGTAAGTTCAGCATCATCGCACTCCAGCCCGACGGGAGTACTACCCTTAAGACAATCACCGTCCTGCCCTGACCGCACCCGGATTGCCGGGAACCGATGGTTCTTGGTTTCTGGTTGCAGGTTCTCAGTTCACAGAACCGGAAACCATAAACTAAGAACCAGGAACCATCCCGCGGTTCAGGCGAGTCCGCTAAGTCCTGATCGGAGGTATCAGTGACCGCAGCAAGGACCGCAGCAATCTGTCTGCTTCTGGCCGGCGTCGCTCTGGCCGGACCGACGTTACGCATCGGAACGAAACTCACAATACACGATTTTGGCGAATCCTATATGGCGTGGGAGGATACAATCGGGGTTATCCTGCGCGAAATGTACAACAAGTCCTCGATTGGGCCGGCAGTCGAAGCGTCGTATGGACCGGTGTTGGGAGTCCTTACCGGCAGGCTCGACCTGGCGCAGATGGACTTCTTCACGTCCGGCGGGGCAGCGTTCCGGTTGTTCCCGATGCTCGGACTGGACGTGATGGCCGAACCCCCGACGCAGTGGCGGGTCAAACCCTACGCCTGGGTCGGCGTCCGGGCAACCGGCTACATGCAGTCAGCCCTGGTGCGCGACCTCTATCACGATTCCGAGACGCACTGGCGCGGCGGGCTTGGCGTGAAGTACAAGCTGACCAACAGGATTGACCTGTTCGCCGAGACACAATGCTATTCGCGGGATACGTACTGGGAAGGCGTCATGATATTCCCGGACCGTACGTACCAGCCGGATTTCATGATGTTCGAGGTAATCGGACTGGTCAACGCCGAAATCGGCGTCCGCTTCGCGCTTGGGAAATAGCAGGTTCAGATTGCTCAGAAGGGAGCAACTCAGATGAAACCGAGATACCTTGCCTTCGCATTGCTCGCGTTGTTGGCCGTCGGCTGCGACGTCTTCAATCCACGGACAACGACGCAGTTTCAGACAAGCTCGAGTGCGATAGACGTGTTCGCCCGTAACGACACGTTGTTGGTAGCAGCAGGCGACAGTAGCCTGCTCGCTCTCGACATAACCAAACCCAAGTCGCCGCGCGAGCTGTGGCACACGAACCTCGGCCGCGAATGCCGGTGCGTCATCGCCAAGGGCGCAGCCGCGTACGTCGGCACCGATTCCGGCGTCGTTGTCTACAACCTCCCTACTGGTGACCGGACGTGGCAATATGGCGGCGGCACGAGCCAGGTCGTAGCGAGCCTGGTTGCTGACTCCTCTCGCCTGTATGTCGCCACTGTTGACGGCGTGACCGTATTCGACCTCACTTCGCCCGAACCAGTAAAGTACATCCCCATGACCGGCGAGCCGACCGGGCTCGCCCGGCGTGACTCGCGGCTGTTCGTGTCATTGCGCGACTGGGGCGTACGCGTGTTCAACATCCTACCCGGCGACTCGTTTGCCCTCGATACCCTGCAATTGGGCAGGCACAACCTGGCTGAAGGAGTGACCATTTCGACTGGCGGGTACTGCATTATCTCGCAAGCCGACTTGGGAATGGTCATCTACTACTCGCCGACCCCTGACACAGTCAGACTGGACGCAGCAGGTGGCGGCTTCGTCACCTATGCTTCGGCGGCGACCGACGGAGTGCAGGAGGTGTCCATCTACGCTGCGGATTCATCTGCTGTGACGGTCTACAAGATCATCAACAAACCGGGAGAGGTTTCTTTCGCCGAAGAGATGTGGCCGGACCTTTCAGGATTCACCCGTCGCATCTGCCTTGGCGGCAATGGCTACGTCTACACGGCATCCGGCGACGCCGGCATCTACATCATTCGTGAGTAGCTGAGATGAACAGGACAGAACGAGCTTCAGGACAAGTGGGGATGGACCTGTAACAGGAGGAATACAATGAGAACAATAGCTCTCGCAATAGTGGCCTGTCTGCTGGGCGTGGCCCTGGCCGGATCTGTGAATGACGTTTGGAACGCGGGCCGGCTTGCATCCCGCGGGTTTCCCGGTGCCCGGGTAACGCGCAGCCTTGCGGCGACACAA
>CAZQZR010000277.1:0-2821 GCA_964597845.1 uncultured bacterium | reverse complement strand
GAAGGAGGTCGCAGATGACAGGTGAGATACTGGTACGTCTGGAGTCGGTCACCAAGGAGTACCGGATGGGCGAGGTGACCGTTCGGGCGCTGCGTGGCCTCGACCTTGAGGTGGCGCGAGGTGAGTTCGTTGTGCTGCTCGGGCCGTCGGGCTGCGGCAAGACCACCACGCTCAACCTCGTCGGAGGCCTTGACCGGCCTACTGCCGGGCGCATAGTCGTTGCCGGCGAGGACGTCGCCGCGATGAAAGATGCCCGGTTGACTGAGTTCCGGCGAGACACGGCCGGGTTCGTATTTCAGTTCTTCAACCTGATTCCCACCCTGACCGCGTCGGAGAATGTCGAGTTCGCCCTGGCGCTGACCCGTGGTGCGCGCGAGGCCGAACGGCGAGCCGGCGAGTTACTGGACCTTGTCGGGCTCGCGGACCGCGCCGACCATTTCCCATCCCAGCTTTCGGGCGGCGAGCAGCAGCGTGTCGCCATCGCCCGGGCACTGGCCAACCAGCCGCCGCTGCTCTTGTGTGACGAGCCGACCGGCAACCTCGATGTCGAGACCGGACGGAACGTGCTTGAGGTCATCCGCCAACTGAACCGACAGCAGTCGACGACCGTCCTGCTCGTGACTCACAATACAGCGATTGCGCCGGCCGCCGACCGCGTGGTCCGGCTGCACAACGGCGCGGTCACGCAGGACGAGCGCAACGCGCAGCCGCGGCCCGTCGCCGAGTTGTCCTGGTAGTGCCATGAGCAACCACATTTTGCTGCGCAAGATGGTGCGCGACCTGCGGGCCGCCCTCGGTCAGACCATAGCTCTCGCGACTATCGTCGCCCTCGCGGTCGCGAGCCTGATCGCCATGGCCGGCGCCTACCGCGACCTCGGCCGCTCCTATCGCCGCACCTATGACCAGCTTCGTCTTGCCGACGTGGAGTTCGCGCTCGATAATGCTCCTGACAGCGCGCTTCAGTCTGTCGTTGCCACACCGGGCGTTGCGGCGCTGACCGGGCGTCTGGTCGTTGACGCCGGACTTGACTTGTCCGGCCGGACCGGAGCCGAAGACGAGGTCATCCGCTCACGGCTCATCGGCCTGCCCAAAGGGCACCACCCGGCCGTCAACGACGTGCTGGTGCTTTCCGGTCGCTACTTCGAGCCGGGCGACTCGGCCGTGGTGCTGCTCGAGTCCCATTTCGCCCGCGCCTGGCACTTAGGACCGGGCGACAGCGTGACACCGGTTCTGAATGGACGGCGGGTCCCGCTGAAGGTCGTCGGCGTCGTCGCCAGCCCGGAATACCTCATTGTCAGCCCGAGCCGGCAGGAAATCGTGCCCTCGGCCCGGACGTTCGCGGTGCTGTTTCTCGCGGACGACGAGTTGGGCCGAATTGCCGGACGTTCCGGTTCGGTCAACGACGTCGGCGTCATCCTCGCGCCCGGCGCGAACCGCGATTCTACGGTCCGCGCGCTGCAGGAGCGTCTCTCCCGCTGGAACATCGTCCAGACTACGCTGCAGGCGGACCTGCCCTCGGTGGCCGGCCTCCGGCTGGACCTCGAGGGCTACAAGGAACTGGCCGATCTGATGCCGGGATTGATACTCGTAGTCGCCGCCTTCGCGCTATACGTGATGCTCGGCCGGCTCGTGCGCGGCCAGCGGCCGCAAATCGGGCTCATGAAGGCGCTCGGGTACCGGAACCGGACCATCGTCGTCCACTACCTGCTGATGGCGCTGGCGATTGCCGTGCTCGGTTCGATTGTCGGAGCGGCCGGCGGCATTCCCCTCAACCGGGCGATCACGACCGCCTATGCTGGCGAGCTTGGCATCCCGCTGGTCACAACCCACCTGTACCTCGACCTGGTCGCGGTCGGCGTGGTCGCAAGTCTCTTGGTCGCGGTCCTGGCCGGTGTTGGCCCGGCGCGCGCCTCGGCGCGTCTCGACCCGGCGCGGGCGATGCAGCTTAACCCTTCCGAGTCGCTGGTTCGCGGACACCGCTCGGCGCTGGAACGGTTCCTGCGCCCGCCGCTCTGGCTGCGGCTGCCGCTGCGGAGCGTGCTCCGGGTGAGGTGGCGGTCGCTCTCGACCGGCATGGGAATCGTCCTCGCTTACGTTCTCGTGCTGGTCGGCTTGGGCATGATCAGCGCGATGCAGCGGATGATGGCCCGCAACTTCCACCAGGTGGAACGCTGGGACGTCAGCGCACTGTTCTCGACTCCGCAGTCTGAGGCGGTGCTCGACTCGGTCCGAGCCTGGCCCGGCGTTACCGCGGTCACGCCGTTCCTTCAGCTTCCGGCTCGACTCGAGCGCGATGGCCGCACCCGGGATATCCTGCTCAGCGCGCTGGAACCCGGCCAGAAACTGCACGCGCTTATCACCCATTCGGGCCGGCCGGTCGAACTGTCGAGTGGCCATATCGTCCTCACCCCGGCGATTGCCGGCAAGCTCGGCCTCAGGATCGGGGACTCGCTCGACCTGCAGACGCCGTTCGGAAGCCGCCGGCTGGCAGTCGGAGGATTGGTTGACGAGCTGATGGCTTCGGTCGGCTACGTCCCGCTTGACGACGTCCGGGCCTGGCTGGATGCGCCGGGGTCGGTCTTCAACGGCATTTACCTTACGGCCGATTCTGCCAAGGCTCGCGACATCAAACGCCGGCTCTATTCCATTCCCGGCGCGACCGCAGTCCAGCTTAAAACCCGGGTGGAGCAGGACTGGGCCTCGTTGATGGGACTGCTCAATGTGTTCATGGGCGTCGTCCTCGTCTTCGCGCTGGCGATGGCTTTCGCCCTGCTCTACAACGCCATGACCACCAACGTGCTCGAGCGCGCGCGCGAATTCG
>CAZQZR010000276.1:0-2853 GCA_964597845.1 uncultured bacterium | reverse complement strand
GCCGCCGAACACCTCTCCGTCAACAACCTTACCCACACAGAATAGCGAGGAGCCGGAGTTCATCTTTGACGCAAAGCTCACATTCAACCCGGTCGAGCGCTGGCAGGAGGCAACAGGTCTGCCCGAAGAGGTAATTGCCCGCGTGCCCGAGTTCTTCCACACCGTGCGCGCGGCGCCTCCACATGAGACCAACGAACAGAAGCAACAGCGTAGGGAGCAGCAGATGCAGGACTGGGAGGCACTGGCCAAGCAAGACGTGGAACGCATCGCCCGCGAAATCAGACTCTCCTACGAGAAGTACGGGCATTACGGCGACGCCGGCGACTACTACATCGCCGAGATGGAGTTCCGACGGGTGCGCTCTCCATGGTGGTGGACACCGGCCCGGCCCTCTATCAGGCCGCGACGCTGGCTCCTCCGGTTCTGGCGATGGTCACGTGCGGCCCTCAGGCCACTGCTCTTCGCCGCAGTGGCCCGGCGGACAAGAGCACGAATGCTGAAGCTGCGCGTCCTGCCTGCACGCGTCCGGGGTTTCCTGTATCGCCTCGCGCTGGAGCTCTACCGTTTCACCAGCATGTACGGCGAGCAGCCGGGACGAGCGCTCTGGGTTCTGATTGGAATCGTTCTTCTTCCCGCCGTGTTCTACCTCTTCTTCGGCTTCCGGTTCCAGAGCGACGAGCCGACCCGCCGGCTGTTCTTGCCCAATCTCCATCAGTTTGGAGCCACGTTCGTAGACTTCTTTCACGCGGTCATCTTCGCGTTCACGAACCTCGTCCCCGGCTGGTTCCACTCCCAGGACATCGGGCCTGCCGGCAGAGCCACATCCGTAATCTCCATCGCCCAGACTGTACTCGGAATTACAGTCCTGACCCTGTTCCTTCTCGCCATTCGCCGGCGGTTCCGGCGATAGAGAGGACACGTGATGACCCGCGACGAGTTGATTGCTTGGTGTGGTCACTTCTGGATACCGAAGGAAAGGCGGAGCGGCTGCGAAGCATGGAATGCCGGGGTCTCATGCGCGGTGCTGGCTGCCGGCAACTCGGCATTCGTGCCGGAGCCAATTCGCGGGAACCCGCTGAACAAGGACATCATCTTCCTTGCAGTGAACCCCGGCGGGGGCAAGACGCCCGCCGCGCAGGACGAACTGGATTCCTGTCCTTGGTGGGACCGTAGCGGAAACAAGCCGGGAGGCGATTGGGCGACGGTGTTGGGGTCCCAAGAGGACTTCGCCGGCTTCCATCTGGGGTCGAACGAACGGGCGGCCAGTGATGAGACTGAGCGGCACATCGGGTACGCCCGGGACAGAGTCTCGACCGGTGCGGCCTACATCTTGGCGGCCGTAGGCAACCCGCAGGAAAACAGCATCCCGATTCGACTACACATCGACTCGATGTGGTTTTCCAAGTACATCGGCGACGTAGCCCTGCTGAACATGGCGCACTGCAAGAGCCCAGGATGGACAGTAGACAAGAGCAAGGCCGTTGCGGACCTTTGTGCGCCGAAGACCATGGCACTCCTGCACGACCTGAAACCCCGCGCCCTCGTATGCCTGGGCGTGCCAGCATGGGAACTACTGGTTCAGCTCGCCAAGAGCTGCTGTTGCCTGACGGAAAGCAGCACTGAGCGACTCTGGCACCTGCGCTGGCACGGTGGCGGAGTGACGGGGCTGGTCAAGTCGCCCCATCCGACAATCCTATCGTATGCTGACCGTGCGGACGTCGTAGATGCCATCAAGGCAGCTTTGTCGCTGCGCACAAGCGGTTCCAGCCAAACCACAGTCACGCCCTGACCCGAATACTCTTCGCCTGCATCGGTCACACCGGCTTTGACCAAACGGCCGAAGATGCCGCAGCCGGTGCGACCGTAGGTCGCTCAGCGCCACCGTCTTTCTGCACCACAATCTGACGCGAACACCCCGCCGGCGCTTCCTGGCATCTCGATTTGACCAAGGACTCCACAATTCACTCCCAAGTTCACCCCTGAGTTCAACCCGATATTCACCCCAAGACTCACTCTTGCCTTGACCCTGAGGCTGAATTCAACCCTGACTCCATAATTCACCCTAATAATCACCCTTGATTTCACCATAGGACTCAATCTTAGATTGACCCTTGGGCCGTATCTCTAAGTGAATCCATTACTTACACCTATATTCACCCTGATATTCACCCCAAGATTCACCTTTATAGTCACCCTAGAATTCACTTAGGAGGCCGTCCAGGGGGTCGTCCAGGGGGTGAATCCAGGGGTGACTGTGGGGGTGAATATTGGATTCACCCTTACAGCCATGGGTCGAATCCCGAATTGGATTCAGTAGTCTAATGCAATAAGATAGGATATTTCGGCAAGTTAGCAGCGACCGTCAGGAGGTAAATGATGTCAGACCCGACGAAGAGAATCGAGGCCTGGAATCTGAAGGCCACGCCGGAGCGGACCAAGCAGGTCTTGGACGCTCGGCATGCGGATATGCAGCGCCGGTACGCGGACGCGATGGTTGCGCTTTGCTCAATGGAAGGGCAGGTGAAGACCACGTTGAACGCGCAGGGCGTACACACGAGCCTGTACGTGCCCTATCTGAACTTCGGGCGCCAGCTCTGGAAGATGACTCGCCAGCAGGAGATTTCGGGTGAAAGCGCCGCCATGGCCGCTCAGGTCCTTCTCGAAAAGTGGGCTTCCCGCGGCTTAAATCCCACAGTCCTTGCCGCGGTTCGCACCGAGGTCTTCGACATCGTCGAGCCGAAGCCGTAAGGCCCGCCCAAGTCGGGAAGCACCAAACTCCAAATCCCAAGGCCGGATGCCGCAGAAGAATCGAAAGCTCTGCATCTGAGCGTATCTCAACCGGTTAGCTGACAG
>CAZQZR010000275.1:0-2906 GCA_964597845.1 uncultured bacterium | reverse complement strand
GAAGTTCTTGACGCGTGCCTGCGGGGTGGTCATCGTGCCCGAGTCGACCGTGCCGCTCGGCGCGAGTATCCGGGTCACGCCGACGTCAACCACCCGGACCGTAACCGAGCCGGACAGGGTGTCGTTGTCGGCGTACTGGTCATCGGTGAGAGCGGTCGAGCAGCGCACGGCCTGCGTGCCGCGCGGGCTTGCGGTCCAGTCGCTGAAGTCCACCAGCACCGAGTCGCCGGGCGCGAGGCTCGCGACGTTCTGGTTGTTGGTGTAGCCCGAGCCGATGTGCATCGTTACCGGGAACGTCGCGGCCACGTTGCCGTAGTTCCCGACCCAGGCCTGCGGGGTGATGACCGCGCCGGAGTCAACCGTGCCGGCGGGCGCGACGATGCGCTGGACGCCGACGTCATGCGCGGTGCCGACGGTGACTTCAGCGGAGTCTTCGGCCGGCAGGTAGTTGGCCCGGGTCGCGGTGACGTACATGTAGCCGGCGGTTGACGGATTGATGGTGAACGTGACCTGGCCGGACCCGTCAGTGTAGTTGCGTGCGTAGACTTCGCTGCCTTTCAGCAGGCAGACGAGCGCGCTTGCCACCGGGCTGCTTGAGGCGGTCACGGTGACGGTGAACGACTGGTTGCCGGTGCCGATGGGGTCGGCGAAGGCCGCGTCGAGTTGGCCGGGCACGTCCTTGTACATCAGCAGCAGCGGGTCGCCGAGCAGGTTGGTCTCGTAGTAGCACCAGCGCCAGCACTGGTCGGACTGGGCGTAGCCGCGATAGACTTCTTTGGACAGGGCTTCGGTAATGCCGATCGGCATCGTGTCGTGGTTGAAGAAGAAGTCGTAGAACCGGACGTCGAGAATCTCCGACGGTCCGATATACGGCGGCGTGCCCCAGCCGTAGCGCGAGCAGAATACCACTCCGATGCTGCCGCCGCCGGCGCGGTTGTGCGCGGCCTCGGCGACGCAGTCCGAGTACTCGAAGTTGCCGGAATAGCAGGCAATCGAGTTCATCAGGTTGACTTTGTCGCCGTTGGTCTGGCTGTTGGCATAGGTGACGCTGTAGTAGGCGTTCGAGCCGTCATAGATACCTAACTCGTTGCCGTGGCCGACGAAATGGCAGAACTGGAACCCGTTATTGATGGAGTCGCGCACGGAACTGGACGAACCGGGGTCGTGGATGGTTACGTCGGTCCAGCCGGACGGCGTGATGGCGGCAATCGAATCGTTTGACTGCTGGTGGTCGTACCCGGACCAGAGCAGCGCGTCGGCCATCAGCATCCGCTGCAGGTAGCCGGTCGGCGGGTTCTGCTCGTGGGTCAGGACCTTGTTCACGAAAGTCTGGACCTGGGTCGAGTTGTCAACCGACGCCCGGCCGACGTAGAGGTCGTAGTAGAGGTCAACCGTGTCGTCGTCTTCCTCGCCGAAGATGTTGTCGTTGTCGCCGTCCCACGACCACTGGATGTCGCCGTAATATAGGTCGCAGGGGATGTCGCCGGGATCGGAATTGACGACCGCCCGCGCTTGGCGGCAGGGCACGACGGCGTTGTCGCCGCCGAGGAGTACCCAGCGCAGACCTTTGCTGCTGTAGTAATCGATGATGAAGTTGCGGATCTTCTCCGGCGTGTCGCGGCCGGAGTAGTTCGACTGGATCCACGCAACGGTGCGGGTTTCGGTCGCAAACCCCTTCTTCGTCCGCCAGTCAACCAGCGGCTGGAAGTCGCTCTCGAGCGCGGCCGAGGTGATAATGACGTAGTCGATGTCGCCGAAGTCGGTTGAGCGCAGGCTCGGCGCGTAGCGGCCGACGTCTTTCGGATTATAGACCAGCGCGCGCACCGCCGGGCTGAAGCTTGCCAGTTGCCCCGCAGTCAGGAATTCGGGTTTCGCCTGCGGGTCCGGTTCGTACCGTACCGTGACCGCGAGCTTGCCCGCAATGGCGAGACGGCCGGAGGCCGGATAGTATTGAAGCGGATGGAGCGTAATCGTCGCCAGTCGGAACCCGGACTTGATGCCGATCGGGCTGGCCTCGGCGAAACTGCCCGGCCAGGCCGCGTCCGATTCGTACACTGCGGGGTCCGGCGAAACGAAGGGCGGCAACGTTGTCATTGTGAACGGCACCGGCGGCTGGCCCGGGAATACCCGGAAACCGCGCCCGATGTCCTTCGTGCCGGTGGCTTTGCAGTCGACGCCGGCGACCCGCATGCCCGGCGGAATCACCAGCGTGAATTGCCACTGCGGCAGCGCCGGCTCGCCCGGCTTCGCTGAAACGAGCACGCCCAGCCCCGGTTGGCCCTGGCCTTTTACCGGTTGAACAAGCTCGTAGCTCTCGCCGTCGCGGACCGAGGCGGTTACCGAAACCGCATTAGGGGAAAAACGAAAGCTGCCCGACCACGATGCCCCAAGGACGACCGCGACCGACAGCATCACGAGTGCAGCAACAGCACTTTTCTTCACTACTCCTCCTCCTGGTGGATGTTTGGACGGTTGGGCCCGACCAAAGGCACTCGGCCGGGAGTTGAGAATGGTTTGGCGGCAGGATAACTACGGGTTAAGGAACCGACAACGACCGTATGGGGGAAAGGCCGCGTCCCGATTGCACGACCGCAGTCAGCGCGACCGGCGACCGGCACGGAAGATTCGAAGCGGACAGAATCCCGATACGGACGCACTCTCTTCGTCACATGCTAGTCCTCTGGGACAAGCCAGCGCGCTATCGTCCCCGGCGTTGCCCCGGTAGTGTCCTCGCGACCAAGCCTTGCCGGGACCGAATAGCCCGGAAAACAGGAGAGGGGCGAACCCGGGCCCGGTTACGCTAACTAGCAGTATAACCGCCAATTGAGACCTTTGTCAAGGACTTGTTGCAGCCCTAAACCCGACATTGAGTTGCAGAATGGGCTGGATTTCGTGGTCAACGGCCT
>CAZQZR010000274.1:0-2915 GCA_964597845.1 uncultured bacterium | reverse complement strand
GTGGCGGAGAAGCCGGGCGATGCGCGGCGCCTGATAAGCTACCTGCCCGAGGACGCCGGCGCGTACAAGAATCTCTCCGGCCTCGACTACCTGCGGTTCATGGCCACATTCTACACGCAGGACAATCGCGACCGGGACGCAATGGTCGAGCAGGGGATGGAACTCGCCGACCTGGGCGAGCGCATCCGGAATCGGGTCAAGACCTATTCCAAAGGCATGGCGCGGAAGCTCCTGCTGGCCCGTGCCCTGATGACCAAGCCGAGGTTCGCAATTCTCGATGAGCCGACCTCGGGCTTGGACGTCTCGAATTCGATGGGAATCAGGAACCGTGTGCGGGAGTACGCGCGGCAGGGCACGACCGTGCTGCTCTCGTCGCACAACATGCTCGAGGTCGAGTTCCTGTCCGACCGAGTGGCGCTGATCAGGCAGGGTGAGATAATCGAGACCGGCACGCCGGAGGAGCTGAAGCAGAAGCACGGGTGCCGGAATCTGGAAGAAGTGTTTCTCAAGGTTGATGGGCAAAGTGACGAATTCCCAATTACTAATTCCTAACGAATGCCCAGTGACCAAATCCAAATGACCAGTGTCCAGGTACCAGTGACCAGTGAGGACGGGCAGTGACTGGAAACTGGAAACTGGGAACTGGTAACTCGCCATGCGCGTAATCGTCAACATCATCGTCAAGGAGGCGCGGGAGCTCCTGACTCCGCAGATGCTCGCGCCGTTTGTCGCGATAATGATTGTGTTCGTGTTCATCGGCAGGGCAATCAGGGGCGAGAGGGCGAAGTCGTCACAGCCCCAGACCGTCATCGTCGCTGACAATGACCGGACGGCCCTGTCGCAGAGCGTGCTGGAAGCACTCGAAAGCGAACAGACGACGATCATCCCGGCCGAGGGGAGCCTCGACGAGTTGCTGGCCACGGCGCGGACCGCCGGTGTCGCGTGGATCGTGGTGATACCGGAGAGCCTGGAGCACCGAATACAGGCGCTTGAGACCGCGGACATACAGGTCTACAACATCGTCCGCGGTTTCTCGATTACACAGATGGAGAAGAGCATCAAGCTCAAGTCTCTCTTTGACAAGGCGAATGAGCGCCTCGCGCAGGCCTTTCTTGCCCGGGCTTATCCCGGAGCCAGCCCGGAGAACCTGCAGAACCCGCTCCGGACCTCGGAGTTTGTCGTGGTCAGGGACAAGGTAGCCAGGGGCAATGCCGACGTGCTTAGCGGGCTCGTGATGTCGCAGACGTTCATGATCCCCATCGTGCTGCTGATGGTTCTCATCTACTCGAGCCAGATGATCGCCGCGTCAATCGGGCAGGAGAAGGAGAACAAGACGCTTGAGACTCTGCTGACCGTGCCGATAAACCGGACGAGCATCGTCATCGGGAAGATGGTCGGGGCGGCTTTGGTGGCGCTGGTGGTCTCCGGTATCTTCATGGTGGCGATGGTCTACTGGACCGGGTCACTGGGCTCAGAGATGAGCGCGCCGGCCGGTGCGGCCGACGCGCCCGCTCTCTCCCAACTTGGGTTGAGCCTCGGGCCTCAATCGTACGTGCTGCTGGCGGTGGGGTTATTCCTGGCGGTGCTGTGCGGGCTGTCGCTGGCGACCCTGCTCGCGATATTCGCTGATGACGCGAAGAGCGCGCAGGTGTCGGTGACACCGTTGATGATGCTCGTGATGATTCCCTACTTCCTCGGCATTTTCCTCAACATCGACGCGGCGTCCCTGCCCCTCAAGATACTGATGTACGCGATACCTTTCTCCTATCCCTTCCTGATGCCCAAGGCGATACTCTTCGGCAACTACGGTCTGGTTTTCTTCGGCTTTGGGTATATGGCTCTGTTCGCGACCGCCTGCATCTTCGTTGCGGCGCGGCTGTTCAGCACCGACCGCGTGCTGACCGCGAAGCTGCGCTTCCGCAGAAAGTCAGCAGTGAGGAGTTAGCAGTTAAGAGTCAGGAGTCACTAGTGATGAGCGGCGCGCCGGCTCAATGTCCTGCTAACTGCTACCTGCTAACTGCTAACTCAGTTCGGGGCCAGCGATGTCTGTGAAGGAATCGGTGGAAGCGAAATGCCCGGCCTGCGGTGAGGAGTCGTCCACTACCGTCTGGCGTTCCATGAATGTGACGCAGGACCCCGATGCCAAGGAACTGCTCCTGGCCGGGACCGTGAACGTGTTCCAATGTCCGAAGTGCGGGTACGAGTCCATGCTCGACATTGACTTCCTCTACCACGATATGGAGCGGAAGTTCTGCGTCCAGTACTACCCGTACGAGCGGCTGGCGGACGACGGCTTCCTTGCCAACTTCACGATTGATGCCGAGCCGGCGATTGCGGTTCCCGAGGGGATGCAGGTAAAGCCGGGAATGGACTACCTGATTCATCCGCACATCGTGTTCGAGATGGGCGAGCTCGTCCGCTACGTCGCGTTCCGCGACCGGCTGTACGAACTGGGCTGCTCAGAACCCGGCACCGGCCTCGCGGGTTAGTTCGGGGTCGCGGCTAGTCGGGTTGACATTCGGCAGCAGTCTGCTACCATCTAAATCCGCACCGACAATAGAGGAAAGAACTCCGATTGGTGATTAACGAATGACGGAGGCCTCGTGCCGGCCACAGGGGCCGGTGATGGGGTTCCGTGATTGGAGACATGATGGCTGAATTCTGCATTATGCTGAGCGGCCAGCCGCTGGAAATCCGCTGGCACGGGCGCGGCGGGCAGGGCGCGAAGACGGCGGCGCTCCTGTTCGGCGAGGCCGCGCTTGATACCGGGATGTACATCCAGGCGTTCCCGGAGTACGGGCCGGAGCGCATGGGCGCGCCGGTAGCCGCGTTCAATCGGTTGTCCGACAAGCCGATTCGCTCTCACGCCGGCATGCTCACGCCGCGCGTCGTGGTCGTGCTCGACGCATCGCTCA
>CAZQZR010000273.1:0-2925 GCA_964597845.1 uncultured bacterium | reverse complement strand
GCTCGACCTCAAGTCCGAAGCACGAAGCCCGAATGACGAATCAAGCTCGAATGACCCATCGCACAGAGTCAGATTCCGAACTTGCGACTTCGGGCTTTCCTGTCGCGTCTAGCGTCTAAGCAGCGGCTTCAGGTATTCGCCGGTGTGCGAGGACTCGCACGCGGCAATCTGTTCGGGCGCTCCAGCCGCGACAACCCGTCCGCCCTCGTCGCCACCTTCCGGCCCAAGGTCAATCACCCAGTCCGCACATTTGATGACTTCGAGATTGTGCTCGATGACGAGCACGGTGTTGCCGCGCGCGACCAGGCGGTCGAGCACGCCCAAGAGCAGCCGGACGTCCTCGAAGTGGAGCCCGGTCGTGGGTTCATCCAGCAGGTAGAGCGTCCTGCCCGTGGCGATCTTTGACAGCTCGCGTGCGAGCTTGATGCGTTGGGCCTCGCCGCCGGAAAGGGTCGGCGCGGGCTGGCCCAGCTTAACGTAGCCCAGGCCGACTTCCTTCAGGAGTCTGAGCTTGCGCGCGACGGACGGCACGTTGGCAAAGAAGTCGGTCCCTTCATCGACCGACATGCCGAGCACGTCGCTGATGCTCTTCATTTTGTACTTCACCTCAAGGGTCTCGCGGTTGTAGCGCTTGCCCTTGCAGACGTCGCAGGTGACGTAGACGTCGGGCAGGAAGTGCATCTCGACCTTGATGATGCCGTCCCCGGCGCACGCCTCGCACCGGCCACCCTTGACGTTGAACGAGAACCGGCCCGGCTTGTACCCGCGCACCCGCGCGTCCTTGGTCATTGCGAACAGCTCGCGAATCGGCCCGAACGCGCCCGTGTAGGTTGCCGCATTGGAGCGCGGGGTGCGGCCGATGGGGGACTGGTCGATGTTTATCACCTTGTCAATCCGCTCGACGCCGGTGATGCGGTCGTGCGCGCCGGGCTTCTCTCTTGAATCGTAGAAGTGGCGGGCCAGCGCCCGGTAGAGGATGTCGGATACGAATGTGCTCTTGCCCGAGCCGGAGACGCCGGTTACGGTCACGAACAGGCCTAGCGGCACCGCGATGTCCGCGTTCTTGAGGTTGTTCTCCTTGCAGCCGTGTACCGTGAGCCAGCCGGCCCGGGGCTCGCGGCGCTCCGGCGGCGTCGCGATGCTGCTGCGGCCGGATAGATAGGCGCCGGTGAGCGATTCGGGGTTACGCTTGATGTCTGCGGGCGTGCCCTGGGCAATGATCCTGCCTCCCGCGTCTCCCGCTCCAGGCCCAAGGTCGATGACGTGGTCGGCTTCGAGTATCGTCTCTTCGTCGTGCTCGACCACGATGACCGTGTTGCCGAGGTCGCGCAGCCGGGTGAGGGTCCCCAGCAACTTCCGGTTGTCCCGCTGGTGCAGGCCGATGGACGGCTCGTCGAGGATGTAGACTACGCCGACGAGGCCGGAGCCGATTTGGGTGGCGAGGCGGACGCGCTGGGCTTCGCCGCCGCCGAGGGTTTCGGCGGTCCGGTCGAGCGTCAGGTAGTCGATGCCGACCGCGGTCAGGAAACTCAGCCGCTTCCGTAGTTCCTTCACGATCTCGCGCGAGACCTCCTCGTCGCGGCCGGAGAGCTTCAACTCGCGCATGAAGTAGTCGTGGCAGCGACGAATGGAGAAGCCGCTTAAGTCGGCGATGTTCAGGTCGCCGATGCGCACCGCGAGCGCCTCGGGTTTGAGGCGTCGGCCGTCGCAGTCCGGGCAGGGGAGCAGGGTCATGAACCCTTCAATCCAGTCGCGGCGGTAGTCGGAGTCGGTCTCGTGGTGCAGGCGCAGCAGGTTCGGAACCAGCCCCTCGAACTTCCGGTCGAAGTGAATTTCGTTGTCGTCCCACGTGTACTTCACCTTGAGTTCCTCGTCGGAGCCGTAGAGAATCAGGCGCCGGATTGCGGACGGGAGACCGCGCCATGGCGTATCGAGCCGGAACTTGTGGCGACGGGCGAGCGCGCGCAACGGGCCTAAGAACCATTGTCCGCGCTCGCGCGCCTCACCCCATGGAGCCAGCGCGCCGTCGAGGATCGAGAGTTCGGGGTCGGCGATGACGCGGTCCGGGTCGATTTCCATCTTCGTGCCGAGCCCGTGGCAGGTCGGGCACGCGCCCTGCGGCGCGTTGAACGAGAAGAGGCGCGGCGAGATCTCACCGAGGCTGAGCCCGCACTCCGGGCAGGCCAGGGCGGCGGAGAAGACGAGGTCCGACCCAGGAAGTGCCCTAGTGGTCGAGTGGTCTAGTGGTCCAGTGCTCGAACCATCTGTTCCCCTTGGCGTTCTTGGCGACCTTGGCGGTTCTTCTTTCGCGTTCCTGTCTGTTGCGACGATGCAGAGGCCGTTGCCTTCTTTGAGTGCGAGTTCCACCGAGTCTGCCAGACGCTTCCTCGAATCGGGTTTGACCGGCAACCGGTCAACCACGACCTCGATGTCATGCTTCTTGTAGCGTTCGAGGTCCGGCACCTCGTCAATCTCATACAACTTCCGGTCGACCCGGACGCGGATGTAGCCCCGACGCTTGGCCTTGACCAGCAGTTCCTTGTATTCGCCCTTGCGGCTGCGTATCAGCGGAGCGAGGACGATGAGGTTGGTGCCTTCGGGCAGGGCGAGGAGTACGTCGACAATCTGGTCGGTGGTCTGGGACGAAATCGGCTTGCCGCACTTCGGGCAGTACGGCTTGCCGATTCGGGCGAACAAGAGCCGGAGGTAATCGTAGATTTCCGTGACCGTGCCGACCGTGGAGCGCGGGTTGCGGGCCGAGGTGCGCTGCTCGATGGCAATGGCAGGCGAGAGGCCGGTAATCTGGTCGCAGTCCGGTTTCTCCAGCATGCCGAGGAACTGCCGGGCGTAGGAAGAGAGCGACTCGATGTACCGGCGCTGGCCTTCGGCGTAGATGGTGTCGAACGCGAGCGACGACTTGCCCGA
>CAZQZR010000272.1:0-2946 GCA_964597845.1 uncultured bacterium | reverse complement strand
TTTCACCCAAGATACTACCATATATCTAACATTATTGCAAGTAGACACTAGCAGCGTTGTAAGTATCAGTCAATCGAAAGAAATGACAGTGAATATGCAGTCAAGACAGAAAGGAACGAAAGTGAGAAACACAAGGACCTCCGTGCTCTCCGTATTCGTGTTGTGCGTAGCGGCGAGCACTGCGTTCGGGCGATACACGTGGAATTGGACGCTCCCGACTGTGGTCCAAAACTACCACGTAAGCCCTCACCCAGACAAGGCGACCGACAGCGCATATAAGTACTTCTACCTAACCGACAACAACGGCTCGCATGCCGTTGCGATGACGGAGTACGACAACCACACGAAAGTGTGGACCAGCATCCTAGCCGAGAGGCTGGTGGATGGCTGGGCGCCCGCTGGCTATATCCGCGCGTACGAGTACAGCGACATCGGGACTGACTGGGGGCATTGGCAGGAGTCGGGCACTTGGCCCTACATCCCTCCCCATCCCGAATATGGCGACAAATGGGCGGTCAACTGCCATGTGGCGAACAACGCAAGCTACCGGGCGTTCACTTGGGGCAACATACATCCGGGGTCTTCGCCCCACGACGCCCCGGACGCGTGGGCAGCGGATGGGAACGGCCTCACCGACCAGTCTTCTGGTTTCTGGGACCCATCCCATCAGATCAACCAGATAAGTGATGACTCCATTGCCAACGACAGCGGTGCGGCTGTGGCGTTGTTCCGCGGTCCGTCAGGTTGTCTGGGATACGGCTGCGTGGTGTATGACATCTGGGACCACGACCAAGGTTACCACCCCCACTACGAGCTCTGCAGGCAGTGGACAACGGATGGCGGCAGCCATTGGTACACCAGTGGAGGTCGCACGATTGCGAGCACCTCGAACGACGATGAAGCTCCGTTCTCGCACCCCTCGCTCGCGACGGACGACGTGAACGGCAATGACATGTACCTGGCCTACCAATTGCTTGAGGACGGAGGCGCTTATCACGTCATGTTCAGGAAGTCGACCGACCGCGGCCATGACTGGGGGAACAACTACACCACCGACTTGGGCGGCGGTCTGCATCCGTGCATTGCGGCCGTTGGGCAGTTCGTGTTCGTCTGCTGGAGTTCGCCTGGTTCCAACTCGCGGATCAAGTTCCGCTATTCGACCAACGGCGGCGAGGATTGGCTGCCGGGTCTAGAGGCGGACCCGGCCGAAGTCCCATTCCTGGCCCACGCGCACTGGGATTTCGACCATCCGAATGTTGCGGCGGTGCCGTGCCTCACCGCAGATTACCAAGGTCTTCTGATAGTCGCCAAACTCAGGATATGTAATTCCGGGGACATAATAAAAGATTATCTATCCGGGTCGGCGTGCTTGTGCTTCCATGGCCCGTGTGGGCCGGGTTTCTGAGGTTTGAGGTCGCGTCCGGTCGCTTGTTCGAGACGTGCGATGAACTGGTCGTCTCCCAGAGGCCGGCCGGTGCGGTTGTGCCGACGTAACGCTCTCAGTTCTGCCGCGCTTGGCTCCTGCCCAAGATACTCGCGCCAGTCGGCTACTCGCTCAAGCATCGGCCCGACCTTCACGAGTCGGTCGTCCTTTCCCTCTATGTGCGCAGCGGCACTTGACCAGGGGTAGTCCCAGGCATTCTGCACCATCTGGGCACGCACGGGGTTGAGTTCAACGTAGCGCACCGCGGCCATCAGATACCGCTCATCCATCGGACATGACGCGAATCGTCCCTGAAATAGATAGCCGCGCCACCCCTCGCGGAAGTTGATCGCCCGCGTGTAGCGACGATGCGCCTCACCGATCGCCCGCGCCAGTGCAGATTCAGTCTCGGGCACCGCAATCAGATGCACGTGGTTGGACATCAGGCAGTACGCCCAGACCGCCACACCTTCACGGTCACACCAATCCCGCATCAGCCGCAGATATATCCGGTAGTCGCCTTCGCTGAGAAACACCGGCTGCCGCCGAGTTCCCCGCTGCGTAACGTGATGCGGAACCGACGGTACAACCACTCTGGCCCAGCGTGCCACACCGTATTCTACCTCAGACCCCTCAACAGTCAATAATCATTTATTGTGTCCCCGGAATTCGCGCGTCGGCTGACCGGCCGCACCAACATCAGCCGGATAATGGTTTCGGCGGTCAGCCAGAAGCGCGGCGACGCGGCGCAAGAACAGATCACCGAGCTCCTGCGCTCGCGCCACAACATTCGGAACAGCGAGGATGACGACTTCAATGTCCGCAACATGGCCGACATCGCCTCGGCCGTCGCGTCGTCGTCGCGGGTGCTGACGCTGCTCCTGGCGAGTATCGCCTCGGTGTCGCTGCTCGTCGGCGGCATCGGCATCATGAACATCATGCTCGTCTCGGTGACCGAACGGACACGCGAAATCGGCATCAGGATGGCGGTCGGCGCCAAGGGCCGGGACGTGCTGCTCCAGTTCCTCGTCGAGGCGGTTGTCACGAGCCTGTTGGGCGGCGTGATGGGTATTCTCTTCGGCATCGGCGCTTCGCAACTCATCGGGTGGCTGGCCAAGTGGAACACGCCGATGGTTCCCGGCGCAATCCTGCTCGCCTTCATCTTCTCGGCCGTGGTCGGCATCTTCTTCGGCTACTACCCGGCCCGCCGCGCCGCCAACCTCGATCCCATCGAAGCCCTTCGGTACGAATAGCAGACGCTGGCGTACTGCCGGACAGGGGTGCAAGGAGTGCCTCTGCGCTTGTCGCGCCTGTCAAGTGACGTACAGCCAACGGCTAGCGGAGCTATCCCTAAGTTTCGCCAGCGGAGGCGCAGTTTCGTCCGAAACAGGAATGGATCCGTAAGTCGCCTATTACGAGAGGACTATCGCACTTTTTGCCGTGAAATGGATGTGGCACGTGGAATGCAGTTAGTAGCAGCGGAAAGGAAGCTGCAGCGAAGCTTGACATTAAGGAAGGACGCG
>CAZQZR010000271.1:0-2947 GCA_964597845.1 uncultured bacterium | reverse complement strand
CCCCGTGCCACAACATCCAGCCCATCACGCCGGTAGACAACGTCATCGCGATGTACGAAACCGCGCGCTCCTAAAAGTAGAAGAGGTACCGCAGCTTGACCGCGCCGACGCGGCTGGCCAGGGTCAGGCCTTCGTCCAGGTCGACGCGAAAGTCGTTGAACGCCACGTACAGCCAGCTCTTCGGCCGGAAGTTCCACGAGAAGAGGCAACCGACGCGGTTGGTCGCGAAGCCGGTCTTGTCGAAATCGGTCCCCGGCGTGCTGAGCACGATTTCGTCGTAGACGTTGAACGACATCTTCTGGTTGATGCGGTAGTCAATCTTGGGCCGGGCCACGGTCGTGACGCCGAGGACGTCGCCTTGCGGGTCGCACTCCCAGTAGTTGTTCGCGCCGAGCATTAGCGCGACGCGACCGGCAAGGTAGTAGGTGAAGTACGCCCAGTCCGAGTAGTTGTCGGCAACGAACCCGCGGGAGTAGTTGAAGTTGTGGCTGTAGTTGGCGCCGAAGTCGGTGCTGTACGTCACGCTGCCCGCGCCGGCGGACAGATTGACGGAACGGGCGAAGTAGGCCGTATCCGCCTCCGCCGTTCGCCCCAGCCCGCCGTTAAGGCTCATGCGCCAGCCGTTCCGGAACTGCGGGTTCACGTAGCACCCGAGGACGTACGACAGTTCGTTGCTCCCCGGCTCCTGCGTCACGGCTATGCTCGGGGCGGCGTAAAGACGGCGCAGCGCCCCGTGGCCGGTGAGATACGGCCCGCTCAGCACCTGGAACCGCTTCAGGCCCGCCCACGGCACGTAGCCGATGTCCTCGACCGAGAACGAGTCGCTGATGACCTGGAACGCCGCGAGCGACAGGAACTTGCCCATGAAGCCCTGGTACCCGGAGTTGATCGCCCAGCCAAGCCTGCCGTCTTTGTCGCTCAGCGCCGACTGTATCTCGGCCCGGTTGCCGCCGAAGCCGTAGCCCCAGTCGCCGGCGAGCGCGTAGTTGTAGTTCCCGGCGCCGGCGGTCGTGCCGCTGAACAGGAAGCCGACGTCCGATGCGTCCACAAGTTTGCCTCTGCCCCGGATGACCGCGAACCCGCGGCGCGGTTCGTAGACGCCGGTGGAATCGGCCAACTGGTCCGTATATGCGCCCAGCGCCCCGAAGTTCCAGTTCTCGGAGTGGGTGGTGAACTTGAGCCCGGACAGGATTGGGACCGGTTCGTTTCTTACCGCCTTGCCGATCTGGCGCGAATAGAAGACATTCAGCGGCATGAAGACTCCCTGGTCGCCGAGGTTCGCCAGCCGGAAGTTCTCGCTCCCCTCGACGAAGAACGGCCTCCGCTCCGGCAGGTAGGTCGGGTAGCGGCTGATGTTGAATGAATACGGGTCGGACTCAATCTGGGCGAAATCGGGCAACACGGTCGCATTGACCGTGGCCTGCGGCGTCAGGTCCCACTTGAAGTTGAGGCTGGTGAACGGCTTCACTTT
This sequence comes from uncultured bacterium, assembly GCA_964597845.1. GTDB lineage: Bacteria > Hydrothermota > Tepidihabitantia > Tepidihabitantales > Tepidihabitantaceae > UBA2258. The sequence continues at coordinate 1,476 of CAZQZR010000271.1, read as the reverse complement.
GTCGGCGATGCCCGGCCGCTGGTCGAGTCGGACGTAGCCCTCGGGGTAAAGCTCGAAGTAGTAACCCTGCGCACGCGGGTTGATGCCGGTCAGCCGGCCATAGTTCGACACCCGGTTGCCGCCTTCGCGCTCCTTCACGTCGGTCCAGTAGTCGTTTTCCATGCCGTTGGTGATGAACCGGTGGAAGTTGATGCCCCACTCGCTCGCGCCCTGCTTGTAGCGGATGGACTTGAACGGAATCTTCATCTCGACTTCCATCATGTCGTCCTGGATACGGTTGGCGCAGTACCAGACCGCGTCCCACGACCAGTCTTCGCTCCGGCCGTCATCGAGTATCTTGCCGCTGCGCCACAACCCGCTGCCGTAGACCTTGAAGAAGTAGGCCGTGCGCCGGGAGTCGGTCGGGTCGAGGTAGAGCGTCGCCTCTTCCTCCATCCCGTAGAGCTGTGCGACCGGCCGGTGCTTCGCGGCGAAGCAACGGAAGGCGACGTAGAGGTTGCCGTCGTCCTGCAGCACGTAGACCACGGTCCGCTCGCTCGGCGGCGAGCCTTCATCCGGTATGGCTTGGATGAAATCGGACGCCGAATCGGCCTGCAGCCAGACCTCCTCGATGCGGCCGTCGATGCGCGGCGGAGTTGTCGCCCGCTTGACGTTGAGTGTCTTAGCCGGCTCTGCCGCCAGCAGCAAAGCGAGTATCAGGTACATAACGCCTCCCGGTCCGAGTTCGAGCTAGTTGACGAAAGCGGGCGACGGCGGTGCGGAAAGGGCAACCGGCGCCGGCACCCACGACGCGTGCACTGTGACCTCGGGCATGAGGTTCGCACTGGCGACCACTTCCGGCATCATTCCGGCCGGCCTCTCGGCCGTGACGACGACTTCGGCGATATCGTACTGCTCCATGCCGGGACCGGCGGTGGACGGGGTCCATTCCTTCGGTGCCCGGGTTTCCTTGTCGTAGCCGGTCGCCAGCAGCGCGACCGCGGCCATCAGTATCAGCGAACCAGTCAGCAGGTGTCTCATAACTACCTCCATATCAGTGAATCCTGTCTCCCTTGATTGACGCAGTGCCCGTACGGTTTGTTGCGTCGTTTCATGTATCTTGCGGCTAGTATTAGTAGTCATGCTATACATTAGTAGTCAAATACTACTAGCCATTGCCCGGCTGTCAAGATTCTCTTCTGGTAGGTGACGCCGGTGGTCTTGGGGGCGGGTTTTGCCTGATACGGAGGCGGGCGGGTCAGTGGGCCGGCGGGAACGCCGGGCCGCGCCATTGGTAAAAGACGAGGGGGGTGGTGTCTTCGGCGTCGAAGCGGACGCCTTCGGACCCGAGTAGTTTCCGCTGTAGTGTGCCGCCCGGGCCGGGCAGGGCTATCCGTCCGCCTGCGGCGAGCACGCGGTGCCACGGCAGGTCCTTCTGCGTATTGAGCACGCGCACGACCTCGCGCGCCCCGCGCGGATTCCCAGCCATGCCCGCAA
>CAZQZR010000270.1:0-2980 GCA_964597845.1 uncultured bacterium | reverse complement strand
AAGGCCGAGACTGCGGTCACGACTAAGGGGGAAGCGTGGGTGAAGAGCGATACCGGATTCTAATCGTCGAGGATGACCGGGTGGACCAGCTCGCGTTCGAGCGGTCCATTGCGGAACAGCAGTTCCCTTTCGAGTACGTCGTCGCCGGTTCGGTCGCCGAAGCGCGGATGCTCCTGGGCGCGGACCGGTTCGACGCGATAGTATCTGACTTCAACATCGGCGACGGTGACGCCTTTGAGGTGCTCGCGATGGCCAAGGCGCTGCCGGTCGTCGTCGTCACCGGCTCGGGTGACGAGATGATTGCCGTCAAGGCGCTGAAGTCCGGGGCCTCCGACTATCTCATTAAGGACCACGACCGGAACTATCTGAAGGTCCTGCCGGCAACGGTCGAGAATGCCATTCAACGGACGCGGATAGCCGAGCAGGTGACAAAGCTGACCCGCGCCGTGGAACAGAGCCCGGCGTCGGTGATGATCACCGACAGCCACGGCTGCATCGAGTACGTCAACCCGCGCTTCTCGGTCGTTACCGGCTACGAGCCGGGCGAAGTCGTGGGCCGGAACCCGCGACTGCTGAAATCGGGCTGCCATCCGCCCGGGTTCTACGAGGAGATGTGGGAGACGATTGCCGCGGGCCGGCTCTGGCACGGCGAGATACGCAACCGGAAGAAGGACGGCGAGCTGTTCTGGGAGTCGGTCTCGATCTCGCCGATTACCGACCAGGACAACAAAGTCACCCACTACGTCGCGGTCGAAGAGGATATCACGGTCCGGAAGCAGGCCGAGGCAGCGCTGCGCGCGGAGCGGGACCGGGCACAGCGCTATCTCGACATCGCCGGTGTGATTATCGTCGCCCTCGACGCCGACGGCGCGGTCACGCTGCTCAACCGGCGCGGGTACGAACTGCTGGGGTATAGCGAAGCGGAACTCGTGGGCCGGAACTGGTTCGACAAGTGCGTGCCGGCGGCCGCGCGCGACGACACCAGGGCCGCGTTCGGGAAGCTCATGGCCGGAGAACCGGCGCCGGTCGAATACGACGAGAACGCCGTGCTGGCGCGGGACGGCTCGGAGCCCATCATCGCCTGGCACCACACCCTGCTCTGGGACGAGGCGGGCAGCATCACCGGCATGCTCAGTTCGGGCGAGGACGTCACCGAGATGCGGCGGACCGAGAACGCGCTCCGGGAGAGCGAGGAGAGCTTCCGCGCGCTGGCCGAGAACGCGCAGGACAGCATCATCATTGCCACCGGCGAGCAGGGCAACGTCTATGTGAACCGACGCGCAGAACTGACTACCGGGTACACCCGGGACGAGCTGTTGACGAAGAGCTTCTGGGACCTGGCCCGGCCGGAAGACCGGCCGATGCTTGAATCCACCTTCCGGCGCCGGCTGGACGGCGAGCCGGGGCCCGAGCACTACGAGACTTCGATTACCCGCAAGGACGGAACCACGGTGCCGCTGGAACTGAGCTCGGCCCGTACCGTCTGGCACGGCCGGCCGGGCCTGATTCGGATTATCCGCGACACGAGCGAGCGGAAACGCGACCAGGCGATGCTGGCGGACCGGGAACGACGCCTGGCGGTTCTGATACAGCAAATGCCCGCTGTGCTGTGGACCACCGACAGCGAACTCCGTTTCACTTCGTCGGTCGGCGCCGGCCTGGAACAGTTGGGCCTGAAGCCCGGGCAGGTCGTGGGAATGAGCTTGTACGACTATTTCAAGACCCGCGACCCTGAGCATCCGGCGATCGCCGCGCACCGGTGCGCGCTGGCGGGCGAAAACGCGTCCTACATTATCGAGTCGGACGGCCGCGCCTACGACAGCGACGTCCAGCCGCTGCATGACGCCCTGGGCAACGTCATCGGGACCATCGGCGTCGCGCAGGACATCACCGCGCTGCAACGGGCCAAGGAGGCGCGTGGCAAACTGATTGCCGAGCTCGACGCGTTCGCGCACACCGTCGCGCACGACCTGAAAGGCCCGGTGGGAACGATGCTCGGCTTCGTCGACCTCCTGACCGAGCAGGGTGAGAATGTGAGCCGCAAGGACCTGGCCAAATCCCTGGTCGCGATGAACCAGTGCGCCCGCAAGATGGATACGATTATCGATGAGTTGCTGCTCCTGGCCGGGGTCAGGCAGACCGAAGTCGCGGCAACGCCGGTTGACATGGACGCGGCAATCAACGGCGCGCTGGACCGGCTGGCCTACATGGTGACGGAGTACCAGCCAGCTATTACCCGGCCGGAATCGTGGCCGGTCGCGCTCGGGCACGCGCCTTGGGTTGAAGAAGTCTGGGCCAACTACCTTTCGAACGCGATGAAGCACGGCGGTCAGCCGCCGAAGCTCGAACTGGGCGGAGAGACGGTCGGCGACAAAGTGCGGTTCTGGGTCAAGGACAACGGGCAGGGAATTACCGACCAGGAGCAGGCGAAGCTGTTCGCCCCGTTCACGCAACTGGGACAGGCGCACACCGCCGGCCAGGGACTCGGGCTTTCGATTGTCCGGCGCATCATGGAGAAGCTCGGCGGCGAGGCCTGGGTCGAGAGCGAACCGGGCAAGGGCAGCAGATTCGGCTTCACGCTGCCGCTTGCAGCCACTTCAACCACAGATGAACACAGATAAACGCGGATTGTCCGATCTCCGACTTCTGGTCTCTGACAGATGTATAAGTATACTAACCCTCGCGCCGCGGTTCGCCACGATGGACCCAAGTTCAATACTGTGAACCGCGTGACTCGGCCAGCAGGGATCAAGGACTAGGGACCAAGGACCAGGGACTGACTAACTCGCGGCGAGGCCGCGTGCGTTGGAGGTGAACTAGACCCGCGCCGCATCCGCGCCGCGCCCAATCCGGTTACAGGCTCCGGATTCTCGCCTGATACGCACGAAATTGGGACGTGTGGGGCTGTTGAGAAACCCCATTCACGTCACCCCTTCGACAGGCTCAGGGCAAGCTCTGAACGAAGTGAAGGGTCTTCTAA
>CAZQZR010000269.1:0-2995 GCA_964597845.1 uncultured bacterium | reverse complement strand
TCGTCCGGCATCGTCCCGCAGGCCGGTTCAACCGAACTGGCCCGGATGCTCAAGGTGCCGCTGAACGCTGAGGGTTTCTTCCTCGAGGCGCACATGAAGCTCCGGCCGGTGGACTTCGCGACTGAAGGCGTGTTCATGGCCGGGCTGTGCCACTTCCCCAAGTTTATTGACGAGGCGGCAACTCAGGCGCGGGCAGCGGCGGGCCGGGCCGCCACGATTCTCTCCCGTGATACACTTGAGGCCGAGGCGACGGTGGCATCCGTCAACCCTGACCGTTGCTCGGCCTGCCACATGTGCGAGACGCTGTGCGCCTACCGGGCAATCGAGGTCAAGACCATCAACGAGCGCACCGGCAAGCAGGCCGCGGTCGTCAACGAGGCCCTGTGCAAGGGCTGCGGCGCGTGCGCGGCCAACTGCCGGTCGAGCGCAATCGACGTCCGCGGGTTCTCCTCTGAAAACATCGTCCGCGAAATCGCGGCGCTGCTGGACTGAGAGGTGTGCCGGCACCACGCAGGCGGTTCCGGCGACACCGTTGTCTGCCACTACTACATCGCTACGGCAACCCCTCTTGCGGCAGAGGGCACATCGAACCCGCGCGTGATGCCTTGACAGTCGCCGGCCGGCGGGAATAATGAACACAGTGGCACTAATCAAGTCCGCAGTGGCGGAATCGTGACGCTGCCCCCGGACGGCAACTTCCATTTCTGGGGACTGAGCGTGACCCCGTGGCTTCTGGCCCCGGGTGCTTTCCTGCTCTGGCTCCTGGTTGCCCTGGTGCTCTGGCGGCTGCTGCACCGGTGGCTTCGGTCTCGCGCCGCGAAGACGGGCAGCGGGCCGCTTGCCGCGGTCGTCGGGACCGTCAGCGTTCCCGTGACGATTGCGATAGTCGTAGTCGGGCTCTGGGGTCTCGAAGGGCTGCTGCCCCTGACCGGACAGGTCGACAACGCAGTCTCGATTGCCGCCCGGGTGCTGGTGCTGCTGGCCGCTCTGATCTTCCTCGACCGTTTCATTTACCGGTTGCTGGTGCACTTCAAGGGGCGCTTCGCCTACATCGATATCACGCGCGGCATCGTGCGCGGCGTGCTCCGGCTGCTGGTTATCATCGTCGGCCTGCTCCTGCTGCTCGACGCGCTGCACATCTCGCTCACGCCGATCGTGGCGTCGCTCGGCATCGGCTCGCTGGCGGTCGCGCTGGCGTTGCAGGGTCCGCTCTCCAACCTCTTTGCCGGCCTGTTCGTTCTGGCCGACCGCACGGTGCGGGTCGGCGACTACGTTAAACTCGACACCGGCGAGGAAGGCTACGTCACCCACATCGGCTGGCGCCACACACGGGTCCGGACCGTCACCAACATCGCGGTCATCGTGCCCAACAGCCGGCTCAACACCAGCGTCATCCAGAACTTGAACCTGCCCCAGGAAGAGGTCGCGATCTACTTCCCGGTCGGCGTAAGCTACGCAAGTGACCTGCGCCGCGTCGAGGCGGTCACAATCGAAGTCGCCCGCCAGGTCCAGCAGGAAGTACCCGGCGCGGTTCGTGGGTTCGAGCCGTTCGTGCGCTACCATACGTTTGACAATTCGAGCGTGAATTTCAACGTCGCGCTGCGGGTTACGGAGTTCGGGGCCACGTACCTGATCAAGCACGAGTTCATCAAGGCGCTGCACGAGCGTTACCGGCAGGAGGGTATTGTGATACCGTTCCCGATTCGCACGCTCGACATTCCTGAGCAGGCGGCCGCGGCCCTGCGCGGCCGGGCGAGCTCAGACAGCTAACATGTCACGCCCGGGCGCGGGGAAAGGAATAGTGAATTGGGAACAGTGAGTATTGAAAAGGGGACCGCGCGGCCGGACATCACAGAACGGACATTCCGGTTCGCGGTTCGAGTCGCCAAGCTGAGTCGGGGTCTCAATGGCCGGGACTCGGCCACGCGCGTCATGGTGCGGCAGTTACTTCGTGCCGGGACATCAATCGGCGCGAACATGGAGGAGGCACAGGCCGGCCATAGCCGTGCAGACTTCGCCAACAAGTGTTCCATCGCCTGCAAAGAGGCGCGAGAGACTCACTATTGGCTGCGACTTCTGGCAGCCTCTGACGCGGCGCCACGGGTACAACTCGCCGACCTGCTGACCGAATGCGACGAGCTTATTGCGGTGCTCACAACCATAGTCAAGAAGGTTAAGCAGCCTCCGAAGTAGTCAGCCTCGCGCTTTCACAACTCACTATTCTCCTGTTCGGCTTCCTCTTTTCACTATTCGCCGTTCACTATTCACTATTGTTCTCGTGTTGCCTTGACTTCGGTGCGAGATGGGTTAACCTTTACTAACAAGGCAGCAGACCGTCACATCGATCGCCCTCGGCACCGGCGCTGATTCGCGACCACTAAACTCCGGAGGTCCGTCATGTCCAAGTTCGATGAAATCCGCCAGGCCTACGTGGACGCGCGAAAGAACTTCTTTGATCAGCGCAACGCGACCGCGGCGTTTGCCCTCAAATTGGTTGAGGGCATGGAGCGCTATCTTGAGTGTCCGCCTTACCAAATCCATTTCCTCACAAACGTGCGCCAGCCGACATCGGCGACGGCACATGATGCCAAAGGTGCGGTCACGTACGGCGCCGACGGCCTCTGGCATTTCAACGTCGGCATGGAGTTGGTTGACGACAAAGAGGGCTTTCACAAAGGTGCCGCAAGACAGGTCCTCGCGTTTGAGCTGCTGGTGCGGTCGGACGAAGCCGGGTTCAACGTGGGACTCAAGGGTTGGACAGACCGATTCGACCTGCCCGCGACCGGTGACTCACCCGAGCAGACGCGGCTCTACGATTTCTGGTTCCAGCGTATCCTTGACAGTTACCTGCAGCAGGGGCACCGCTTCTTTGAGGACATGGCCGATTCCGACCGTGCCGTCAGCGGCTAGAACTGGTCGACGGTAGTCCAGAAGAAGCGCGGGCCGAAGGCCTGCCGGACCGAGACGCGGGCTAGCGACTTCGCCATCAGGGTCT
>CAZQZR010000268.1:0-3009 GCA_964597845.1 uncultured bacterium | reverse complement strand
AGCTGACCTCGCACCTCATCACCCACACCGACGTCGAGTCTTCCGGAGCCGAGGCTTTCCGCATGTTGCGCACCGGCCTCGCCTTTGCCAACGCCGAACGTCGGATGCGCACAATTGCCGTGACCTCGCCGGGCCCGAGCGAGGGCAAGTCCACCATCGCGGTCAACCTTGCGTCGGTGCTGGCCCAGGCGGGTTCCCGGGTCCTTCTGGTGGACGCCGACCTGCGCCACCCGGTGCTCCACACCGTATTCAAGCACGGCAAGAAACCGGGCCTGTCCGACCTCGTCGTTATGAGCGGCGACCCGGCCCTGGCCATTTTCCCGACCGACCTTGCCGGATTGTACTGCCTGCCCTGCGGTACGATACCGCCGAGCCCGGCCGACCTGCTTACGCTTCACGCCACCCGCAGTCTGCTCGAACGGCTGGAGGGCGAGTACGACTACATAGTGATTGACACCCCGCCGGTGCTGGTCGCGGCCGACACGCCGATTATCGGGGCGCTGGTCGACACCAGCATCATGGTGGTTCGCGCCGGCCGGACCGCGGTCGATGCGCTTGAGGACGCCAGCGCCGCCATGCTGAATGGCGGGGCGCACCTGTCCGGTCTCGTGGTCAACGACGTCAAGCGCTCGGGGCGGTACGGCCGCTACTACTACTACTACTACAAGTACCACTATCGCTACTCGAAGCATACTCCGGACGCGGAGCAGCCGAAGGCGTAAGCGGAAGCAGTAGTCGCCGCGCCCCGGCTTTCAGCCTGGAACCCGGCATCTCCGAACCGCCGATCGCGTCTATTGCTCGCGGAACACTACGTTCTCGCCCGGCGGCTGGGCGGCCGGGTGCGCGGACGCTTCTTCCTGCCAGAACAGCGACTGCACCGCTGAGCCATAGACCCGGCGCACGAACCACGGCCACGCGTCCGGCATCACCACGTCCTGCTCGATGCAGACGATTGTGCTTCGGCCGACGGCAAGAATCGCCGGCTTCACGGCTCGGCTGTCAAGCACCGAGGTATCGCGCACGCTCCAGAGGAAATCGTCGAGCCCGAGGCCAAGGCCATCGAGCCGCTGCCCGAGTTCTGCCTGCGCTTCGAGCCATGCCCGGCGCGCGGCGGCCGACCTCAGGCGCGGCAGCGCGATCGACTCCGGATACACCGTAACCCACGTCGCGGGCAGGCTGAGCATTCTGTAATAGGCATCGCCGGGCCAGCGCGGCCCGGACCTGCCCAGGGCGGAACGCCAGTCAATCTTTTCGGCCGGGTAGCGCTCGGCAAGCCGCTTTGCCAGTTCCGCGTTGCCGGGCCGCTGCCCTTTCGGGTAGATGACGTACCAGTAGTCGGCGAAGAACTGGTTCGCGGAAGCGACCAGGCCGCATTCGCGCCGTGACTCGTAGTAGACGAAGTAGCGCGACGACCCGACCTTTGGTCGCTTGAGGTCCTTGCCGCCGAAAGCGACGCTCATCAGCCTGAGCAGGGCCGTATCGCGGCCCAGCGCGCAGCCCTGGATTCGGATTTCGGTCCGGCAGTCCACCACGCTGTCTTCAAGCGGCTTCAGTTCGCCCGCAGCAATCGCAAGCCGGAGAGCGGTCAGATCGGTCCGGCCTTCGCCTTCGCGCACCGGCACCGAAAGCCCGCCCCATTCGTACGAGTGGACGACGATGTTGATGACGCCCCACGGCCCGCCGGCCGGCCGGTGATTCTGCAGGTACTCGCGTACGTCGGCCAGGCATCTCAAGTTCCGCTCGAGGTGTTCGGTTCGCGCGCCGGTATCAGTGGTATAGTAGTCGGTTGCCGCCTGGTAGAACCGGTTGTCCGGGTTCCGGTCCTCGCCCATGATGAAGGTCACGCCCTCGCGCGGGCCTTGCGGCGCCGCAACAAGCGCTGCCTGCTCGCGCGTGAACTCAAGCAGCCGTTGCAGGTAGTCGGCAATCACGGCATCGGTGGCGCGGTCAAGATAACGTTGGACCTCCTCAGGCTTCATTGCCTCCAGCCTTGCCCGGTATCCCGGGTCGGCGAGCAGGCTGCAGTCAAGCTGATATGCCCTGAACCGGCGTTCCTTCAACGCACCCGGCAGGACCCGCCATGCCACCACGAGGACCACAACGGCCAGTGCGAGGAAGGCAAGCTTCCCCGCACTTGGCCGAAGGAGTCGTATCAGCGCTATGGTTTGAAGTTGAAGGTTACCTTCACGGTCGCGTCGCTGCCGGAAGCATTAGTGATCTTGAGCTTCGCGAGGAACTTGCTGACCGCCTGCTCAAGGTCCGGAGTCAACTCGTTCAGCGCGACCTTCACGTCGCGCACCAGCCCGTCCGCACCGACCGTGAACTCGACGACCATCTTTCCGCGCAGCCCGGGCTGCGACGACAGCTCCGACGAATACGCGCTCGCGAGTTCGGCAAGCTGCTTCTCAATCGGCTGCTTCACCGACTTCTCGGTCACGCTGCCCTGGATTTCGACCTTGCCGACCTTCACGGTCGCGGTCGGCTGGGGCGTACGCTCGGGCGCGGCTTCAAGCTTGTCGGCCGCCACCGGCGCCATTGACCGCATGACGTTCTTGCCCATGCCGTAGCCCTGACCCGCCATCCCGGGAGCCGCGCCGCCGCCGACCGCGTAGTCGGAAACACCCTGCGGCATCGGCAGCGCCTGCTCTACCACTTCCTGTTTGCCACCCACGTTGCGGACCTTCTGGTCAACCGCGATGAACGAGGTATAGTTGGTGAGCAGGTTGTACTTGAGGCCGAGCTGGGTGACTTCCTTCACCCGGCCGCTGTCTTCACGCAGGTTGTTGTAGTCGGCGAGCATCTGGATACGCTGCCGCGCCCAGAGGTAGCGGAGCGCGGAATTGGCCACGTTCGGCGGGAACTCGGCCACGCTCACGGTCTGGGAAAACTCGCCCTGCGCGCTCATCCCCGTGACCTTGATTGAACCCTTGTCCGAGCCGCGCCACTTGCCGGAAATGATAATCGGCCGCTCGGCCAGCACGTCCGGCACGTGCTCCGGCTCGACGTCAT
>CAZQZR010000267.1:0-3030 GCA_964597845.1 uncultured bacterium | reverse complement strand
CCTCATCTTCGTGGCGTTCCTCGTCGCGTCGGTCGGACTCATCACGTACCTGAACCTGAAGTACTCACCCTCAGACCCGAGGCGCGGTGACCCGAACCAGGGCAAACTCGGGTACCTGGAGGTGCGCGAGCGTGACTACTTCTACGCCTTCTCATTTGTATTCTATACCATCTTCGTCGGGGTCGGGGCCTACGCGTTCCTCCGCACGGTCATCGACCGGCTGCGCTTCAAACGCCTCCCGGCATACGCGGTGTCCGGGGTGCTGCTCGCGTTCGGTTTCGTGCCGATGCTCCTGAACTACCCTGACGTGACCCGCCGGGGCAACTGGATTCCGGCCGAGTACGGATACAACATGCTCGTTTCCTGCCCGGGCGAGCACGCGGTCATCTTCACCAACGGCGACAACGATACCTTCCCGCTCTGGTTCATGCAGATTGTGCCGTCCCGGATAGCGGCATACAACCCGAACTTCGGCAAGAACGTGCGGGTCGGGATACTCTCGCTGCTCAATACGAGCTGGTACTGCAAGCAGCTCAAGCGCTGGGGCGCGCCGATCTCGTTCACCGAAGCGGAAATTGACCGGCTGCCGCGCGGGTTCGCGGGCAGGAACAACCGGACGTTCCTGCTCGAAGATATCATGATCCGTGACATGGTCGCGACCTCGGCCGGGGTCAAGCTCAAGTGGCCGGACGACTACGGCTCGACCTCCGAGGAGTACATGGCCAAGGTGTTCGGTTCGGGCTACCACCCGCGGACGCCGGTCTACTTCGCGACCACGGTCTCTCCCCGCAGCCTGCAGGACGTAAAGCAGCACCTGCGACTTGAAGGGCTGGTGTACCGGGTCGTGCCTGAGGCAGGGGCCGATCAGGTGGACGCACCGAGAAGCCGATACCTGATTGACTCCGTGTACAGCATGAAGTCCATCCTCGACCCCCGGGTGCAGAAGGACGAAAACACGCGCGGCCTGCTGATAACCTACGCCGCAAGCTTCATGGGTCTGGCCGGCGAGTATCGGAAGCAGAACCGGCCGGCGGATGCCGAGGCAGTCCTGACCCGGGCCGCCGGGCTGGACATGGACCGGGACCGGCGGGTGACGATTCTCTATCATCTCTCAACCTACGCACTCCAGAGCGGGCACTTCGACCACGCCCTGGCCGCGCTCGATACCATCCGTGCGCTCGGCTTCACGCAGCCGGATTTCGCCCTGCGCCGGGGCGCTGCGTACGAAGGGCTCGGTAACCTCGCGGCTGCGGAGGCTGCCTACCTCGAAGCACTGTCGGCAGAACCGGGCCGGAGCGATTTCGTCCAGCCGCTCGTGCGGCTCTACCTGGATAAGCTCCGCGACACAGCCAAGGCGAAGGCCCAGCTAGAACAGTGGCTGCGCCGGGTTCCGTCAGACTCGGAAGCGGCCCGCCAGCTCAAGCAGATTTTCTGAGCGTCGGCTTCGAACGGGTTCCGGGGTTCCGGTGTCAGAGCCTGAACTGCCCGACAGAGGACGCTGCGGCCAACCCCTGGTCCCATGACCCGCGGAACCCTACCGTGCTTCGTTGCGCCTCATTTGACTCTCTTCGGTTCCCCTATAGTATGATGCTTCGTGAATGACTTACCGAACCTGGGCGACGGTGCCCGGCACCTGCACCCCTGAACCCTTGAACCCTGTGTCTTACTGGAGGCATGCCCGATGAATGACCGGAGAATACGCATCATCGTCTTCGCTGTGGTGTTTGCCGTCGTGTGCATCGTGTATCTTGCGAGCGTGGCGCCGACCGCATCGTTCTGGGACTGCGGCGAGCTCATTGCAACGGCCTACACGATGGGCGTTCCGCACCCGCCGGGCACGCCGCTGTTCGTAGCCATCGGCCGCATCTTCTCGATGCTACCGACCAGCCCGGAATACGCCTTCCGAATCAACCTCATCCCGGTGCTGTTCGGTGCGTTCTCCTGCGGCCTCATCTACCTCCTCATCATCAAACTCATTTCGCTCTACACCACGGCCGAACGTCGTTACGACAAATGGCTGCCGCACGTGGCCGGAGTGTTCGGCGCGCTCTGCTGTGCGTTCGCGTTCTCCTACTGGGACAACTGCGTCGAGGCCGAGGTCTACGGTCCGTGCGTGGTCGTCGCGCTCTCGGTGCTCTATATGGCGCTCGTCTGGCGCGACCAGCTTGTCCGGGGCGGCGGCGACAACCGCCTGATACTGGCCATGATATTCCTGCTCTTCCTTTCGACCGGCATCCATTTCACGCCGATGATGACCGTGTTCGCGGTGCTTGTCTTCGCGCTGGTGGTAGACCGGAACGCAGTCCTGCAGTTGCGGCTCTTCGAACTGGTAGCCGGGTACTTGGTGATATTGACGGCGACCGAGCTGGGCTTTTCCATCGGCACGTTCATCGCCGTGCCACTGATGCTCGGCGCGACCTGGCTGGGAATCCGGACGATGGAACGGTCGGACAAGACAATTTCGGCGCTCTATGGCCTGGGGCTCTTTTTTCTCGTATTCGTCATCGCCTACGTCGCGGCCGGCAACAAGATCATGGACGACACGGTGCTCTTCCTGGCCTCGCCGACCGTCGCGGTCATCGAGCGGTGGGTCCGCTCGCCGATGCTGACGGTGGCGTTCGTGCTGGGCTACGGCGGCTACCTGTACTCGCTGCACAAGCAGGGCAAACTGGACATGAAGTACGTGGGGCTGATGCTCGGTCTCGTTTTCCTCGCCAGCACGGTCCAGTTCATCATGCTCATCCGGGCCAAGCTGGGCCCGAGCATCAACGAAGTGAATCCCTCGAACTGGCGGGATTTCGTGAGCGTGCTGAAGCGCGAGCAGTACGACCCGATGAAGCTGCTGCCGCGCAAGACCCAGTTCCTGACCGAGGACAACTGGCGGATGAACCAGAACCCGCAGTTCAGCGTGCTGGTCGCCTACTTCGAACAGGTCAAGTACTACGTCCGCTACTTCTTCTGGCAGTGGGGGAACGCGCGGTTCTTCGACATCTTCCTGCACATCGGCTGGCAGGCGATCCTCGGACTGAT
>CAZQZR010000266.1:0-3081 GCA_964597845.1 uncultured bacterium | reverse complement strand
AGATGGGCGTGCTCGACTTTCTGGACGCGGCCATGCGCGACGGTCGCATCCGACACGCCGGGTTCTCCTTCCACGACGACCCGGCCTCGTTCCGGCCGATTGTCGATGCATATGACTGGACCACCTGCCAGATACACTACAACATCGTGGACATCCACCACCAGGCCGGCCAAGCCGGCCTGCGCTACGCCGCGAAGAAAGGCCTGGGCGTCATCATTATGGAGCCGTTGCGCGGCGGCGACCTCGCCGGCTTCGTCGCGCCCGGTATCAAGGCGCTCTGGGACAGTTTCCCGCGCAGGCGCACGCCGGCCGAATGGGCGTTGCGCTGGCTCTGGAACCAACCCGAAGTGTCGATGGTCCTTTCCGGGATGAGCGCAATGCAGCAGGTCAAAGACAACGTCCGTTACGCAAACCGCAGCCGTGTCGGTGCGCTGACGGAAGAGGAACTCGCGCTCGTATCCCGGGTCCGAGGCGCCTACCGGAAACTGCGCGGCATCCGCTGCACCGCCTGCGGATACTGCATGCCCTGCCCGTCGGGCGTCGCCATCCCGCGCAATTTCTCGCTGTACAACGACCTGTTCATGTTCCCGGGCTCTAACCAAGCCCGGCTGATGTATCGAACCTGGATGGCGGCCGCGAACCGCGCCTCGGCCTGCAAAGAATGCGGCAAGTGCGTTGAGAAGTGCCCGCAGCAACTGGCTATCCCTGAACTGCTGAAGAAAGTGCACTCGTCCCTCAAGTCGAGGCAACCCGCCTCCCGATAGTTGTTGGCATGAACCCGCGCTGGCGGACGGAGACTCCCTCGAACTAGCGGCGTATCGGGCCGTAGTAGGATTGACTGGGCTCGGGGATCGGCAAGCTGAACATGTAAATCCGGTTGTCTCCCGGCTTGGCGGCGACCAGGTACCGCCCGGCGCGCGTAAGTGCGCTCAGCGGCATCAATGAGTAGGCGTCCGGCGCCCACTCAGGCGTAGGAAGGTCCAGAATCCACGAATCCCGAGCCGGACTGAACGCGAGAAACCAGGGGTCCCCCTTCAATCCGCTGTAGGTGAGAACGTAGATCCTCCTGCCTACCGGGTCGGCCGCAAGCCTGCACATCCAAATCCGCCCTTCGCCTGGTAGCTTCAGCGGCGGCCGCCACGCGCCGGTGCGAACGTCGTACCTCACAAGCGACCGGTCTACCGTCAGGGTGTAGAGGCAACCGTCCAAGAACGCAACATCGCCCGCGTCCCCACACGTATCACCGATCCCAAGCGGGCCTCCCGGTCTTGGCTGCCAGGGCACTATGCTCCAACTGTCTCCGTTGAGTGCGTAGCGGTAGAGCTCGCTGTGCCCCAGAACGTACACACCGTCGTTTCCGTCCCAGCAGACTCCGCCGGCCAAGTCGCACTTCCCTCCCCGTCGCATGGCGGCGATGCTCGGGTAGCTCGTGATGCCCCAGCGTCCGGCTGCGATATCGTATTTCATCAGGGGTCCAGCGTCATCCAGTTCGCAGAAGAAGAGCGAGTCGTTGACGACACATGCACCACCTAGAGTGGGACGCTCGGAGGGCCCGGCCTCGAGGTACGGCTCGAAGCTCGGGAGCCTGCTCCAGGTCCCGGCCGGGAGCGCGCAGCTCATAAACAGCCTCATGAACGCTGCTCCACTCCCGAGGCTTCCCGAGTTGCGGACGTAGATCCGTCCCTGCTCATCGCCTGCAATCGTGAAGCCTCCGCGTATCGTCTTTCTCGGAACTGGATACTCGCCCGGCACCGATTGCCAGAGCTCGCCAGCGACCGTGAACGGCACCACCAGCGTATCATTCTCCGGAAAGTCATCCGCGCCGTATCTAGCCTGCGCCACGAACTTGATGGTGTGCCTGCCCGGCCCCAGGTTGACTTCCCCGCTGCTCCTGTACGGCATGTGCCGGCGCGTGTGCTCTCTTAGGAGCACCTCTTCGTCTACGTCCCTGCCCACCTCGAACCTGACCGGGACGCGGCGGTGCGCCGGTACCCTGACTTGCTGAATGCCGATTTCCGTCTCGTCCAGCAGAGCCCGAACAGTGACATCCTGGTCGAAGCTGCTGCGGCTCCCGATCATTGCCTCCGCCGAGATCGAATTCGACGGTGGAAGGACATCGTTGGGTTGTGGCCGGAGAGACTGCATGACTGCCACGTCGATTGGAAGCAGCGGCAGCCGCGCATTGTTGATAATCGAAACGTTGTCGATGCACCAGTAGCGAAGATCCGTCGTATCGTAGACGTGGGCAACCCACGCGAATTGCACACGGCCGGCGTATCTGACGGGCGAGGGAATCGGCATGACGTCATATCCTACGAAATCGTCCCTGCCGTAGTCCCGTATCACGACCCAGTGAGAATCTCCATACGCCGTGGCGAGAATCCGGCAACTGGCGGCGGACGTGTTGCCCGAGCTGTGACTCCCGAAGCGCAATAAGGTCCTCACGCGTAGCGACTCGCCGCACGTGTCAGCGAGCCAGAAGATCTCGCTGAACAACGTGTCCCGGGACTCCCCTTGTGCGTTCCACCCTAGACAGAGGTAGCTGCCGCGGTTGCCTCGGTCCGGTCCGGAACCCCATGGGCCTGTCCCGGGAGCCATCTGGCGCCAGCCGCACTCTCGGACCGGCCGTCGCCAGGCGGCGCTCCTACGTTGCCGCAGGCTCCATCTGACCGCCCATTGCGGGAAGAGGATGTTCAACAGGAACGCAACAGCCAGTAGTACTGCGACGGCTGCAACTATCCAAGTCCAGACCGGGCTCTTGTTGATGCGTCTGAAATCTGTCATGGCGAGTTACATGGCCGCCGTGTCAAGATACTGCCCGAAAGCTGGCAGTCAAGCGGCGCCCGTCACGCGTCAGGATCTCGACGTGCCCGAGCGAGTTGCGCGAGGCCGGCTTGCCTAGCGGGTGAAGATGGGTTCGACCGAGGCTGACTCAACCCAGCCGCCATCGCCGCCCGGAATCTGGATAAGGACGTAGCCGGGGCGCTGCTCGCGCAGCATGACCTCGAGCCCGTCATGGACGACCGCAATCTCCTTGTACTCCGCGCCCGGGCCGCTGCGCAGGGTTAGCTCCGGCTGGAC
>CAZQZR010000265.1:0-3180 GCA_964597845.1 uncultured bacterium | reverse complement strand
TACGACCCGGCGAGGACATTCGGCCAGAACGCGGTCGGGGCGTTCATCGCCTACGCGGTGATTGACGTGCTGTGCGCGGCGCTGGGCATGGGCGTTCCGCTCTTCTGCATCCTGCTCGGGTTTTCGGTCGGCTGGTTCGGCGCCGTGCGGGCGTGGCACTTTGTCCCGGGGCACGCCGGTGCGATGAAGCGGAGCCTGCGCTATGCCCTGCTGACTTCGCTCGTCACCTTCGTCATCATGGTCGCGATCTGGGGCCGGTTGGTTCCGCTGATGTTCCATCCGGTCATCAACCCGGGCAACATGGGCCTGCCCCTGCTGCTCTACGAGCCGAAGGCGAGCCTTATCGGCTGGCTGGTGCTGATGATTGTCGTGTCGCCCTTCCTGCAGTTCGTGATGACCGTGTTCGGCTCGTTCCTGACTTTCATGTTCGTGTTCAACCGCTGGCCGGATGGGCCGCCCCGAGTCGCCTGAGGCGACTCGGGGAATCTCGAAGCACGAAGTCCGAATACCGAATCAAGTCCGAATGACCCAAGCCCGGGAATGCCGCCCCTGCATTGGGGCATTCTCCGCCTTTGAGACATTGATTCGTCATTCGAGCTTCGGACTTCGGACTTCAGACTTCAGGCGAGCATCATCTCGGTCTCGGCGTCGAAGAAGTGCAGACGATCCGGCGCGAAACCCACGGTTACTGAATCGCCCGGCCGCGGTGCATTCTGCGGCGGCACGCGGGCGATGAGCGTGTCCTCGCCCGCCTTGAGATAGAGAACCGTCTCATTGCCCATCTGCTCGACGACTTCGACACCCATGCTGAGGCCTGGCTTGGGACACGATCCGAAATCCCCGGACGGATTTCGGTCATGTCCCGTCGCAGTCCCCAGTGCGAGGGTGATGCCCTCGGGCCGGACGCCGAGCGTCACGGGCTTGCCTCGCGCAGGCGCGAGTCTAGCGGCCATGGCAGGGGAGAGGTCGAGGCTGAAGGAGTTGTGTGAGAACCGGAGCGGGGTCTTGTCTTCGATGCGGCCGGAGAGGAAGTTCATCGGCGGGGACCCGATGAAACCGGCCACGAACTTGTTGACCGGCAGATTGTAGAGCGTCATGGAGTCGGCAATCTGGAGCAGCTTGCCGTCTTTCATCACGCCGATGCGCTGGCCCAGGGTCATGGCTTCGACCTGGTCGTGGGTGACGTAGAAGACCGTGGTTTCGAGCTGGCGGTGGATGCGGGCGAGCTCGGTACGCATGCCCACCCGCAGCTTGGCGTCGAGGTTGGAGAGCGGCTCGTCGAAGAGGAAGACTTTGGGGTGGCGGACGATGGCGCGGCCCACGGCCACGCGCTGGCGCTGGCCGCCGGACAGGGCCGCTGGCTTGCGCGCCAGCAGTTCGGCGATGCCGAGGATGCGGGCGGCTTCCTCGACCCGCGTGCGAATCTCGTCCTTCGGCAGCTTGCGCAGCTTGAGCGCGAAGGCCATGTTCTCGTGCACCGACATGTGCGGGTAGAGCGCGTAGTTCTGGAACACCATCGCGATGTCGCGGTCACGGGGTTCGACGTTGTTGACCATCCGGTCGCCGATGTAGATTTCGCCCGAGGTCGGTTCCTCAAGCCCGGCCACGAGGCGCAGGGTCGTCGACTTACCGCACCCGGACGGGCCGACCAGCACAAAGAACTCCTTGTCCGCGACCTCGAACGTGACGTGGTCGACCGCGACGACGCCCTTGTCGTACAGCTTGGTCAGTTCGCTGAATGATACCCGGCTCATCAGCGTGCCGGGTTAGCCGTGTCGCCCGACGTGCGAATGACCAATTCCCAAGTCCTAATTCCCAACGAACGCGGAAATGACCAATGCTTGAATTGGGCAATGGGTCATTGGGATTTGACTGGTAACTGGCAACTGGTCACTGGACACTTCGGTTCTCCGGCGGCTGATGCCAGAGAATCGAGAGGATACGGATAAGGGTCTCGCGCAGGTCGCGCCGCGGGACGACCGCGTCGAGCGTGCCGTGTTTGAGGCAGAACTCCGCGGTCTGGAATCCCTCGGGCAGTTTCTCGCCGATTGTACCTTCGATGGTGCGGCGGCCGGCGAACCCGATGAGCGCACCGGGTTCGGAGATGATGACGTCGCCGAGCATGGCGAACGACGCCGTGACGCCGCCGGTGCAGGGGTCGACCGGGATGGCGATGTAAAGGACTCGTTCCTTGCGGAGCAGCCCAAGCTCGGCCGAGGTCTTTGCCATCTGCATCAGGGAGAACGCACCCTCGTGCATGCGCGCGCCGCCGGACGTGGCGATTATCAAGAGCGGCCTCCGCTCGGTGCGGGCCAGCCGGATTGCCCGGGCGATCTTCTCGCCGACCACCGACCCCATGCTGCCGCCGATGAAACCGAAGTCCATGACGGCGAGCACGACCGGGCAGCCGCCGATGGCGCCACGGCCATAGACCAGCCCTTCGGTCCGGCCGGTCTTTTCCTGGGCCTCCTTCAGCTTCTTAGGGTAGTCGGGAAACTCGAGCGGGTCGGCCGCGGCAAGGCCGGCGTCCAGTTCCTCGATCCGGCCGTCGTCCAGGAGAATCTGGATGTACTTGTCCGGGTTGATGCGGAAATGGTAGCCGCAGCGGGTGCAGATGAAGAAGCTCGACTCGAGAGTCTTGCGATAGAGGATTTCGCCGCAACCGTTGCAGCGAAACCACATACCGTCCGGTGTCTGCGACCGGCCGACCGGTCGGGCAGGCGTGGGCATGAGGCTAGTATAGAAGCGCGGGCCGGAGAGTCAAGAACTCAGGCCGGCCGCGGCGCGCCGGGCCTGCGCCCGCGTGCGGGGCGCTCCGACTGCCCGGCCTCGACTCCAGCAACCTGAGCAGCTTGACATCCGGCGCCGGTTCGCATAGATTGATTGGTCTCCGGGGACCGCTCCCGCTGGCCTCGAAGGCCCAGACAGCGCGGTGACGGTGCCCTGCCGACAACTTGAGGTAAATAACTACATGACAGGAAAAGTTCGCTGGTTCGAGCCCAGGAAAGGGTACGGGTTCATCGAGCCCGAAGACGGCGCCGGCGACGTCTTTGTCCACTCCGGCAACATGGCCGGCTTCGGGGAACCTCCCGAGCCGGGGACAATACCATTTGTTCAGTCATTGGAGCCCGGCGAGAAGGTCCAGTTCGAGGTAGTGCAGGCACCGTACGGTCGCCAGGC
>CAZQZR010000264.1:0-3200 GCA_964597845.1 uncultured bacterium | reverse complement strand
TCGCAGAGTGAACGCGGCCGGGCTCGGGCGCCGCACGCCGGTCGGACTGCCGGTCGCGGTGCCGGCGGGGACTGGGAACCGATTCCACAGCTAATTGTAATACGTTTCCGGGCGGTTGGCAACGAAAGGAAATGACAAAGGCGAAGGGGACAGGGGTAAGTGGAAATGGCAAAGTTCCGACTGCGGATGGCTCACTTCCTACTCGCCGTTTCCAGCGGCGTGACGAAGGCGGCGGAGTCGGCTGTGTTCGGTTCGGTCATTCGTCATTTCCCCTTTCCACTTTCCCCTTGTCGGTGCTGGTCATTTGTCATTGCCCATTTCTACTTGCTCCTTGCCTCGGGGCGCAAATGACCAAGGACGAAGTAGCAATGACAAAGTCGGGGTGGCCGAATGCCGTTCGGCTCCGGTCATTTGCCATTTCCCCTTTCCACTTTCCACTTGCCTCTTCCAGAGGCCGAAGCGTACCCGGAACGAATGCGCCTGGCCGAACCGACCGCGCGTCAGGAATCGCCGGTCACACTGCTGGAATCAGATTCCGCCATTTTGACCTTTGTTATGCGCACATTTCACTATGTCCGCTGCATTCCCGGCCGCTGGAATCCTGGAATCCTTGACCCCTTGAATCCGTCCTCTGTTGACTTGGCGAGCCCTGCCCGCCGATGCGTCAGGAATCGCCTGGTGTGTCACCCAAGACCTTCCCAAGCTACGGAAATCCAACGTCTGCCGTTTGACCTAGCCTGCCTTTTTGCTAGGATACGCTACATGCCAGACACAAACCCGCCGGTCCTGATGCGGCACATCGAACAGGCAATACTAGTCATCCGTGGGCATCGGGTCATGATCAGCAGTGACCTCGCCGCGCTCTACGGCGTCGAACCCAAGGTTCTGATTCAGGCGGTGAAGCGAAACATCGAGCGATTCCCGGACGACTTCATGTTCCAGTTGACCGCTGACGAACACCGCAACTTGAAGTCACAATCTGTGACTTCAAGTTGGGGCGGGGCACGACGGGCGCTGCCGTACGCATTCACAGAACAGGGCGTGGCGATGCTGTCTAGCGTGCTGCGCAGCCGGCGCGCGGTCCAGGTCAACGTCGAGATAATGCGTGCGTTCGTCCGGCTGCGACGAATCCTCGCTGACAATGCCGGCCTCGCTCGTCGACTGGACGAACTGGAGAGAAAGTACGACGTCCAGTTCAAAGTCGTCTTTGACGCCATCCGTGGGCTCATGCAGCCGCCCGAGCCGAAGAAGAAGCACATCGGATTCGTCACCGACGACGACAGGCCCGGCCAGAACGGCTCAGGCTCGGACTTCATCGCCCGCGACCGTCCCCGCCACAGAACCCGCCGCTAAATCGTCCGCCGTCCGTTCCACCACTCTATCCCCCTCTCCCATGCACTTCTACATTCTGATTCCTGGTATCTGACTTCTGAATTACCCGGTGCCCGCCGGAACTGCCCTTCCGGCCCCGCGCGCGTCAGGAATCGCCTATTGTGCCCTTAGGACAGCCCGATGATTGGTGGCCATCCCGGTTGTTCTTCAGCCGCTTTCACTGTTGAGTTTTGGCTGCGGCCAAGCCATCGCGCACGAAGCGCCTGAGTATTTCCACCTGAGCGTCCCTCTCCACGGCAAAGAAGCCTCCGGGGCTATCTTCAAGGGTAAGCTGCCTGACGTTGTCATTGTCCAGCTGGAACAGCAACTCACGTGGGTCGGCGTACAGGATTCCACAGAACTTGCGGTTGTCCTCTATGTAGTAGCCCCGGTGGGTCCAGCCTGCAGAGTTCTGATATATCTTAAGGCCCTCCGATTCAATGGCGGCTCGGAGCATGTCCATGAACCTGAAGAGCGACGTGGTCCCTTCCACATACTCGGATGTGGTTTTGTCTATGCTCATATTCTTCTCCTTAAGGAACTCCCTCAGCGCGGCGACAAGGTAGATGGTCACCGGGTGCGTTACCTTTGCGTCGCGCAGCCAGTCGTCAATCTGCGACCATCTGATGTGCATGTCTGGTCTATCGCCGGCCTCGCCGAAATCTATAGCAAAACGAGTCAGTAGCACCAGCCGTTTTGTGGTGGCGGTCCGATCAAGTAGTGCCTTGCGATACCGCTCCATCTGCCTGTAGCCCAGCGGGGAATCGTGCTTCACCTCAACGAAGACGCTTACGGTCGGAGCAGAGACCGTGATGTCGGGCTTCCCCTCGTCCGTGGAGACTTGGGTGCTTATGCTGATGTCGGAGGACGACGTGAAGCCTGCGTCACCCTCACCGAAACAGAGCTTGTTCAGGAATCGGACGCTGGCATCTGGGTCGGTCACGAGCATTGCTTTGAGGACGAAAACCAATGACTCGGTCAGGTAGTTTTCGTGCCGAGCTGAGTTGTACTTGGCAAGAGCAGAGAAAACGCCGTGACGTTTGACGTCTATCTCTTTCAACTTACCTCCACGACCTAAGACGCAGTGCAGTCTCGCCGGCCTCCGGCGCCAACGGTGTCTTCCGCTGTGAATCCGAGAACGCGGCGCATGTCGTCTCTTCGCGGTCGGAACAAGTCTGGATGAGGCACAGGCATGGCGGGATTCAAGGACTCGCGGGCGGGGGTGGCAATCGGCAGACAAAGCTCCTTGCAGCGCGTCGGAGGCAATCATGGGCACTGTGTTCCTGAGACACCTATTCTCCGAGGATGCCGAGACACTTCATTTCTCGCTCCCACACCTTCAGTGCCTCGACCTCGAGTTCGTAAAGGTCACCGATGTGGGAGCCATGCTCGTCTACGACTTTCGCGGTGACAACAACATAGGCTGATCCGGAGCCTGATACCTTCGGTCCCAGAGGAGTGAAGGTCACCGCGACGGTCGATCCCACCTCTGCAGGACCTGACACGGAGACGAAGGGCGTTCGCCTGCCTCCACTCGAGACCATTGCCAGGTCCAGCGCGGGACCCGCGCCCGTAGCGAGGCGGAGGACGCGTTGGATATCCTCGAGCTTGGGTGCCCTTCCAGAACGTCCACCGTCCCGCGGTGGGTACCCATGCTTGTCGTTATTACACAAGTCGATCATAACCTGGAGCACCGAAGACCCATTGACAATTCCATCGACCCGCTTGGGGTCGAGGCCGCACTTCTTCATCCAGCGGCGGAGGTGGTCGGGGAGACTAGTGTAGCGTTCCTTAAGTAACATTGTATTCATGCTGCTAAGGGCTTGCCG
>CAZQZR010000263.1:0-3233 GCA_964597845.1 uncultured bacterium | reverse complement strand
CCATGTCTGCCCATACTACCTATTGGGGTCGGTTGAGTCAAATGGATACCCCCATAAAAGATTTCTGGGGTCTGGGGCATCTTGATTCAACGCTCGTCAAGGGCGGGCGGGGTGCAGGCTCCGCCGCCATCGGAAGACTCAGCCACTTTGGTCATGCTATTCCAGTGAGAAGATACCGGCACGCTGCTCAGTGTCAAGCTAGTGCGCGGGCGCGGGTATCGGCGAGACGGTCTATCGGCCATTCAGGGGATTTCGGAGACGCCTTACGCATTTCGGGCGGGGTTGCGGACAGGCGAGGCAATACGCTTGCGGCGGGGCGCGGGCCGAGAAAAGGACTGAGGACAGAGGAAGGAGGATGGAGGACGGCGGACGGAGGATGGAGGATTCACGTCAGAACTTGAGGACGGAGTTCCGAGCAGCGACGGAGTCGTCGGGTTTGGCCGGATTTGGCCTTGCATCAGTAGGGATGTTATGCGTACAACGGCCGGAGTCAAGGCCAGCGCGCTGGCGAAGGATTCGAACGTCGGGCCGCGAAAAGGCTAGGACGGACCTACGCGCCGGGCGTCACGGCTTCGGCACGTCGACGTCGAAGACGTCCTTGCGGATCTTGGCCAGGACCTTCGGGTCGCAGCCGCGGGCTGCCCATTTGTCCAAGAGCACCTGAGCCGCCATCGCGAAGCTCTCGCCCGAGATGTTCTGCTGCCGGCTCAGTTTGTAGAGCTGCCGGCCGAAGTTGAGGTAAGGGACGTACTGCGATGTCGAAACCCCGTAGGCGTTGATGACCTCCTTGACCTTGCCTTCCATCGCGCAGACCTGGACCATTGCGGCCTCATACCGGTTGGCCATGTCCTCACGAAGGTCGTTCAGCGTGTCTTTCACGCGCTCGACATTGTACTTCGCCCTGTATCGGGCTGCTCTCTTCACCGGGTCAGTCATTGCTTTCCTCCATTCGTTCCAGCCTGCCTCACAGTCCGGACGCGGACATGCAACCGCCAAGCTCGCCAAGAACGCCAAGGTTTGAAATCCGGACTCCCGATTCCTGTCTTGGCTCAGGCGAACTCATTACTAGAGCGCGCCGGTCGCCTGCCGCAATCAACCAGTGCTCTGAGCCGCTTACTCTACTTCGAATACTACTGAATGTCAAATCCAACAGAGCAGCTCTATAACCTGTTAATAATAAGTCTTTTAGCTAATCTGGCACAGTGTCCAGAAAAGCACTCGGCAGTTCACCCACCCAGTGACCCCCTGTGTGACCCGCCAGGTGGCATGCCCAGTGGCTAGACGAGTGAAACGTTGAGCGAGTAGAGTAGTGACCTGCCGACTGAGTCCATGACTGACACGGCAGATGACATGACTGGTGACATGCATACTGAGTCGGTATATGACTCGACGGCTGAGTCGGCATTTGAGATGTTGGGTGACTCGCGGGATAAGTTGCCGACTGTTTCGCCAACTGAGTTGCAGACTGAGTTGACAAGTGACTTGCCGAGTGATTAGTCGAGTGCTTTGCCGCGCGGCGTCCAGCGTCGAGCGTTGGAGAGAATTGCGGCCGGCGATCCCGGCCGGTTGCAACGGGCATGTCGCTCCGGCAATCAGAGCCCGCTGACGCGCGGTAGCTACGACCGCTTGTCCTGTCTGGCGCGGCGCTGCGGAAGAACCCGCGCGGCCGGCAGCAGGAACGGCGGGTCTTGAGAATCGGTTGGCCCGGGCGGCTGCGGCAGCGTTCGGACCGCCGCGCGACGGCGCGCCGGTCAGACCCTAGCCGGCGGGTGCGGATTGACAACCGGGGTCCGGGCGACTATCCTCCCCGCGTGGGAATAACCCTCCTGCTAACGCTGCTTGCCGCCAGCCGCATCGTCATCACCGAGGTCATGGCCAATCCGGCCGGGGCCTCGGGCGCGCACATGCCCGAGGACCGGAACGAGTTCGTCGAGCTGTACAACGCGGGCACCGAAGCAGTGGACCTGGAGGGCTGGCATCTGGACGACGGCGATGCAGTTGACCGGTTGACCGCCTGGGCGGACTCCTCGCTGCTCGCAGCCGACCCCACTCTCATCATAAACTATTCATGGCTCAGCCCTGGCTGCTATGCCGTCGTGCTTGACCCCGAATACACCGACACGGCCGCGGCCGGAGGCTTCGTCATGCCGTATCACTTCGGCGATAGCGCGCTCATCCTCACGGTCGGCAACACGACCATCGGCAATGGCCTCGCCGCTACCGACCCGGTCACGGTCTACTCGCCGTACGGAGACACCACAACCTTCGGCACGCCGTCTGACCCGACCGATTCGATCCCCTGCGACCCCGGTGATGGTGTTTCGTGGGAGCGGATTGACGCGAGCGGCGCGGACACCGTCTCAAACTGGATGGCCTGCCGGGACGCAGCCGGATGCACTCCTGGCGAGAGCAACAGCGCGCTTACGTTCCTCGACATGGCCATCACCGGCATCGCCCTGACTGATACCGCCGCAGCAAAGCCCGGCGAACCCGTGTTCGCATCAATCACCATCGCGAACTCCGGCTTCCGTGTTACCGACACCTGGAGTCTTGCCGTGTTCATTGACCGCAACGGCAATGCGCGCGAGGACGCAGGCGAGAGTGTCACGAGGTTCAACGGTTGGCCCCTCCCGCGCGGACGCGATACGCTGATACCGGTATCTCTCCCCTGCCCATCGGGCAAGACCGACGTCTGGGCTGAGCTTGCCTGCCCGGGCGACGGCGACTCTACGAACAACAGCCGACGCTTGACCATCATGCCCGGCGGCTCGGACCGCATGTTTGACCTGAACCTGTCAAGCTTCAGCCCGGACGGCGATGGGTTTGAGGAAAGCCTGGCTGTTCTCTACCACCTGTCTGAGGCCAAGGGCACGCTTAGGATAACAGTGTTCAACCTCGGAGGGAAGCCGGTGGCCACGCTCTTCTCCGGGAGACCTCCGGACGCACGTGGGGCGGTCTGCTGGGATGGTCGCAGCTCGACCGGCGCCCGTGCACCCACCGGCATCTATGCGGTCTGCGTTGAATATCGGGCCGGCGCGACTACTCGCACCGAGAAACTACCGGTTGTGTTGTTGCGGAAGTAAGGTCTAGTTCGCGCTGAGCTGGGTGAGCATGTAGTTGTCCGGATTCACCCAGTTGCCGTTTGCGAGTACGCCGTAGTGCAGGTGCGTTCCGGTCGAACGGCCCGAGTTGCCGACCGCCGCGATGATGTCACCCCGGAACACGTTGTCGCC
>CAZQZR010000262.1:0-3248 GCA_964597845.1 uncultured bacterium | reverse complement strand
AAAGAGAAGCGGGAGGCATGAAGCCTCCCGCTTTGAGTTGACGCAGCCCGCTACCCGAGCATGGTGCGGGCGATGACGATGCGCTGGACTTCGGAGGTGCCTTCGTAGATTTCCATGCACTTGGCGTCGCGGAAGTAGCGCTCGACCGGGTAGTCTTTGGTGTAGCCGTACCCGCCGTATATCTGGATCGCCTCGCGGGTGACCGCGACCGCGGTCTCGGCGGCGAAGAGTTTGCACATCGCCGATTCCAGGTTGAACCGGGTCTTGCCCGAGTCCTTCTGGTGCGCCGCGTAGTAGACGAGCAGGCGCGAGGCCATGGTCCGGCAGGCCATATCGGCAATCTTGCCCTGGATCATCTGGAATTCGCAGATCGGCTTGCCGAACTGCTTGCGCTCTTTGGAGTAGGTGATCGCTTTCTCCATCGCCGACTGGGCGATGCCGACCGCCTGGGCCCCGATGTCGATACGCGATACGTCGAGGGTGCCGAGCGCAACTTTGTAGCCCTGGCCGACCTCGCCGAGGACGTTTTCGACCGGCACTTCGCAGTCGTCGAACATCAGTTCGCAGTTGGCGGTCCCGCGCAGGCCGAGCAGGTTCTCGTGCTTGCCGAGCGTGAAGCCCTTGGCGTCGCGGTCGACGATGAAGCAGGTGATGCCCTTGGTGCCGGCAGCCGGGTCGGTCTTGGCGAAGACGATGAAGACCTTGGCCACGCCGCCATTGGTGATGAACCGCTTGGAGCCGTTCAGGATGTACTTGTCGCCTTTGAGCACGGCCGTGGTTTCCATCGCCGCCGGGTCAGAGCCGGCGTTGGGCTCGGTCAGGCCGAACGCGCCCAAGAGCTCGCCGGTGGCCATCTTCGGCAGGTACTTCTGTTTCTGGGCGTCGGTGCCCCAGTTGGCTATGGGCCAGGCCACGAGGGAGTTGTGAACCGCAACTATGACCCCGGTCGAGCCGCAGCCGCGGGAGATTTCCTCGATGGCAATCGCCAGCGACAGGAAGTCGAACGCAGCGCCGCCGTACTTTTCCGGGATGGTCATCGAGAGCAGTCCCAGCTCGGCCATCTTCTTGATGGTGTCGTGCGGGAACTCGCCCTTCTCGTCAATCTCGGCTGCCTTCGGTTCGAGTTCCTTGGTGGCGAACTCCTTTGCCATGTTGCGTACCATCAACTGGTCGTTGGTGTAACTTAAGTCCATCGATTCCTCCTGGGTCTAAGAATGGTCATGTTACGACAAGTAGTAAGTCACAAGGACAAAGGACAAGACAAGGGGAAAGGGGAAATGACAAAGTCCGGACTTTGGATTTGCTGCTCTTGTCCTTTGGACTTTCCACTTTGTACTTTGCGCCTAGCAGCTTTCTTTGGCTTCCTTGAGCACGTCTTTGGCGATAATCATCCGCATCACTTCGGACGTGCCCTCGCCGATCTCGCCGAGCTTGGCGTCGCGGTAGGCGCGCGCCACCGGCATGGAGGCGGTGATTGCGAGCGGGCCGATGGCGTCAATCGCCACGCCGCAGGCCCATACTGCCACTTCCGAGGCGAAGAGCTTGGCAAAGGCGCACTCTTTGTCCACGCGGACGCCGGTGTCCTTGATTTGTGCCGCCTGGTAGACGAGGAGCCGCGCGGCCTCGACCTGGACCGCGACGTCGGCGAGCGCCTTGGATTCGAGCTGGGACATCTTGCGGTCTTTGAACCAGGCAATCATCGTGTCGAGCGCGCACTGGGCCATGCCGAGGCAGAACGCGCCGATGGAGATACGGCCGCCATCCAGCGTCTCCATGAAGATGCGGTAGCCGTCGTATTCCTTGCCGAGCACGCTGTCGAACGGCACCAGCATGTCTTCGAATACGAGCTCGGCCGTGTCCGAGCCCTTCAGGCCCAGCTTGTGTTCGACCGATGCGACTTTGAATCCAGGGGTCTTGGTTTCAACGATGAAACAGGTGATGCCCTTGCGGCCGAGCTTGCGGTCGAGCGACGCAGCGACGATGACCGTCCCGGCATAGCTGCCGGACGTGATAAAACGCTTGCTGCCGTTGATGACGTAGCCCTTGTCGGTCTTCTTCGCGGTCGTCTCGATGCCGGCGGCGTCGGAACCGGCGTTGGGTTCGGTCAGGCCGAACGCCCCGAGATACTCGCCCCGGGCCAGGTGCGGGATGTACTTCTGCTTCTGCTCCGGAGTGCCGAACTTGTAGATGGGGTAGGTGCCGAGCGAGGTGTGGGCGGCGAGCGTCAGGCCGGTCGCGGCGCCGACCCGGGACACTTCTTCGACCGCAATCGCGTAAGATTGATAGTCGAGCCCCATCCCGCCCAGCTCCTTCGGCCACGGGATGCCAAGCCAGCCGCGCTCGGCCATGGCCTGGACGTTGTCATCCACGAACGTGCTGGTCAGGTCGTGTATGGTGGCGCGCGGCTCGATGACGTCGCGGCAGAAAGCGCTGGCGTCGCGGCGGAACCGCAGGTATTGCTCCGCAAGTATCATGGCAACTCCGCATCCGGTCCGAACTTGGAACTTTTGACCTTTGACATTTGACTTTTGACTTTCCTCAAATGTAGTACTTGTCCTTGTCTATTTCTTCGCGCAGGAGCTTCAGCTCCTTCTCGGTCGGCTCCGGGTTGGTTCCGACCTGGTCGGCCACGAGCAGCTCGAAGCCCGTCGCTTTGACCACGTCTTCGACCTTGACCCCGGGATTGGTGGCAATCAGGCGCATGCGTCTTGTCACCGGCTCGAAGTCCATGAGTGCGAGGTTGGTGACGACGCGGTAGGGGCCGGTGCCGGGCGGCAGTCCGGCCTTCTCGCGCGCGCCCGGCCCGGTCAGGAAGCCGGGAGTGGTGACGAAGTCGACCTTGGGGACGAACGAGCGGGCGTCGTGTTTGCGCATGATGACGATGGTCTTCCAGCAGAACGAGCCGACGTCATTGCCGCCGCCGGAGCCGGGCAACCGGACCTTGGGCGGCCAGTACTTGCCGATGACGGTCGTGTTCAGGTTGCCGAACGAGTCAATCTGGGCACCGCCCAGGAAGCCGTATTCGACAAAGCCCCGGCACGCCGTCTCCATGATGTCGCAGATGCCGGAAGCGGCGACCGCCTTGTGGAAGGTCCGGGAATCGCCGACCCCGAGCGGCAGCTTCTCCATCGACGCGCCGGTGCCGCCGAACTCGAAAATGGGCACGAGGTTGGGGGCGTGCATCCGTTTGGCAAGGGCCCCGGCCAGCATCGGGATGCCGGTGCCGACGAAAGCGGTGGTGCCGTCTT
>CAZQZR010000261.1:0-3259 GCA_964597845.1 uncultured bacterium | reverse complement strand
CACCTGGCTGCCGGACCGGCTTGAATGGCGGGAGGAGAAAGCTGATGCCTGACATCTCCGAGCGCGATTTCGAGGCGACGATTGAGCAGGTTCTGATTCAGGGCTGGGCGGGCGGAGGGCAGCCGGAACCGGCCGACGCGAAGCCAAGCGAGATGCTGTTCATGCCCGGCGGGTATCGGCGCGAGAACTACGAGAAGTACGACCGGCAGTTGTGCCTGATACCGGACACGGTTGTAGACTTCATTCTGGCCACGCAGCCTGAGATGTGGGAGAAGCTGCGGTCGTACCACGGCGCAGAGGTGAAGCAGCGATTCCTGCAGCGCCTGTCCTCAGAGATAGAGAGTCGCGGAACGCTGGACGTGCTGCGCCGGGGCGTGAAGGATTCGGGCTGCGCTTTCAAGCTGGCCTATTTCCGGCCCGCGAGTGGGCTGAACCCGAAGGTGCAGAAGCTGTACGAGGGGAACATCTTCACGGTCGTGCGGCAGTTGCACTACAGCGAGAAGGACACCGGCAAGAGCTTGGACATGGGCCTGTTTCTGAACGGCATCCCGCTGTTCACTGCCGAACTGAAAGACCCGCTGACCGGTCAGAACGTGAAGAACGCAGCTCACCAGTACAAGTACGACCGCGATCCGCGTGAGCCATTGTTCCGGTTCCGGCGCTGCCTGGCACACTTCTGCGTGGATTCGGACCTAGTGATGATGACAACCCGCCTGCAGGGGCCGGGCACGAAGTTCCTGCCGTTCAACAAGGGCTACGCGTTTGGCGCGGGCAACCCGCCCAGGGCGACGGGGTTCGCGACGAGCTACTTGTGGGACCAGGTTTGGGCGCGGGACAGCGTCCTGAACCTGCTGCAGTACTTTGTCCACGAGGTAGAGGAAGAGGACGACGACGGCCGCAAGCACAAGAAGGTCATCTTCCCGCGCTTCCACCAGCTCGATTGCGTGCGCCGGTTGATTGCCGACGCGCGGGAGCACGGGCAGGGTCAGCGGTATCTAATCCAGCACAGCGCGGGCTCGGGCAAGTCGAACTCGATTGCGTGGCTGGCGCATCAACTCGCGTCGCTGCACGACGACAAGGACAAGCGGGGCTTTGACTCGATTATCATCATCAGCGACCGGAGGGTGATTGACCGGCAGTTGCAGGGCGTGGTCAAGTCGTTCGAGCAGACTGCGGGCCTGGTTGAGAACATCGACGAGACGTCGCGGCAGTTGAAGGCCGCGCTTGAGGCGGGCAAGGCGATAGTGGTGACGACGCTGCAGAAGTTCCCGGTCATCGCCGCAGAAATCAGCACCCTGCCCGGCAAGCGGTTCGCCGTCATCATTGACGAGGCGCACTCGTCGCAGACCGGTGAGAGCCGCAGATACCTGAACATGGTGTTCAAGGGCGGCAAGCTGGAAGACGCGGAGCTGGTTGAGGGCAAGGAGTGGGAAGACGACGAGGACGTCGTGCTCGAGCAGATGAAGTCGCGCGGGTTCCAGCCCAATGTCAGCTACTTCGCCTTCACCGCCACGCCCAAGGCTAAGACGCTGGAGATGTTCGGGAAGAAGCGGACCGACGGGAGGTTCGAACCGTTCAGCCTGTACCCGATGCGGCAGGCCATTGAGGAGAACTTCATCCTCGACGTGCTGGAGAACTACACGACCTATCACGAGTACTGGAACCTGTGGAAGACCGTCGCCGAGGACCCGCGCTATGACAAGAAGAAGGCGCAGGCGCTGCTCCGTTCGTTCGTGACCCTGCATCCGCACGCTATCGAGGAGAAGCTCGCCATTATCCTTGAGCACTTCGACAACCACGTGGCTGACCGCATCAACGGCACGGCCAAGGCGATGATTGTCACGAGGTCGCGGCTGCACGCGGTGCGGTTCTTTCTGGCGCTGCGGAGGATGCTCACGGAGCGCGGGGCGAAGTACAAGGCGCTGGTCGCATTCTCGGGCACGGTTCGAGACGCCGGTTATGACTATACCGAAGCGGGCCTCAACGGGTTCCCGGAACGGCAGACCGCGGGCACGTTCAAGAAGGACGATTACCGGTTCATGGTCGTGGCCGAGAAGTTCCAGACCGGGTTCGACCAGCCGCTGCTGCACACGATGTACGTTGACCGAAAGTTGGGCGGAGTGCACGCGGTGCAGACACTGTCACGGTTGAACCGGGTGCATCCGGGCAAGACCGAGACGATGGTGCTGGACTTCGCCAATACGACCGACGAGATTCAGAAGGCATTCGAGCCGTACTACGAGAAGACGTTGCTCTCGAAGTCGACCGACCCGAACCTGCTCTACGACAAGCAGACGAAGCTGGCTGGGTTCGGCCTGTATTCGGAGGCTGAAGTGAAGGAGTTCGACAAGGCGTTCTTCGACCGTGGCGCTACGCAGGCGCAGGTGCACGCGCTGCTCGACCCGATTGTGGAGCGCTACAAGAAGCTGCCGGCTGAGACGCAACTGGACTTCCGGTCCGAGCTGATTGACTACGTGCGGCTGTACGCGTTCCTGTCCCAGATTGTCACCTTCGCTGATGCGGACCTGGAACGGTTCTACCAGTTTGCCCGGCTGCTCCGGATGAAGCTGCCGATTCCACGAATGGCACTGCCGGTCGAGATACAGCAGGCAGTGGACATGGAGTCGCACCGGCTGGAGAAAACCTCTGAGGGCAAGGTGAAGCTGGCGGGCGGCGAGAAGCAGATTGAACCGGCCGGAGCGAACGGCGGCGTGCTCGTGCCGGGCGAGGAACTGGAACAGCTGTCGCGCATCATCAAGGAACTCAACGACCGGTTCGGCACTGACTTCAAAGACGAAGACAAGGTCTTCATCGCGCAGCTTGAGGAGTCGCTGGCCAAGAGCGCCGCGCTTGAGGCAAGCGAGCGCGTGAACCCGCCCGAGAACGCACGGCTCACGTTCGACCAAGCCGCGACCGAGAAGATGCAGGACATGATTGATACCAACTTCAAGTTCTACAAGCAGGTCAACGATAACCCCGAGTTCGCCCGCTATTTCCTTACCTGGTTGTTCGACCGATACCAACGTCGAGCCAAGAGCGCGTAGAATCCGCCCAGGAGCCGGACGGGACGCGGCGGGGAGTCCCGGTGACACAATAGGCGACTCCTGACGCGTGGCGCTGACAGCCGTCGGCTGCAAGCCGCAAGCCGTCTTGCGTCAATCGGGCGGGGCCAACCGGAGCCGCAGTTCGTGACTGTCCGCGAAGCCGCTCTGCTCGTACAGATGCCTGCCGTCCGGGGTCGCGTGCAGGCTGACCTGCG
>CAZQZR010000260.1:0-3270 GCA_964597845.1 uncultured bacterium | reverse complement strand
GGGCCGAAGGCCTGCCGGACCGAGACGCGGGCTAGCGACTTCGCCATCAGGGTCTGGTAGGTGTCATAGCGGAAGCGGAACCCGCGCTCACGGTAGATTCCGGCCAGGACCGGGTCGAGCACGCAGCAGTCAACCAGCCCTTTGCAGCCGGTGGCAATGATGCGGTCGAGCAGGCGCTCGAAGGCGGCGTGGTCGCGGGCGAGGAACTCCCGTATCCAGCGGCCGAACATGTCCGGTTCGGTTGCCGCGTAGCCGTCGCGGTCCACAAACACCTCGGCCCGGTGCTGTTTGTGCTGGCGCAGCCGGGCATTGAGCCAGCCCGGTTCCCGCACGACCATGCCGGCACGGCCTGCGGTCAGCTCCGCGAATAGCGCCTCGGCGCGGGCAAGATCGGCCCGACTGGTGCGGTTTCGCACGCGGCGTTTGCGGCCCGGGTCGAAGATGCGCACGGCGCGGGGCGTGGCGCGGCCGATGACCTCCAGGTCCTCGTAGCCAATTCGGCGGTAGAGCGGATAGGCGATCCAGTTCTTGCTCGTGAACAGGAACGAGAAGCGGCGTCCGGCCCGCGCCGCCCGGTCGTGAACGAAGTCCAGCAGTTCACTCGCGAGGCCGCGGCGGGCAAAGGCCGGGTGGGTGGCGACGTGATGAAGCCCGAGCGCGGTTTCGACGTTGCCGGAGCGCGCCCGCACCGGCAGATCCATCACGCCGACGAACGCGGCGAGCGTCCGTCCGGAGTAGATTCCGAACCCGAACTCGCCCTTCCGCCGCGCGTCCCAGCGCTGAATCTCCGAAGCGTGTTGAGGCTGGGCAATCTCATTGAAGCACGCCTCCATCAGCTCGAAGAAGTCGTGCGGGTCGCGGAGTTTGCTGAAGGGGATGATTCGCATCTGTTAGAGGATACGCGCGCAGCCGTATCCTTGTCAACCGCGGCCTGCGGTCCGTCGGCGGACGTCAGGCGTCGAGCGTCAGGCGTGTGGCGTTATTGAAGAGGACTGCCCGTCGGCCCGGCGGGATTTCGTACGTGTCCTGAATCCCAGGGATTCCTGCTCATGCGGCGTCTTGGCCTTGGGCAATTCCACAACGATTCGTATCTCATCCTCATCCAGGCCGCAAGCTGTTAGCGTAAGCCGTCAGCGGTCATACGCATCGTCTCGACCAGACCGACCATCTTATCATTCCGCGCCTTGACATCGCTCAGAAATATGGGAAGTGTCCCGACTTCCCCCAAGGGGACGTTCTCGTCAGCGAGGAAACGTGGTTGACTCAAGGCAGAGCGTAGACTGTCTCTTCCTTGAGCACGCGGGCGGCGTAGCTCAGGACGGCCGTGATGTCCTCGTGCTTGAGCTGCGGGTAGTTCTCCAGAATCCGTTGCTCGGTCCACTCGCTAGCCAGCAACTCCAGCACGAACTCGACGGCCAGTCGTGTGCCCTTGATGATGGGCTTACCCGCCAGGACTTTCGGCTCAACGACGATTCTATCGTGCCATTCCATACTTGATTATATGCTGTTTCCTCGCCCAATCAAGCCGGCTGGCCGTCCGCGTTGGTTGGCCTCGGCGGCCCCTGTCCGACAGCGCGGCTGAAACCGTACAACGTTCACCGTTTGCCGACTTCCCCAACTGGTCACTGGAACCTGGAAACTGGTCACTCGCGGCCAACGGCCGCGCTGCGCCTTGACATCGGTCAGGAATATGGGAAGTGTCCATCGCCGGTCCTCGCCGGTCCATCGACCTGCCCCGTCCGGAGAGGCCGGAAGCCGTTGGCCATCCCTACCTGCGGCCATCATTGCTGCGGCCCGTTATGCCAGGCCGTGCATCTGCAACCATCCATTCCTGAGCCGTTCGCGACAGGCGCTCACCGTGCGCGCGAATCCCTTGTTTTCGAGTTCCTCCTGAAGTCCGCTAGCGGCAACGCCCAACGGTCCCCGTTTCCTCGGCGTGCGATACCGGTCGTACCACCTCACCCAGCTCGCGACAGCCTGGTCCTCGCGTTCCGTCCACGCCCGCCGCTCCGGACCCGGAAGGTGCAGTTCATGGGCCAATCTGAGCATCTTCCCGTGAATTCCGGGAACTCCGCGACCGGCTGGTCGCCGCACTGCGACGGGGCTACGGCGTGTCGCGCGTGTCCAGAAGCCCTGCAGTTCTTTTCGGCAGGCAACTGCCGCCTCGTGCCAGCCGGAGAAATCCCCGCGCCCGACCCGACGCGCGTATGCCTCCAGGATGCGCAGCTCGCCGGGGTGCCAGTCAGTGCGATGGCGTGGCAGTCTCATACGCTGTGCTTGTTTCGTCAATTCCCTCAAGACGGCGTCTGTTTCAGCCGGCCGACCCGTCTTCATGGTGACAGGAAGACGCCTGAGCTCGCGCGTGCACTCCGCCGCGGCTGCGGGCACGGACCGGAATTCTCCGGTGTACAGCCGCCGCAAATACTTCTTGATCACCCGCTGCGCGACCGGGCTCCATGGTTCAAGGAACGACGTCCATCCGGCCTCGTGGGCCCACCTCAGCAGACGTGTCCTGACGGCGCGGGTCACATATCCGCCGACGCGTGGCCGGGGGAGTTTCGCGAGCGCGAGTGAACAATCCCGAACCGCCCCCTTCGAGTCAGCATATTCACCTCGCGCCAACGCCCGGCCGTATCGATGCAGCACCCGGTCTTCCTCGGCTCGCCAGTGCGCGCGCGGCCACGTCCGACGCAGATGGTGAGCTTCGTCAAGCACGTGCAGATGGATGGTAGCCAGCGTCCGGGGTCGCAATGGTCGTGACGCCGGCGGTAATGCCCGCACCTCCGCAAGGCAGGCCTCGGCGGCGCGCAGAGCGTCGGGGAACCTGCCGCTGACAAGTGCGCTAGCGTAGCGCACCGTAGCCGCTCGCTCCGGACCGGTCAGGCCGGCGCTGGTCCAAATCAGCCCCTGCCTACCCAGCAACGATGAGAGGTGTTCCCCGACCAGGTGCCGAGACCGGCCGGGTGCAGCGACGGGGTGATTCGGGTTGGATACCAGCAGGCGCTTGTACAGCCGGCCCAGATCCCTGAGACAAGCTGTAACCGCCTCATGCCTGAATCGGTAACGACCTGACGCGAGTGCGCGCACGTACCGAGAGGCAATCCTGTTCTCCTCGGGCAGCCAAGGGCGCCTGGTCAAGGCATCACTCCAGACCGTAAGCCGTCGGCTGTCATCATCGTCTCGACCAAGCTGACCATCCGAGGCCGAGCCCTTCTGCCAATCTGCAATCTACAATCTGCAATCTGAAATGCCGCGTTGCCGCGCCTTGAC
>CAZQZR010000259.1:0-3271 GCA_964597845.1 uncultured bacterium | reverse complement strand
GCCGCTTCCGGCACACCTTGGCCGCCTCCGCCACCGAGCGGTACCGCCCGCTCACGAAGTCCCGTACGAACCGCCCCACCACGGTGTCCTCCAGCCCGCCCCACGCCGGCCGATACCGCCGCCTCAGAAGCGCCGTCTGCGCCGCCATCGCCCGGTCAGACATGGCACCCAATCTCCACAACTCGAATCTCACCCTGGTCCGGGCCGTAAGCCGTTAGCCGCAAGCTGTCGGCTGTCATCATCGTCTCGACCAGACCGACCATCTTGTCATGCCGCGCCTTGACATCGCTCAGAAATATGGGAAGTGTCCCTCGCGTCCTCCCCTCGCGTCCTCGCGTCCCCAAATGGGTAGCCGCCAAAGGGCACCGCTGCAAAGAAAGTGGTCAGCGCGAGCAGAATCTTCACAGAGCGAGTCATCGTTGCTTCTCCGACTCGGTTGCCAGCTTGGTCACAAACAGAAACTCCGTCCCTTCTGGCCCGGCCGTCGGGTCGTAGTACACGCCACAGACAATGAAGCCCCCGTCAGCAGTCTGGCGCACGCAGTAGCCATCGCCATCGAACAGCGTAACGGTCCAGTCCAAGGTGCCGTTCGGCTGAGTCCTCACTAACGTGACTTTGTCATTCAGGCTACTGTCTCTTGACGTCCCGGCGACAATGTAACCGCCGCCCGCCGTCTGTTCGACCCAGTGTCCTCGGCTGGCCTCGCTCGCCATGTACGTACGCAACCACACGCAGTCTCGATTCGCATTTGTCTTCAGCAAGTAGATGCTCGAATACTCCAGCATGGCTCCGCTGGCGGCATAGCCTCCGTCTGATGTCTGAATGACCGAGTTGGCATTCATCATGCTGCCGAAGGTCTTGAGCTGCGGCTGGGCACCGAGGTAGTCGACCTTCAGCAACGTCTTGGTTCCGATGATGTAGCCGCCGTCCGAGGTTCTGCGGAGTGACAGCTCCTCATCCCTCGCTTCGAGGTCGTAGAAGACAGGGTATGCGTGACTCCATCTGAGGTTTCCCCCGTTGTCGGTTCTACAGAGTATGACAGCACTGTCGCCGAGGTATCTCTTCACGACGATCGTGTAGGCAGTATCACCGAGTCTGACAACGGAGCAGGCACTCGCCGAGAATACGTTCGTAAGGAGGGACCGCCAGATCTCGTTTCCCGACGCATCGGTCTTGACGAGGCACGGGTTCCAGTGGCCGCCCCACTCATCCTCGGCTGCGGACCCTGCCAGGACGAATCCGCCGTCGGATGTCTGAATGACCGACGACCCAATCATTCCGCCGACCCCCTTGAACGTTTTCACCCACTGGGTAGTCCCGGATGCACTCAACTTGACCAGCAGGACCGCATCCCTCGTGGTACTGTCCGCAGAACTGGTTGTGCCGACTGCAATGTAGCCGCCATCGGATGTCTGCTGGACGCACTGGCCGTCGGCATCGCCCCATCCCACAAAGGTCTTTGTCCACTGCACCTTGGGCGGTTTCGCGGCAAGGGCCGGGAATGCTGCCGCCAGCAGCGACGCCGCAATCAGGAGCCACTTCGCGCGCATCTTTGGGGGACCGGTCGGACTGAAGCCCGACGCTGGATGCATTCCCTGTGACATTCGCTTCTTACTTCGTCTGCCCAAGCTCGCGCAGGGCGAAATCGGATGCTTCACGCACGCTCTTGCTCGGGCCGTGGGCCAGAGTCTTGAGCAACTCTCTGGCTCTCGCATCGCCAATCGCCTTCAACACATACACGGCTTTGACCCGTGCCATCATGACACGGTAGGATCGGATGGCTTCGATCTGGGCAGCACGTTCAGCAGGAAGACGCGTGTCGCCTATGTGACGGTGGATGCTGTCCTCCGGCTCACTGAGCGCAAGGACTTCGCTCGCGACCTTGAACGCCAACTCGGTGTCGATCCCGACCAGACGCAACGCTGCCCCTGCGCGCAGTTCGGGGTTCCTGGATTCCGTGGCCTCTCGAAAGTACCGATAGACCGTATCGAGGGCTTTGGGACGGTCACTGTAAGCGTCGATGGAGGTACCCACAGCCTGGAAGGCATTCGATGGGATATCAAGCAGTTCGTTGTCCCCCATCGACAGCACTACCCTGAATGTCGGCAACGCCGCCTGCAACTCGCCGAGCTGGAAGAGCGCAGCAGCAGCGCCTAGATGCACTGCTGTATTCCACGCCACGCTGAACCGCGGCGGGCGGAAACGGCGTTTCATTGTGAGGTTCTGCTTCAGGACGGGGATTGCTCTCTTGACTCCCATTCTGCCGAGAAACTCAGCGGCGGTCAGTTGAGCATCGGCCGTGAGTCGTAGTATCGTGTCCGACATCACCTGAATCATCGGCTCTGTTGCTCGCGGGTCGTCGGAGTTCGCTATCCACAGTACGAGTTGCGAATAATAGTACGACGACGTCTGCGTGGCTGGACTGTGGAGTTGCTCGATGTATTTGGGTAGGTTCCGCCGATGTTCTTCGCGCATCTTCTTGGAGTGGTCGTACTCTTGGTCTGCCGCGACCGCACTCGTCGCGGCCATCAGCGCTGTCGCAAGCAGTAGCCACGCCGGGCGCATTTGCGTCTTTGGGCGACTAGCAGGAGCAGGGTTGGACGCCGAGTTCATAGTCTCGAGAATAGGCTATGGCGCAGAAGGCGGATGTCAAGAGTGTGTTCACTGCCGCTTCTCGGTGCAGGCGGCGACGGTGGCGGAGAGGGCATCGTTGAGGCAGCCGGAACCAAAACCAAGCGCGGCGCGGGCCGGGGAAGGGTCGAAGAAGGTCTCGGCGGTCTGGACCCTGGAGAGAAACGGGGACACATGACTTATCTCGTCTCCGTCAAGGCCGGGCGGGGTTCGGACAGCATTGCGGGCAGTCTGCGTGGGGCGGACGGCCTGTGAAATGCACCGGTGGAAACAACACCCTTGGCCTGATGCCCGGCAGTCAGCCTCATGACTTTGCCGAGGAACTGCTCGTAGACTTGGCCGAGCACGTCCGCGGGCGTGACCGAGAACTCGGACAGGTCCTTTCTGTTCACGAGCCGGATAGTCCAGAAGTCAGATGTCAGAAACCAGAAGTCAGAATATCCTGAAGTTCTACATTCTGGTCTCTGCGTTCTGAATTCTGAGTTGTCCGGCTCGCATCTGTTGTCCATGTCCCAGCCGAGTGCGGTAAAGAGCGGGTTTAGGAACTCAAGGCGGAGTTGTTCTTCTTTGTAGTCGCCGGAGAGGAAGACCTTGCGGTCTTGGTCGAAGCGGTCGATGAGGCGCAGAAGGGCGTCGGGTG
>CAZQZR010000258.1:0-3277 GCA_964597845.1 uncultured bacterium | reverse complement strand
CAATCTCGTGCCTGAACCCGTGCAGCACGTCCGTGCTTTCCGCCTGCTGGACGACTGGCACGCCCGGGAAGTACTCCGGCCCGAGAACATGGTCCCAATGGCTGTGCGTCAGCACGATTCGCGTCGGCGCGGCCGCCTGCGCGTAGATGTGGGAACGCAACTGGTCCACCTCATCGGCGAACAAGCCAGCGTCAATCAGGACCGCATCGTTACCCCTGACCAGCACACCGGCATTGTATGCCATCGCGCGGCTGTGCAACACAGCGAAGCCGGGTACCAGTTCGCTCAGACTCATGGTCGTGTCCGACGCGAGAGACCGGCCGCGCGGTAGCGGAAGCACCCAACCAGATGGTCATTCACCATTCCTGCCGCCTGCATGAAGGCGTAGCAGATGGTCGAGCCGACAAAGCGGAAACCGCGTTCCTTGAGGTCCTTGCTCATCGCATCCGCCTCCGCGCTGCGCGCGGGAAGCTGCTGGAGTGTGCGCCATCGGTTCTTCTTCGTCTTGCCACCGGTGAACTGCCAGATGTAGCGGTCGAAGCTGCCGAACTCGCGTTGCACTATCAGGAAAGCCCGCGCGTTCGTAATCGTGGCTTCAATCTTCATCCGGTTACGGATGATACCTGCGTCCGCGAGCAGCGCCTTCACTTTTCGGCCGTCGTACTTCGCCACCTTGCGCGGGTCGAAGTTGCTGAACGCCTTTCTGAACCCCTCCCGTTTCTTCAGCACAATCGCCCAGCTCAAACCGGCCTGGAACGCATCCAGCACGAGGAACTCGAACAGCTTCCGGTCATCGTGCAGCGGCACGCCCCATTCGGTGTCGTGGTAACGGAGCATCTGTTCGTTGCCCTCCGGCCACGGGCAGCGTCGGGCCGGC
This sequence comes from uncultured bacterium, assembly GCA_964597845.1. GTDB lineage: Bacteria > Hydrothermota > Tepidihabitantia > Tepidihabitantales > Tepidihabitantaceae > UBA2258. The sequence goes on along the minus strand of CAZQZR010000258.1, from coordinate 2,400 downwards.
TTCGCGACGTTTGTCTTGTGCATAATGTTGCCCGCAAGTTAACCGCAAACCCGGCCCCGGGTCAAGCCGCGCCCTGGAAGTCCCAAGCCTGGAAATCTGGATCTGTGTAATCTGCGAAATCTGTGGATAGTCTTCTCCGACGGCTCAACCCGGCTTCTAGGCTGAATCCTTGACTGTGCCGGAGTGTGCACCTACAATAGCCTGCCAGTTGGATAACACCATCAAGCCCCCGAACGGAGATTCATGAAGCAGGACAGTAACTGTAGTCATTCGATTTCGGTTGAGGACATCGACCCGCTCGCCCTGCTGGGCCCGGCCGATGTGAACCTGACAACCCTCTGCAAGCACTACCGGACCGCGATTGTCGTGCGCGACGGCCGCATCATGCTCTCCGGACCCAAAGCCGAGGAATCGGAACTGATGGGACTGCTTGACCGACTGCTTGCCCGGGTTCGCCAGGGCGAACCGCTGAGCCCGGAGATGATTAACGCCGAGGTGGACCGGCTCCGCCGCAGCCGCCAGCCCGGCGCCGGCGAAGGTGAACCGGAAGTACTCGCCATCCGCACTCCGCGCAAAGCCATCTTCGCCAAAACCCGCAACCAGCGCGCGTACCTGCAGGCGATTCAGCGCAACGATATCATCCTGGCGGTCGGCCCGGCCGGCACCGGCAAGACCTATCTCGCGGTCGCTGCTGCGCTCGAATCGCTCGTGGCCGGCCACTCCAGCCGGATCGTCCTCACCCGGCCCGCGGTCGAGGCCGGCGAATCGCTGGGCTACCTGCCCGGGACGTTCAAGGAGAAAGTTGACCCTTACCTGCGCCCGCTCTACGACGCCTTGTTCGACATGATGCCGATGGAGCGCGTCCAGCGCCTGATTGAGCAGGAAGTTATCGAGGTCGCACCGCTCGCGTTCATGCGTGGCCGGACTCTCTCCGACGCCTACATCATCCTCGACGAGGCGCAGAACACCACCTCGACCCAGATGCGGATGTTCCTCACCCGGCTCGGCTGGAACTCCAAGGCGATTGTCACCGGCGACATCACCCAGATTGACCTTGCCGCAGCCAGCTCCTCCGGCCTGATTGAGGCAGTAGAGAAGCTGAACGGCGTCGCGGGCATCAGTATCGTCCACCTCACCGACGCCGATGTGGTCCGGCCGCCGCTCGTTTCGCGCATCATCCGGGCGTACGAGAACCGGCCGTCGGACGGCAGTTAGTAGTTAGGAGTTAGCAGTTAGGAGTTGAAATGGCGGAGAAAGCGCACAAGAAACTCGTCCTGTGGCACAAAGCTGTTCACCTCGTGGGGAGTGTCTACGGAGTGACTCGACGCTTTCCAGCCTGTGAGCGGTTCGGCCTCGCTGCGCAGATGCAGCGAGCCGCAGTGTCCATACCAAGCAACGTCGCCGAAGGGGCTGCGCGCAAGGAGTATCTCCAGTTCATCTACACGGCGCGGGGTTCGTTGAGCGAACTTGACACACAGGTCGAGATAGCCGGCCAATTGGGCTACCTCACACTGGACGAGTCAGCCAACCTGCAGGCGGAATTGGATGAGGTCAGCAGGCTGCTCAACGGCGTGATCGCCTATCTATCGAGGAACAATGATCAGAAATCTCCTAACTCCTAACTGCTACCTGCTAACTCCTAACTGGGCGTCTCTGCGTTGACGCCCAGCATCTTCGGGGCGCGGGACGAACACCTGCGTGCCGACATCCAGCGCCTCTGCCGGCAGGCCACGCGTGAATTCAAGCCGGCCGCGTCCGTCGTCAACTTCATCTTTGTCACCGACCGGCAGATTCACGCGCTCAACCGCCGGTACCTGCACCGCGACCGGCCGACCAACGTCATCTCCTTCAACTGCAACGAACCGCAACTCCCCGGCGAGCCCTGTCTGCTGGGCGAAGTCTACATCTCCCGCGACCGGGCACGAGAGCAGGCGCGTGAATACAGCGTCACCTACGCATCCGAACTCCGCCGCCTCGCCCTCCACGGACTGCTCCACCTGCTCGGCCTCACCCACCGGCAGATGGAACCGTACTACGGCAAGTACCTGCCGAGGGACAAATGACCAGTGACCAGTTTCCAATGACCAGTCAATACCCAATGCCCAGTAACCAACGTTCCTTCGGGCCTTTCCTCAATTGGGTATTGATTAGGAATTGGGAATTAGGAATTAGGAATTCCATCCCCTAGCCATGCTCTGGTATCTCCTCTCCATCATCGTCCTACTGGCCGGCTCCGCCTTCTTCTCCGGCTCGGAGACCGCCCTCTTCTCACTCACCCCGGGTAAGCGTGAAGAGCTGAAGACCGGCCGCCCCAGCGCATTCCGTCGCGTAGAAGGCCTGCTTTTCGACCCCGGCCGCCTGCTCGGCACGCTCCTGCTCGGCAACCTGATCGTCAACACC
>CAZQZR010000257.1:0-3314 GCA_964597845.1 uncultured bacterium | reverse complement strand
CTCGGGTAGCCGACCCGCAGTTTCAGGAGGAACCGGTCGGTCTGCGCCTCGGGCAGCGGGTAGGTACCTTCCTGCTCAATCGGGTTCTGAGTCGCGAGCACGATGAAGGGGTCATCCATCTTGTACGTGTCGTCGCCGATGGTGACCTGCCGTTCCTGCATCGCCTCCAGCAGCGCGCTTTGCACTTTGGGCGGGGCGCGGTTGATTTCATCGGCCAGCACGAGGTTGGCAAACACCGGGCCCTTGCGCGCCGTGAACTCGCCGGTACGCTGGTTGTATATCTGGGTGCCGACGATGTCGGCCGGAAGCAGGTCGGGCGTGAACTGAATCCGGTGGAACTTCGTGGCTATCGCGCGGGCCAAGGTCTTCACCGCATAGGTCTTGGCCAGACCCGGCACGCCTTCGATGAGTACGTGCCCGTTCGCCAGCAACCCAACCATCAGGCGGTCAACGAGGTACTTCTGGCCGACGATTACCTTGCCGACCTCGCTGGTAATTGTTTGAACGAACAGACTCTCGCGCTCTATCTCTTCGTGGACTCGCTTGATGTCGTCTTTCAGTTCTTCCATGGACTAAGGTTCCTTTCGGCTTGCATGAAGTTAGTAAATAGACTTCGCGCCGGCCCAGTAGGTTGCAGACGAAGCACAGGGCAGCATATGTCTATAAACTATCAGACACTATCCACAACAGCCCTTGGCGTCCACGCCTGGTGCGTTCCTGATGGCAGAGCGGAGCAGGACAAGCCTGCTCCGCAACGTCGTTGTCGAGGTGAGGACTTAGCGGCCAAGTGTCTGAAGCGCCTGCATGTCCTGCTGGTGCCCAGCCACCGCCTGCTTGTTGGCTTCCGGTATCTGGGAACAGGCAGACTTGAAGGCGTCGTAGTCTTTTGCGCCCTTCTTGGCAGCCGCACTCGTGTCCGTTCTCATCTGAGCAATCATCTCCGGGGGGGCTGCATCGATGCTCAGCGCGGCGGAGGCCGCGAACACCCTGTACAGGGCCGGCCGCAGCGCGGCCCAGCTTGAACCGACCTTCTGCAGCGAGTCATCGACGCCAGGCAGGTTCATCCCTTCGACGAAGTTGGTGAGTGAGACAACCGGTCCATCCTCTTCATTGGGCGGCTTCGGCGTCCAATTTGCGGCTTTCAGCGCCGCGCTGAACGTCGGCAGGATCTTGAAGAACTGGACCATCTCGTCTTCAGTCAACGTGCCGGTCGCCTCGGCCGGCCACTTCACGGCCGCCATTGCGGGCTTGTTCGTCTGCGAATCAGGCTTGCCGCCGCCACAGAAGACGCCGGCGAGTACCACAAATACTGCGATTAACGCTACCGTTCTCATTGGGTTTCTCCTTTCGAGTAGCCGGACAGAATAGGCGTCTGCCGGAGAATGTCAAATCCTGACAACCGCGACGTGGCTGAACCCGGTCAGGTCTCAGTTGTACAGAATGAAGAAAACTCGGCGTGTGCGACCAACCAGCGGTTCAGCGGTGTTGCGGCCGTAGCCGACGATAGCGTACTCGAGCGGCGAGTCTCGGAACGCGGGTGAGGACCAACCCAGAATCATGATGGTACCAGGCACGTCGCTCCGTGCAGCCAGCCCGACAAACGGAGACCTGGCATCGCTGCGGTCGATTATCGCGTTCAACCCGGCGTCGGCCAGGTAGTCAGGCTGGTAGAAGAAATCTCTGCCCCGGTGGTAGCGCTCGCCGGTGTAGGGGTTGAACGGGATGCCGGCCACAAGCCCGTTAGGACCCTTGAAGTGCAGCAACATCCCGTCCTCGTCCTCCGGCTCCCAGGAAATGCCTAGCTGCGGGTAGCGACCGTCATGGTCAGTTGCGTAGTCAACGAACGCGGCCTGAAACGCCCGCATGTTTCGCTTCACCGCAGCCTCCCGGCCGAATTCGCGCTGCCGGGCAATCAGGGGCAGGAGCAGAGCGAACGTGAGTATCAACGTCCCGAATGCGCCGGTCACGAACCCGACGTAGGCCATTGCCCGGCCGGGCCGACGCCGCTTCAGCGCGATTGCGGACAGGATGATTGCCGGGATGCCGGTGATGAACGTCGCCGGCGTTAGCGCAACGAGGCCGAGTATGAGGCTGGCGAGACTCATGGCCTTGCTCTTCCTGAGCCGTCGGTGGGCAGCGGATTCGGGCAGTACCGCCGTCTCGTACGCGAACTGGGCCTTACCCACAACAGTCAGAACGGCACCGCACGTAGCGCAGACGCGCGCCGTACGCACGTTGACCGTACCGCAGGAATGGCAAATCATCGTCAGGGTTTCTTTAATTATCAGGTGAGCGGGCGTCGGTTCTTCGACGCCCTGCCGGGACACCCGTCGCTCTATTAAAGCACGGATTGGGCCCTCGGTCAAGCGGTGAATCGGTTTCGGCCCGCTTCGGGGGCGGGCCACAAACTTGCAGAAATCGCGCTAGTCCCTGCCTTCGACGGCAATCTCGTGCGCCTTCGACGCCTCGGCTTTGCACGGCAAGAGTTCCAGCAACACAGCCCTAAGTTCCGTGGGCGACCGCAGTCAAGCCCTCTTCGTGCCGACGACAATATCAACCGGCAGGCCCCAGGTCGAGCTCTCTTCGACCCGCTCCACGACAAACCCGGCCTGCTCAATCAGCACGCGGACCGGAATCGGCCGGCAGTCAACCGCGGAGGGGAACCGGTGGTGCGCCCATTCGTACAGCCGCACCGTCAGGCTGCCCGGCCGTCGCTGCGCCATGGCGACGACGCCGAGTCGCCCGCCCGGCTTCATCACTCTGCGGCACTCGGCGAGCACGGTCGGGATGTCCGGTGTGTCGAACAGCTCAAGCGTGAAGGCCATGAACACCGCGTCAACCCGGGCCTCAGCCCACGTCAGGGCCACGGCATCGCCCTGCACCAACTCGACACGACCGGCGAGCCCGGCGCCGTCGACTCGGGCCCGGGCGCGCTCGACCATTCGGTCCGAGATGTCAATGCCACAGACACGGCCGGCAGCTCCCGCCGCATCGGCCAGAGCGAGCAGGGCATGACCGGTGCCGAAGCCGACCTCAAGCACCGACTCGCCTTCGCGGACGGCAAGCGCCGAGAGGCCGCGGTCGCGCAGTCGGACCTCGGACCCACCGGCAAGCAGGTCGTACCAGCGCGCCAGCCGGTTGTACGCCGCCTGGGCGGCTGCTCTCGGCCGCAGCACGCGCGAAGTAGTCGGGCCACGGCTGCTCACGGTTGTATCGGTAAGCCAATTCCGCCCGGATGCGTCACGTCAGAATCTTGACTGCATCGGCCAGGTTGATGCGGTTGACGCGGCGGATGGCGGGCAGGGCGGCAAGGA
>CAZQZR010000256.1:0-3407 GCA_964597845.1 uncultured bacterium | reverse complement strand
GACCTCGTCATCGAGGCGGCGAAGGAGCAGTTCGCTACGAGTGCCAAGTACGTAATTCACACCAATCCCGGCGACGAGCGGAACACCGCAGTCGGACACCAGCACCCGGACATCATCGTGACCGAGAGAGGCTCGACGAAAACCAGGTTCATCATCGAAGTCGAAACGACCAACAGCGTCGCGACCGAAGAGGTGAACCACTGGCGTACGCTCTCGGGATTGGGCCCACCCCTGTATCTGGTGACGCCGCACCTGATGTTGTCGGCCGCCGAGCAACTCTGCGGCGATGCCGGTATCAAATGCCACTACGGGTACTATCTCAAAGACGAACTGGGCCGGCTTAAGGTAGTTCTGCTGAAGAACCCCGCCATGCCCGCGTTCGGCGCCGGGGCTCGACTGCGATAACCGGCCTGACAGAGCAATGGGCGTCCACCCGACAGCAAAGAGGCAGGGGCGCACCGTAGTGCGCCCCTGCCTCGATTGTGCGGAACGGGCCTGCAGCCCGCCCCTCTCCACTATCTTAGAACGAGCTTGAAGCCTTTCGTCCCGCCGGTCGGGCCGGCGTCGAGCCGCAGCATGTAGACACCGGCGGCAAGGCCGTCGGACATGAGCACGGTGACGTGTTCGCCCACGCCCTGCCAGTCATCCTGCACGACCCGGGCCAGCCTGCCGGTCGCGTCGTACAGCTCGAGTCGCACACGCCCGGCCGCGGGCAGGGAGTACCGAAGCTGGGTCCGGCCGACGAACGGGTTCGGCGCCGCCGTGAGCCGGAACTTCGGCAGCGAAACCGCCTGGGCCTGCGGCCCGTTCTTCAACGTATCCTGCCGCAGCGGGAAGCCGACGTTGTAGCGCCAGAATTCGTCGGACTTGTTGCCGCGCAGGGCGAAGATTTTGCCCGCACCGTAGCAGAGGTCGGCGCCGGCATACGGCAGATCGCGCTTCTGGCCCGACGGTGTGGGGAAAGTGTCCGGTCCCGCGTCAACCCATGCGTCGCGCGCCGGGTCGTAGGACCAGAACTCGCCACTCTTCCCGCCCTTCAACACGTAGAGCAGGCTGAACTGGGTATCGAACGCCACGGCTGCACCCTTCTTCATCTTCCGACTCTTGCGCGAGAACTCGGATTTGGGGGGAATGGACTTCCTCCCGTACCAGGAATCGCGTTCGATAGAGTACGCGTAGAATTCGTAGGTGTTGCCCTTGAGCAGGTAGATCGTGCCCGCTCCGTCGTAGGCCATCACGGTACCGTCCTTGGGCTTCCGGCGGCGCTCCCCCGACGGGACTGATTCCTTCGTCAGCCAGGTGTCGCTCGCGACGTCGAAGCAGTAGAACTCGAACGTGCTGTTACCCTTACAACTGTAGAACGCGTTCCGCTGTGGCACAAAGACGAGGTCCGAGCCGCCCTTCAGTTTCTTGCGGGACACGAGCGGGTAGTCCGGTTCCTGTGTCCAGGTTCGGTCCGCCGTCGAGTACTTCCAGAACTCGAGCGTATTGTTGCCCTTGAACGCGTAGATGTTGCCCGACGTGTCGGCTGCGAGCTGCCCGCCGGTCCTTACCCTTTTCGTGCGTCCTCGTCCTGAATCCCCCTCCGGGGGGATTGGCTCGCGTACGAACCAGGAGTCGCGGTACGTATTGTACATGTAGAACTCGGTCGTATTGTTGCCCTTGAAAGCGTAGACCAGCGAGTCCGGCACGTAGGCCAGCGCACCACCGGCCTGCACGCCCTTGTCCTTAGCACCGGGCGGCACGTCCGCGAGCCGCTCCCAGACCGGCACGCCGGTCACCTCGCCGGAAACCGTGTCGTTCGTGGCTTCCTTGTCAGCATCGAGCATGGTATAGCAGCGGATCTCGTGCGTGCCGAGCGCCGCCTGCTCGACCAGCCACGGCGAGAAGGTGACCAGGACCGAATCGTACGCCGGCACCGCTTCTAGCATCTGCGCATCGAAGTAGAACCCGCCGATCTCGCAACGGGTGGCAAACGACCGGGAGGCCGCCGCGCCGTAATTGCGCACCCAGACCTGCGGAACCACCGTCGCACCGAGCCGGAAAGTGTCATCCGGCAGCACGATCCGGAACGCACCGACGTCGCCCTCGGTGTACTTCACCGTGCAGTAATTCTCATCCGGGCCGGCGTAGTCGAAGCCGGTGACGTAGATCTCGCCCAGCTCATCCATCACCATCCCGTACGGGGCGTCGTCTTCGTCGAAGGTCGCGTGGCTGGCGTTCCATATCTTGGCCCCGTTCGCGTCGTACTTGATTGTCATCCAGTCGATGTCGGCCTGGTAGACGTAGGACCAGCCGGTGACGTAGGTGTTGCCCTGGTCATCGACCGCCATCGCGGTCAGGCTGTCGTCGTCTTCAACCCCGGCGTCGTACGTCCGAAACCAGGGAACTGTGTTGTCCTGGTTGATGCGGAAAGTCAGGAAGTCGTACAGGTCGTCGATTTCGTTGAGCACGATGCCGCCGACATAGACGTTGTAGTTCTTGTCCACCTTGACGTGCCCGCCGCCGTCGGTACCGAGCCAACCCGCGTCGAACCGATTGGTCCAGGCCACGTCGCCGGCCGGGGTGTACTTGATTGTCGTCGCGTCATACCACGTCCCCTGCTCGCCGGCCCGCCCGGTCACGTAGATGTAGTTCGAGTCGTCCATCGTGATGTCATAGGCATAATCGGCCTTGGGCGCGATCGCGGTGCCGTCGTAACGCCGGGTCCAGACCGTATCGCCGTTCAGGGTGTCGAGTTTGACGGTCAGGTAGTCGTACTGCGGAGCAGAACCACCCCACGAATAGCCGGTCAGGTACAGGTATCCGGCGTCGCCGAGCACCATCGCCATCGGGTAGTCCTGCCAGTTACCGGTTCCGTTCAGACGCGAAACCCAGCGCTGGTTGCCCGCCGCGTCGTAGTGAATCGTCAGGTAGTCCCGGTTGGCGTTGCCCGCGCCCGCGTTGCTGTAGCCGGTTACGAAGCAGCCGCCGCGCTGGTCGGCAACAACCGCCCACGCCGCGTCCACACCCTCGTAATGATAGGTCTTCGCCCAGAGTTCGGCGCCGTCGCTGCCCCGGTACTTGATAACAACGTAGTCGGTGTCGGACGCGGACGTGTACGTCTTGCCGGCGACGAACACGTCGCCTGAGTTGTCCGCGGCGACTGCGCGCGCTTCGTCGCGCGCACGGTCCGCGCCGGCCCAGCGCCTGCCCCAGACTTCGGTGCCGTCACCGCGCCTGATCTTGATGGTGTAGATGTCGCGGCTGTAATCGGAACCGACGCTGAACCCGGTCACGACCACGGTCGTGTCCGGCGACAGCACTATTGCCTGTGCCTCGTTCTGATTACCGTTTCCACTGTAATGGTGAGTCCAGACCTCGGTCTGGCCGAACGCGACGCCTGCGGCAAGCGCCAACGCCAGCCC
>CAZQZR010000255.1:0-3470 GCA_964597845.1 uncultured bacterium | reverse complement strand
GCGAGTATCCTGACGTCGAATGGCATCGGATGATCGGCCTCCGGAACATCATCTCCCATGAGTATTTCGGCGTTGACATGCAGATCATCTGGGAAGTCGCAACCCGCAACGTGCCGGAAACAGAGCCGCTGGTCGCAGACATGCTGAAGCGGCTGCCCCCTGACCGACGTTAGAAGCACCCGCCCCCTTCATCCCTGCTCTCGACTCTCTAATCCCCGCCGAACACTCCCTTGAATCCGCCCTGCCTCCAGCCCCCTGACGCCCGCACGTCCTCCCGCCCGGCGTCTGCCTCGGCAACGGGCCATCGTTCACCAACGAGCTTGTTCTCCGCCGCTAGTCGCCGGCCTCCGTCAACCATTGACATCCAGTGGCGTAAAGGTATTGTGATGTTGGTCGCTCACCGGAGGTAACGATGCTCAGAATGAACCTGTCACTGCTCACCGCGCCGCTCCTCATCCTCGCCGGGCTGGCCTCCGCCGACCCGCCCGACCCGGACGCATTCCTGCTCGATTCGCAGGTGGTCTACGCGCGTGCTCCTTACCGGCAGTATGAGGCAGTCACGGCGTGGGATGGAACGAACTACCTCGTCGTCTGGCAGGACGGCCGGACGGATCACTACGGCTACGACATATACGCCGCCCGCGTTGATGGCTCGGGCCGGCTCTTGGACAGTTGCGGTTTCAGCATAACCGATCCCATGGTGACCAACAGACACCCGCGGGTCGCCTTCGACGGCACAAACTACTTCGTCGTGTGGGACGCGCCCGGTGGCGCCATCTGCGGCACACGTGTCTCGCGCTCGGGCCAAGTCCTTGACGAGCCACCCATTGATGTGTCACCGAGCTCCGCCTACGCCTCTGACCCATCAACCGCGTTCGATGGCACAAACTACCTCGTGGCCTGGGAACAAGACAACACCGATATCTACGCCGCCCGAGTGAGCCAGAGCGGGACCGTCCTGGACCCCGACGGATTCGCAGTGTCGCGCGCCTCTGGGTCTCAGTATGCACAGGAGGTAGCATTTGGTGATTCCAACTACATGGTGGTATGGACGAGCACTCAGAACGGCGTCCACGTCTACGGTGCGCGGGTGACTCCATCCGGAGTCGTTCTGGACACTGCCGGTATCCCGATCACGGTAGACACTGCCAGGACGTATGGACAGTCGGTGGCATTCGGTGGCGACTACTTTCTTGTTACGTGGGACCGCGTCCGCAACTACCAGACCGACGTCTTCGCGACACGGGTGACTCGGTCCGGCGTGGTTCTCGACTCAGGCGGGATCCCGGTTGCGACGACCGATCAAAATGAGGGTCCTGCTTCCGTGACGTTCGGAAGCCCGTACTATCTCGTGGCATTCAGCGGGCCGCAAGGAGCCTACGGTTGCCGTATTGACCAGTCGGGAGGCGTACTCGACCCGGACGGGTTCCGAATCAACCAGATGAACGGCGGGCTGACCGGGCAGGCTGCCGTCTTTGACGGCACCAACTTCTGGGTGGTCTGGGACTGCTACGAAGGCGAATGGCGTCAAGATGTGTTCGGCGCCAGGTTGACCCCGGACGCAAACGTCCTCGACACTGCCGGGGTTCTCGTTTCCTCGGGCGTCTATGAGCAGTCATCCCCATGCTGTGCCTCTGATGGAACAGACTTCCTGGTCGCATGGCAGGACTATCGTCGCGGGCCGATATGTGACATATATGCCTCGCGGGTCTCGTCGCAGGGAAGCCTGTTGGACCCACGGCCCTTTACGGTTTCGCAGGGAACCTACCCCTCGGTTGCCGCTTGCAGTATCTGCTATCTCGTCGCATGGGAAGACTGGCGTGAAGGTAACAACTACTCTGATATCTATGCAGCGCGGGTGAGCCCGTCAGGACACGTCCTCGACACATCTGGGATTGCAGTCGCGATACGTGGCGACTTCCAGTTTGAGCCGGCCGTAGCTGCCTGTGACACGGCCTTTCTAGTCGTCTGGCAGCACGAGGCCAATAACATGAGCGACGACATATACGCTGCACGCGTAAACGGAAGGGGACATCTGCTCGACCCCAACAACTTCGTTGTGTCAATGGCGCCGCCGGACAAGTACGAACCGGCGGTGGCATTTGACGGCACCGACTACCTCATCACCTGGGTAGATACTCGCCGACCGGATACGCTCCCGCACTTTGACATCTACGGTGCTCGCGTCACTCAGGCCGGGGTCGTGCTCGATACCGCGGGAATCGAAATCGCAGCAGGCGAGAACAACCTCCGGGAACCGGCAATTGCCTACGGCGGAGGCAGCTACCTAGTTGTCTGGACATCGGGGGACGCTGTCGGCGTCTACGCCGCCCGCGTGACACGTAGCGGCACCGTGCTCGACACAGCGGGCCTGGCCGTATCAACGGACCCGGCCACTGAACCGACAGCCACGTTCGACGGCACCGACTACATCGTCGCCTGGCAGGCATGGGGTATGGACAGCACGACCATCCACGGAGCTCGAGTGAGTACGCTCGGCACCGTGCTCGACACGTTCTCGGTCACCCGTGCTGGTGGAAACGAGTCGGTCCCAGCCCTGACGTCGAACGCCTCCGGCCGTGTGCTCGCGACCTGGGATGGTTGGACAGACTCAATCGGCGGCCGCGTGACGAACACGACCCGCATCTGGGGCAAACTCTCGCCGTTCGTCGGGCTCGCCGACGCACACAAAGCCACGGGCATCGCACGCACCATCTCCGCTCGCCCCAACCCCTTCCGCACCTCCCTTCTCATTCACTTGACCACTGGACCACTGGACCACTCGACCACATCTGTCCGCATCTACGACGCCGCCGGGAGGCTCGTCGCGTCCAGTGCCGACGCCAACTCTGCACTCGTCGCCACGCCATCCGGCTACCTCTGGAAGCCGTCGTCCGATACTCGCACCGGTGTCTATGTTGTTCGGGTCAAGACCGTTGAACGCGCGGCAACAACGCGCGTCGTCTTCGCCCCCTGACCCGGGACCTGCATCAGGATTCCAGACATCACCTGCGCAATCACCGCGCGGCTGAGTCCGGATTTCACGTAGCAATTCAGCCCGGAACTCACGCCGGAATTCGCTTCGCAACTGAGCCCGCAAGTCACCGCTCAGTTCAATCGCGGGCTCAACTCGCAGATCACGCCCAAATTCAGTCCCGATGTCAAACCGCAAGTCACGGACGAGTTCAGCCCGCAGTTCAACTCCAAACTCACCACCGAACTCAACCCGCAAGTCACGCCGAAGTTCAGAGCGGAACTCACCGCCGAGTTCAACCCGCAAGTCACGTCCAGCTTCACAGCGGAGTTCACCGCGCGATTCACCTCGGGAATCACTCCCGGAGTAACCCCCGGATTCTCGCCCGAAGTCCCTTAGCACGCGCTCCTGTCAGGGCTTATCCCCCCGCCGCCGTTGACCCGCATGAGATTGTTCAGTATCATGCGTGACATCGCTACGCTGATATGAAACGGTC
>CAZQZR010000254.1:0-3514 GCA_964597845.1 uncultured bacterium | reverse complement strand
GTCCCTGGCGCGTCGGCCTTGACTTTTCGGCGCAAGCCCTTAGCGTATAGACACAAACGCAAAGGAGATTACATGGAAGCCAGTGTAGCTACGACCGCTCCCGACACCCAGGCCCGCAGGAATGCCAGGGGTATGACCGGCTGGATCAAGTTCATGGGCATCATGACCATCATCGGCGGCTGCCTGCAAGCCCTCTCGATTGTTGGCCTGGTTATTGCCTGGCTCCCAATCTGGATGGGCGTGGTTCTGACCAAGGCCGGGTCGCGGGCCCGTGAATACGCCGACAAAGGCGATTTCGCCTCGCTCGAAGGCATGATCGGCCAACTGAAGACCTACTTCACCATCTCCGGCATCATGATAATCATTTCATTTGCCGTGTCGATCATTGCCGCAGGCGTCTGGGTGGTTCTGCTCGCGACCGGCGTGCTCTCGTCGTCGAGCCTGATGGATTACTTCAGGCGCTACTGATCCCCGGTAACGAGAACGGCTTCGCGGTCCACCACGACACCCGGCACCCGACCGGCGACAGAGAGCGCCATGAGAACACGTCGGGCGAGTAGCTGATGCCGGACGCGCATTCCTTTTCCCCTATCCCGACTTTCGATTCCCCGCGTCCTCTTCTGGTTGACCTCCACACCGACGCGCTGTACGAACACATCCTCGGGCGCAAGGACATCACGCAGAGGTCGGACAAGGGGCACCTCGACTTCCCCCGGATGAAAGACGGCGGCATCAACGGACAGGTCTTTGCCGTTTGGGTCAGTCCGACCGAGCTCGAGCCGGGCGAGTACTGCGACTTCGCGCTCAAGGGAGCGGACACGTTCGACGAGGTCTGTGGTCGGTGCGCGGAGAGCGTCGCGCCGGCGCGGACCCCGGACGAATTCCGGCAGGCTGTGGCCTCGGGCCGAATCGCGGCGGTGCTTGGGGTCGAAGGTGGGCACGCGCTGGAGGGGAGGCTTGAGAACCTCGACCGGTTCTTCACGCGCGGGGTGCGCGTGCTGACGGTCATGTGGTGCAACTCCAACGAGCTCGGAGACTCGAGCGGGGACGAGGACAAGTCGCACAACGGGCTGTCGGCGCTGGGCCGGCAGGCGGTGCGCCGGATGAACGAACTTGGAATGATTATCGACGTCTCCCACAGCGCGGACAAGACCGTGTTCGACATCCTCGAGGCGAGCCTGTCACCGGTTATCGCATCCCATTCCGGCGTCCGGGCGCGGCGCGACTTCGACCGCAACCTGACCGACGAGCAGATTCGGGCGATTGCCGCTAATAACGGCGTTGTTGGCGTCGTGTTTCTGCCTTACTTCCTGCGCGAGCCGGAAGACAAGGCTACAGTCGAGGACGTGCTCGATTGCATCGACCACATCTGCCAGCTCGTCGGGCCGGACCACGCCGGGCTGGGGTCGGACTTCGACGGGTTCGCCGGCGCGCTGCCCGGGCTTGAAGATGCAACGAAGATGGGCGCGATTGGCGCAGGCCTGCGCAAGCGCGGGTTCGTCGAATCCGACGTCGCGAAGATTTCCGGCCTCAACTTCCTACGCGTGTGGGACGCGGTCGCGTCCCAGGCGGGCTGAAGTCCGGAGCCAGTCGGCGTCGCACGTAGCGATTGAACCGCCAAGAACTCCAGGGTCGAAGGAGAAAGGGGAAATGGCAAAGTGCTGAGGCGGAGTCCGCAACTGGTAACCGGCACCTGAAAACCGGCGCTGAGCCGCCCTGAACGAAGTGAGAGGGTCTCTCTTGTCTGGGTCACTCGGGAGCTGCAAAGCATTCCTCAAAGCTGCGAAGAAAGCTCACCGCAAAGCTCGTCCGAAAGCTCACTTGAAAGCTCGTTCAAAAGCTCCTTTGAAAGCTCATTTCAAAGCACTTTTCAAAGCTCGATCAAAAGCTCACTTCAAAGCTTTTCGTAAAGCTCAGTTCAAAGCTCGCGAAACAGCTTCTTTCAAAGCTTAGTTCAAAGCTCGCGGAAAAGCTTAATCAAAAGCTCGGTTCAAAGCACATTTCAAAGCTCGTTTAAGAGCTTGTTCGAAAGCAACCCCCAGGGCGGTCTCCAGTCCGTACCCCCTACGGGGAAATTGTGTTACCACCCGCCGCCAGCCACTACATATAGATTCCTGGCAACCCGCGCCCAGCGCGCGGACTGCCCGCAGAATACACAGGTTCTGGTTTCTGAGTTCGGGTTCAAGGTTTGGGTCGTTGAGACATTGAGGTTTGGGGTTTGGTGCTTGGGGTTTGTGATTTCCGCGTCCTCGCGGCGCGCCCCTCGTCCCTTGAGCACTTGTGCGCTGGGGCACCATCCGTTACTGCCAACTGCAAACTGGTAACTGGTCACTCGCGGCGCTGCGCCGCGACCTACCTCTTCTTCGCGAAATGGTAGAAGCCGGTCGCGCAGAAGGCGGTCAAGAGCGCCAGAACGACAATTTCCCACCTCGGCATCCCCCGGTGAACGAATCCGTTGTACGCCTGGAATAGCGCAGATACCCCGTAGATCAGAATGCGTGCCGTCACGCCTCCGAGTGGCCTCTTGAACAAGGCATGCCACTCGGCTTTGAATCCCTGGACTGCGGCCGAGATGAGGGTGGCTCCCACCAAAACCACAAGTAGTTGGATTAGACCTGCATGGACGCCGGACATGCCGAACATGCCGAACATGCTGCCTCCTTGGTGCGGAGTACCGGCTCCTCGCCGGTCTCCGCGGCCATTGCTTTGTGCCCGTCGTGCCCTGAATTGAGCATAACCTGAGATGAGCATAGGACGAGAAACGAGGAAGTCAAGGGCAAAGTGGAAAGGGGAAATGGACAAGTGGGGAGACCGAAGTGGATAGAGGGAAATGTACAAGTGACAGGGGAGAGGGGAAATGGCGAAGGGCGGAGAGACAACTGCCGAGATCACCAGGAACACGAAGGGCCGGAGAAGAAGTCCATCTCTGTTCTTGGGGCGTCATTAACGCGCGTCCTTGACATTCCGTTGGCATTGCGGAGAATCACCGTGTAGTATGGACAAGATGCCCCCAGGGGGAAATGCGGAAACCGACGCCGGACTGAACTATGTATACGTTCCATCGGATAACGTTGTGGCTTGCGATGTGCGGCGTCTCGCGACGTGATTGAGTTGATCGAAGAGTTAGTTCGGAGTAACGTACCGGTTGTCAAACCGGGTGACTGACCAGGGAGGTAAGCAAATGCTGTACAAGGTACTGGCACTGCCGGCTGCTCGCGTGGGGCCGGAAAGGAGCAAGCGATGAGGCGATGTGCGCTAGCAGCGTTGATGCTGGTCATTCTGACGAGCGTCGGGCAGGCCGATTGGGTGACCAAGACCGTGACGGCGCAAAGCCAACCCATCGCAGTGGCAGTGAATCCGGTGACGAATAGGATATACGTTGCGAACTACGCCGACAACAGCGTAACCGTGATTGACGGGGCGACTAACTCTCCCGTAAGGGTAGGCGTGGGCGGAAACCCCCGCGCGGTGGCGGTGAACCCGGTCACCAACAAGATCTACATCGCGAACTGGG
>CAZQZR010000253.1:0-3516 GCA_964597845.1 uncultured bacterium | reverse complement strand
ATGGGCGACCTCGTGAGTCACAGCCCGCTGATGCAGCGGGTGTTTGAGGTCCTGCCCGCCATCGCCGCCAGCCCCAGCACGGTCCTTATCCTCGGCGAAACCGGAACCGGGAAGGAACTGGTGGCGAGGACAATCCACTCGCTCAGCCCGCGCAGCCAGGGTCCTTTTATCGCCGTGAACTGCGGCGCGCTGCCTGACACGCTGCTGGAGTCGGAGCTTTTCGGCTACAAAGCCGGCGCTTTCACCGGCGCCGCCCATGACAAGCCCGGCCGGTTCGCGCTGGCCCGCGGCGGGACGATCCTGCTCGACGAAATCGGCGAGATGAGCCCGGCCCTGCAGGTACGGCTCCTGCGAGTGCTTCAGGAACGCGTCTACGAACCGCTTGGGTCAACCCGTTCCGAGACGACTGACGCCCGCGTAGTCGTTGCCACGAACAAGGATTTGGCCGGATTGGTGCGCCAGGGGGTTTTTCGGGAGGACTTGTACTACCGGGTGAACGTCGTCCGCGTCGAGTTGCCGCCGCTGCGCCGCCGCAAGGAAGATATGCCGCTTCTGGCAGAGCAGTTCGTGGAACGGTTCAACCGCCTCCAGGGGAAGTCCATTTTCGGAGTCAGCGCCGAGGCACTCTCGTTGCTCATGGCCCACGACTGGCCCGGAAACGTGCGCGAACTGGAGAACGTCATCGAACGGGCTTTTGTCCTCTGCAGCACCGGGCCCATCGGCATCGAACACCTGCCCGCGGAGCTGACCAGGCGGGGCGGGGACATGACCGAAATGCCCGGCATTTCGGATCGTGTCCCGAGCCGCCCCGACATGCGCAGGACCCGAAACCTCGTCGAAACCCAGACCATCCGGAATGCTCTTGAACGCACCGGCGGCAACCGCCTTGCCGCCGCCCGGGAACTCGGTATCCACAAGACCACCCTGTTCCGCAAGATGAAACAGCTTGGAATCAGTCACGCGGCACAAGACGGCCGTTCTCGCAAGAACAAAGCAGAGTAGCGTTTCCGCTTCGCTCATCTGACACGACAGTCGCACAGTCGCTACTGTAACAGATGGCCGTCCGGCGCCACATGACTGCCTAACTACATGAAAACCCGGCGGTAACAGCTTTCCGTCGTTCGCGGGCCGATCGGGCACACTTGCTGCACTGAACAAGACAATGAACACTCGATGTGCCGGGAAATGAAAGCGGCCTTTGCTTCATGGAACAACCGCATCGCGCCGGTCTTTGACGTGGCGCGACGGGTCAGTCTTGTAGAATCCAAGGCCGGAGTGGCGGTCGGTGAAATGCAGGAAGCCCAGCTTGATGGCCTTCCGGTCAACAAGGTGCTTCGTCTGGCGGAGCTGGGCGTCGGTACGCTCGTCTGCGGCGCGATTTCCCGGCCCTTGCACGTCTTAGTGGACAGTCAAGGCATCCGGGTGATTCCATTCGTGGCCGGCGAGCTGGACGAAGTGGTGCGGGCGTGGCTTGGTGGCGACCTAGACGGCGATGCTTTCGCCATGCCGGGTTGCTGCCGCCGTAGCCAACATCGGTTCCGGGGGATGCGCAATCCCCGACCAAAGGAGTACGACGTGAAAGGAAGAAGAGGCATAAGAATAGGGCAAGGTGGCGGGCAGTCGCAGGGCGGAGGGCTCGGTCGCATGGGCGAACCCAAGGCGGCTGGACCAGCGGGTTCCTGTGTGTGCCCGCAGTGCGGACAGCGCTCGCCGCATGAGCGCGGCATTCCCTGCGTTGAGCAGAAGTGCCCGAAGTGTGGCATCGCGCTGACAAGAGAATGACAGGGTGAAAGGAAGCGAAATGCCAAGAGGAGATGGAACCGGACCGGTGAGCGGCAAAGGTGGCGGCGGACAGGGAAAGGGCCAAGGGCTCGGTCGCATGGGCGGACCCAAGGCGGCCGGGCCGTCGGGCTCCTGTGTGTGCCCGAAGTGCGGACAGCGTGTGCCGCACGAACGCGGTGTCCCTTGCACCAAGCAGAAGTGCCCGGGGTGTGGCGCCGCAATGGTAAGAGAGTAGCGAAAAGAAAGGAAACAAAATGCCAAGAGGAGATAGAACCGGACCCGGTGGGATGGGTCCGATGACCGGCCGAGGGGCCGGATACTGCGCCGGGTACGGAGTGCCCGGCTTTGCGAATCCCGCGTTCGGACGCGGTTTCGGAATGGGCTTCGGTCGAGGCCGAGGTCGAGGTTTCGGGGGCGGCGGTTTCGGATGGCGCAACGGGTTCTACGCCACCGGCGCGCCGGGCTGGATGGGGTTTGGCGGCTACGCCGCGCCCTACCAGGCGCCCGACGCGGAGACCGAGAAGCAGGCGCTCAAGAGCGAAGCCAAGGCAGTCCGCGCGGGACTCGAAGCCATCGACAAACGGCTTGCCGAGCTTGAGGCCGGCACCGGGTCGAAGTCCAAGTAGCAGGCACGAGGCGACCGCAACGCCCGCCTACGGCGGGCGCGGTCGCCGTGTAGCAGTTCTGACAGCAGAAGGAGAAGAAAATGAAAGTGGCCTTCACAACGTCTGGGAGTGGCCTAGATTCGCCGCTCGATACTCGGTTCGGACGGGCCCCGGGGTTTCTCGTCTGCGACACCGACAGCGGCGCGTCCGAGTTCGTCGACAACCAGCAAAGCCTGAACGCAGCTCAGGGCGCAGGCATCCAGGCAGCGGAAACCGTAGTCCGATCCGGGGCACAAGCGGTAGTCACCGGTCACTGCGGTCCCAAGGCCTTCCGCGTCCTGTCTGCAGCGGGAGTCAAGGTGTACAACACCGACCAACCCACCGTTGCCGCCGCACTGGAGGCGTTCAAGGCCGGGAAGCTCAAGCCGGCAGACTCGTCTGACGTTGAGGGACACTGGGTCTAGAACGAAACCTGCCATGGCGACCGGCAAGACACCTGGACTCGATGGGGCGGTTGAGATTCTTTGCTTCGACACCCGGAACTGGCTGCAGCCGCCCCGAAGGAACCTGGAAGAAGCAGGCCTTCAGCCTGGCTGGCACGTGCTGGACTTCGGCTGCGGGGTCGGCGGTCACAGCATCGCCGCCGCGAGACTCGTCGGCGAGACCGGCCGGGTCTATGCTGCGGACGTCAAACCGCTCATGGTCGAGCAGGCAAGGAAGCGGGCCGCGAGCCGCAGACTGACCAACGTGGCTGGAATCGTGACCGACTGCGCCACGGGGCTGGAGAGCAGATCCCTCGACGCGGTTCTGCTATACGACGTCTTCCACGACCTTGGGCAGCCTGACCAGGTGATGGAGGAATTGGCCCGCGTGCTGAAGCCCGAAGGGATTCTCTCATTCAGCGACCACCATCTGAAAGATAGCGAAATCATCGCCGGGGTCACAGCCGGCGGGACGTTCAAACCGGTCAGGAGAGAACGGCTGACTTGGACATTTGCACCGGCTGGGGCGGATGTGCGGTCGGCCGTCGGTTCCCCTGAAAGCGAACGCGTTGCCTGACGAAAGAACCGGCAGAGCCGGCGACGACTGGGTCGATGGGCTTCAAGACAGAGTCATCCGGGATATGGAG
>CAZQZR010000252.1:0-3522 GCA_964597845.1 uncultured bacterium | reverse complement strand
CAACTCCTCGACCAGAAGCTCGCCATCACCGATGGGCAGATCGACCAGTTGGTGTATGAGATGTATGGTTTGACCGAGGACGAAGTCAGGATTCTCAACGAAGAATGCGGGACACTTCCCATATTTCTGAGCGCTGTCAAGGCGCGGCATGACAAGATGGTCGGTCTGGTCGAGACGATGCTGAAGCGCCGGAGACAGCTAACAGCTTGCGGCTTACAGCTTACGGCCCGGACGGGGATGAGATACGAATCGTCGAGGACGCTGACCGCGCGAAGCTGTACGGAGCCGTTAGCCGTGAGCCGTAAGCCGATGGCCCTCCCCGACGCGCTAGTGTTGAGTTGTACAAACTGACGACAGATGAAGCTAGGACTGTCGAGGGGCTGAAGTGAACGCAACTGATCTTGCGGATCGTCAACCATTCCACTAACCTGTGAATATTCCCACCGTCACTGAGAACTTGAACGCCGCTGCGGACGGGCTCAGCAGACTATTGGAGGAGTTGCTGCTGAAGCACACAAACGTCTACCGGTGGAACCCGCCGGATAGCTGTATTATTTCCCTCTGCAACTACGGCTTCCAGGAGTTGTCTGATGCGGGCCGACAGCTGCAGGCGCGGTTGATAGAGGATTACCGGCATTTTGCTGCGCTGGTAAGCCTACTGTTGAAGGCACAGCCGGCGGAAACGCTTCAGGCCCTCAAGCAGGCTAATGACATCCTCAAAGATACAATCGAGCTGCAACACACGTGGCACGCGAGCACACAAGAGGTGCTGGACAGCGCCTTGGAGGCCCTCCGAACGGAGATGTCTCTTCTGAATCGCCTCTACGACTCCTCCTCTGGAAGAGTCGTGGTTGTTCCCGACACGAATGCAGTGCTCTACCATCCGCAGGTAGAAAGTTGGTCGTTCACTGACGTGTCGGAATTCACCATAGCCCTGCTACCGTCAGTACTGTCCGAGTTGGACGCACTGAAAGTCGGAGGGGAATTAGGGACGGGGAATTAGGGACAGTCACCTATTACGGAGCGATGTCAAGGCGCGGCCTGACAGGATGATCGGACTGGTCGAGACGATGCTGAGGCTGCACAAGCAGTTGCCTCGGACGTCGTTGTTTCGCCTGATTCGTCCATCGTTGATTCGCACGTCAGAGCCTAGCTGATGCCGAGGCCGGATCGGAGACCTCTGTCACCGGACGAGTTGCGCGTGATTGGCCGGTTCGTTCAGGCAGTCGCAGACGGGCGCTACGATGCCATCGCCAAGGCCGCGCGAGCATGTCTGCAGGAACTGGAACGGATACGGCCGGGTTCCGCGCCGGCGCGCAGCTATCTGACCGTGTACAGCCACTTGTTCAGCGGAGCGCGCTCAGCACGGCGAGGCTCACTGAACTCCTTCTGGACGCCCGCAGAACAGGCGGTTGTTGACCGGAGCGTGAAGGCCCTTGTCTTAGGCCGCTTTCGGACCGCGCAAGAGGCGGCCGACGCCTGTCATGGGGAATTCACACGACGCTGGCAGCGGCGTCCCGCGACCTCGCCAGTCGTACCGCGTACGCGCCAGGCTATCTTCATGCGCATCTTGAAAGGTGCACAGGCCGCCGGTTACACGTCGATCCGGGAACGCTGGACTCCGGCTGAGGTGCGAGTACTCAACCGCCATGTCGAGGCTCTTGTCCGCGGTCGATTCTCTGGCGCAGGGGCGGCGGCCGCGTCATGCCATGCCGAGATGAACCGACTCTTGCCCCGGCCTCCGGCCCGCACCCGGCTCGCGGTGCGCGACCGGCTCGAGCGTCGAGCGCGACGCCTCGGTTGGAAATGGAACACCACCCGATGGCAGCCGCAGGTACGCCGGTTGCTGGAAACCTACGCGCGCAAGACCGCGCAAGACAGGAACACCAGCCTGAAGGCCATGGTGCGGGCGTGCCACAAGCGTATCTCCTGCGTGTACGACAGCTTCCGCGCGGGGCATCCTTCTGCCCGCGATGGCTACGTCCGACCTACGTTCAGCGCCGTCAAGTCCTTTCTTGAACGACGGGCCGGCGAGCTGGGGCGTCATTTCTCTGAGAACTGGCGACCTGACGAAGAGGCAGTCGTCGACCGCTACGCACGGGCGCTGCTGGGCGGCGAATACGAAAACGGAGATGTGGCGGCGCTTGCCTGCCGCATGGAACTCGCCGACATTCGCCGACGCTGGCGGAAAGCGGACCCCCGCCGGTACAATCGCACCCGTGAGAGATCGTACTTGGCCGTGCACGAGCGCATCTGCGAATTGGCACATGCCCACAAACGGAGATGGCCCAAGACTGCGTGGACGGCCGAGGAGACGAGAGTCCTTCGGCGGTGGTTTCCCTGGTACCGGAAGCATCGGCGCGCGCGTGACTTCCCGGCCATGAAGACAGCGGCCGAGGGAATCCAAGAGGAGCTTGAGCGGCTTGGCTCCCGGCGAAGCGTACCCGCGTGCTTCGGGAGGTTCGCGAAGGAGTGGCTTCGACGGCAGAGGCTGACATGACGAGATGGTCGGTCTGGTCGAGACGATGGAAGTCGTACATCGTGGCATTGAAGGACTCGTACATCGTTACGAGCCTGAAGTGAGAGACCGGGGATGCTGAAGCTGCACAAGGACTTGTCCAAGACCAAGACGCCGCTGACGGGAATCCTTGAAGCGCACCATCGCCGCGCTAGAATAGTCCCATGCTGACCGTCTACCTCCGTGCCGCGATGAGCAAGGCGAAGTACGAAATCCTGGCGGAGGATCGAACGTATTACGGCGAGATTCCGGGTTTCCAGGGCGTGTACGCCAGCGCCGCCACGCTGGAGGCCTGCCGGGACGAACTTGAGAGCACGCTCGAAGACTGGATTCTGTTCCGGGTATCGCGTAACCTTGCTCTGCCCGAAGCCGGCGGCATCAGGCTCGAAGTAGCTGAAGTCGCCTGATGCCGAGCTTCGGCCCGGTCAAGCGCCGCGACCTCATCGCCTACCTGCGCCGACTCGATTTCAACGGCCCGTAATCGGGTGGCAGGCACGAGTTCATGTACAAGGGAAACGTCACCGTGGTTCTGCCGAATCCACACCAGTCGGATATAGATCGCGAACTCCTTGCCCGCGTCCTGCGACAGGCCGGGGCCTCCCACGAGGAGTGGGAGAGACTCTAGGGCCGGTCGGCGTCGCGCCAGTACTCGGCCGGGAGGCTTCTGGGGTCGCGAGGGACACCTTCCATATTTCTGAGCGATGTCAAGGCGCGGCATGACCGGATGACGTCCTTGGCGGTTATCTTTCTTCCGAGGGCTGTGAGTCGTGAGGGCCTCTGGCGAAATCGGACCGAGTTACAGGGCGCGGGCCGGAATTTCGTCGAGGCGGAAGACCGGGCCGTCTTTGCAGACGAGCTTTGCGCCGATGGTCAGCGGGGTCTGCCCGCGCGTCGGCGCACTTCGCCGGCGAGGTCCGGGAGAGAGATGACCTCGACATCGGCGGCTAGCGGGTAACGCTCGGCCCCGGGGTAGACGAGGAAACGCCGGGCAGGTTTCAGGTCCG
>CAZQZR010000251.1:0-3526 GCA_964597845.1 uncultured bacterium | reverse complement strand
TCGCCTCTCGCCTCTCGCCTCTCGCCGAAGCGTGCCGCGGCGGCGCGACATGCCCGTCCGGCAGCGGCCTCGGGTTCTCAGGCGAACGCAGTTGGATGAGGTCGGCCGGCCCGGCCAGCGCAAGGGCACAGACAACCGCGACTGCGGCGACGACCCTGATCCCCGACCCCCGACCCCCGACCCCTTTCATTCCTTACCTCACGACCGCCAGCTTCGTGAACTTGACTTCGCGCTTGTCGCCCAGCTTCGCCTCCAGCCTGACGATGTAGATGCCCGGCGGGGTCTTCTCCAGGTTGACCACGGTTTCGTTGTCGGCATCCTTGACTGTCTGGCCGTCGAACTCGGCCCCGACCGGCTCACCGGCCATGTCCAGCAGCCGGAGCTTGACCTGGTCGGCATCATTCAGGTGGTAGCGGATGTTCACCGAGGCGCCGGCCGGGTTCGGGTACACGTACAGCTTGTCAACCAGTGAAGTGTGAACGCTCGGCTGCCAGGGCGGGAGTTCCGAATCAAGGACCAGGCCCGTATGGCAAGCGTCGTGATAGGCGCACGGCCACTTGACGCCTGAGGCCGGGCCCGGCATCTTCCAGACGTAGAACGTACCGGAGTCGCTGCCGGCAGCCAACTCGACCTTGCCGTCCCCGTCCAGGTCGACGGCCAGCGGCACCGCGCTGATACCAGCGGTCGCCATCAAAGGGAAGAACTGCAACGGCGACCCGGTCCTGCCGTTGAACCCGAGCAGCCCGTACTGCGGCGAACCGATGACCACATCCGACACACCGTCGCCGTCGACGTCGGCCACGACCGGCGACGACAGGTACTGGAAGTAGACGTCAAAGGTGATAATCCAGTTGCCGGCCAGCTCGGTGGTTGTATAGGTGGAATCCTGGGTGAACGGGTAGTTAGTGACCGGCGTGGCATTCCGGCCGAGCGCGAAAAGGTCGTTCACTGAGGCGGCAAGCACGTCCAC
This sequence comes from uncultured bacterium, assembly GCA_964597845.1. Taxonomy (GTDB): domain Bacteria; phylum Hydrothermota; class Tepidihabitantia; order Tepidihabitantales; family Tepidihabitantaceae; genus UBA2258. Next base: position 2,556 of record CAZQZR010000251.1, on the reverse strand, counting down.
GTACTCATCACCGTCCATGTCCGCAACGGCGGACGTGCCGGTAAATGGACTGCGGATGAACTCGCGGGACTGGAACTTGACGGCGCCGTCCAGGCCGACCATGTAGAGACGGTAGTCGTGCTCGCCCGGAGCGATGACCGCAATCTCCTTACTTCCGTCCCGGTCGAAGTCACCGACCACAGGCTGGGCCGTGGCGTAATAAGGCGACTTGCTGAGCACCACCGGGAATCCACTCACGAGTGAGCCGTCCGGGTTGAACAGGAACAGCCGGCCGTCACCGGAAAGCAGCACAATCTGCGGCCGGACCGTATCGGTCACCGCCACCGGCGCGCGGACTTCCGAGCCCACGGACACCGGGAACCCGGGCATCGGAGTTCCGTCGCCCTTCCACGCATACAGCTTCATGTCCGTCGAACCGACGATGATCTCCTTCTTGCCGTCACCATCAAGGTCCGCGAGTACCGGCGCGGCGAGAATCCGGTCCCCGGCCTTCATCCGCACGGGAGTGCCCGAAACCGGGACGACGGTAACCAATGTGTCGTTGCTTGCTACCACTACCTCGAGCTTCGAATCGCCCGTCACGTCCCCGATGGCGAGGTCGGCCCGAACGGGACTTCCCACGCCGAGCGAGCGCAGCAGCGAGCCGTCGGCGCGCCATATCCTCAGGCCGCCGGCGGTATCCACCACTGCGATGTCCAGCGTGTCGTTGCCCTCGATGTCCGCGGCGAATGCCGAGAGCAACGGTGAGCTGCCCACGGCTTTGGGAAACCCCGGCTGGTACAGGTCCCAGCCGACCTTCACCGAGATAATCGTGTCCTTAAGCCGCGCGGCCGAATCCACGGCTCCGAGCAGCGTCACGGCAAGGAAGCTCCGGCCCTTGTAGCCATCCGAGTTCGGATTGGTCTGGGCCGTGAACTGGTCATTGTACCCGCCCTTAAGGAACGGGTCGTACTTGTACCCGTAGATTTCGTAGTCCGGCGCGCGCGACTGCCAGTACGGCACGTCATAATCCTGTACGCCGTCGCCCTCTTCCAGGTCTACGCCCTTGTGCGCCGGGTCGATGTTTACGGCGTTATACGGTCCGTAGTCGGCCAGCACCTTCCGGTCGATGTGCCAGATGAGCACGCCGGAACCGGGCTGAAAGAAATCGTACTCATTGCCGCCGACCGCGATGACCACGCCATCCTCCACGTCCACGTCGATTGTGTCCGGCTGCTTCACGTCAACCTGCCGGTTCTCGAGCAGGAAGTACTCATCCGGCGTTATCGGAATCTTGATGATTGTCGGACGGGCCGTGTCCCCGCGCTGGCTGAAGAACTGCGTATCCATCTCCGCCGCGAATATCGGGATTGACTCGACCGGCAGCTTGACTGTTCGCACCTGGGTGATGGTATCGAGGAACATCGTCCGGTGGAACGCATCGAGGAACCCGGGGATCACGCCGGGCGGCGCGCCCGCGCCGTAGTCGCCCAGCCAGCCGCCATACCCCATCAGGCTCCACGAACCCACGCCCATGGTCACACCGGTTACGTCATACAGGTCGTACGCCCCGAGCAGGTGCGCGAACTCGTGGAACAGGGTCCCGGCCAGCCCGGTCATGCCCAGGATGTTGGTCTCATCACCGTACATCGTGTCCTGCCGCATCATCTCGGGCAGCACGGTCCCGTGCTCGATGTGGGTCCGGCCCGAATCGACGGAGATGTACGGTTCGCCGAGATACGCCTCAATCGCGCCGGATGGGACCTCACCGGCCAGCAGGTCGAACGGCGAATCCCGCCTCAGGTCGGACTGCAGGCCCGAGCCCGCATGGAACACAATGAACTCGTCGTAGCTACCGAAGTGGAGATCCGGGTCTTCGTCCGCCACTTTGAACGCATCGCGCATCAGCCGCACCAGGCCTATCTCGATGGCGTCGTACGAGATTGTGTCGCCGTAGAACTCCATGTCGCGCGGCAACTGGTAGCAGGCCTTCTCGCCTGAGGGCATGATGGTGTATTCGACGTACAGCTTGCCCAGCGACTGCGCCCGGTAGAAGTTGCGCAGCCCCTCCATCTGTCGCTCGAAATACCTCTTGAAGTGGGGAGGGTCGTAGAACAGGCCAGAGTCGGGCGAAAGGAACCCAAGCGTGTCCATCTTGCCGTTGCCGGTCGTGAGCGGCGTCGTGTCTAACTGGAACTCGACCCGCAGGCACAACACCCGAACCGTGTCGGTCCCGCCCGCCTGCAACTTCCTGATGCGGTCGAGGTCGGCAGCGGTCGGCTTAAACCGGAAGCGCTCCAGCGGCGGCTGGTCCGCCTGCATGGTCGTGTAAGAGTGCAGGAGCCGGGCTACCTGCTCAGCCTCACCGGGAATGTTACGGCGCTGGGATTTTACCAGACGCAGTTCCCGACCCTCGGCCGTCGGCAACGAGAGCATTGCGACGACAAAGACCAGCGTCAGTGTCTGCCTACCGCTCACTCCTGCTCCTAACTGCTAACTCCTAACTGCTAACTTACCAAAGTACGGAGAGAGAGGGATTTGAACCCCCGATACCCTTGCGAGTATACGTGATTTCGA
>CAZQZR010000250.1:0-3531 GCA_964597845.1 uncultured bacterium | reverse complement strand
CATGTCTGCCCATACTACCTATTGGGGTCGGTTGAGTCAAATGGATACCCCCATTCACTATTTCCCAATGGCGACCTGCGACCTGAGCGGGCCGAGGGCGCAGGAAAGGATGGTCCACAGTGTCTAATGATTCGAGTACGAGCATGAAATGCAACGAGATTCTTCGTCTACTGCCTCCTTACCTCGACGGAGAGGTGCCGGGCAGGGTGCGGGATGGCGTATCCGCCCACCTGTCATCCTGCCCGGCCTGTCGTTCCGAGATGGAGGCGCTGAAGGCGGACATCGGCCTGCTCGAACTTGCCGGTACGCCTGAGGTTACGCCATTTCTGGCCACGCGCGTGATGGCCGAAATCCGGCAGCGGCAGGCGGTTCATGTCCGGCGTGGACTCCGGGCGGGCTGGGTGTTGAGCATGGCGGCCGGGGTCATCTTGGTCGCATTGAGCCTTGGCGTCGGCACAATGGTCGGCTCTGGACTGGCCCAGGGCAGCGCCAGTACTACGGGCGACGACATTTTCGCCACCGCGACCGCCGACGTTTCGCTTGAAACCTACCAGTCGCTGATGGGAGGCGAGTGATGCGCGTCCGATGGCTGGCCGTGATTGCCGTGGCATCGCTCGCGCTGAACGTCGCCGTGGTCGGGGCCTACGTCTACCGGACTGCCCGGCCGCACCGGCAACATTCCCGTTTCCAGGGCGTCAGACGCGCGACCAGGGACAGTATCGGCAGCGTGATGCGCGATGTCGCGTCCGACATCGAGCGACTGTCCGGCGAGCGCGACCGGCTGCGCGCGGCCGTGCTGGAACTCGTAGCCAAGCCGGAGATGGACGAACAGAAGCTCGATTCGCTCTGCGGCGAGCAGGGACGAATCGCTGCCGAAATGGGCGGGTTGGTATTTCGTAACATGCACCGCGTGGTGCAGATGCTGCCGCCGGCGGAGCGCGAGCGGTTTCTGCGCCAGGCCGGCCCGCGTATGATGCGCGGCCCGCGCACGAGTGGCACGGGTCGGTTCGGCCGGCAGCACGGCGGACCGGAAGCTCCGCATGAGCCGGATGGAGATTAGCAGTTGAACATGAACTGGAGAAATAACGTGAAGAAAACAGCACTGACCGCGATTGCCGTCGTAGCGTTTGCCTGCCTTGTGTGGGCGCAGCCCGGGCCGGGCCCCGCTGCCGGCGGCCCGATGCGCGGAGCAGGGATGCCGATGATGGAGCAACAGGGCCGGCAGGGAATGCCCGGCATCCCGGACCTGACACCGGAGCAGATGGATAAGATGGACGCCATGCGGGTGTCGCACATGAAGACGGTACTGCCGATTCGGACCGACATCCAGGTCGCGGAAATCGAACTGGACGCGCTCTGGCGCGCCGACAAGCTCGACTCCAAGAAGATCGTGGCCAAGGTGAATGAAATCGGCGGGCTTCGGCAGAAACTGGAACTGGCCATGGTCAACCGCCGGATTGACATGTACAACCTGATGACGCCGGACCAGCGGAAAGCGATGCGCGAGATGCACATGGGTCGTGGCCGTGGCATGATGCGCGGCCAGGGCCGGGGCATGGGCCGCGGCATGAAGGGCGGAATGAAAGGTGCCGGGGCGCCAGGACCGATGGGGCAGCGTGACTCGCAGAATTGTGAGAATTGCATGATGCACTAGCTCTGACTGGGGCTAGTGGTTTGGCTCGGTCAAAGCCGGGGCCTTCGGGCCCCGGCTTCTCATCGTCAGACGAAGTCAGAAGCCAGAGGCTAGATTGCAGAAGTCAGAAGTCCGCCGGCGGTTCACGGTGTGCGGTGCACGGTGTACGGTCAACGGTTTGGAGCTTGCGCTTGTGCTTGAGCTGCCGTAAACTGGAGCGTGGCGGAAGCGATAGCGACCCTGACGCCGGTGCTGCAACTCGCGCTGCTCGTGGCGGTCATCTGGCTCGCGGCGCGGATTCTGCGTCGGGTCTTGCTCGGCCGGGTCGGCCAGTTCGGCAAGCTGCTGCTCATCGGCGGGCTGGTCGGCGCCTATGCCCTGACCCTTGCACTTCTCGCGACCGGGGGTATCAGCAGCGTACCGTACGTGACGCTGCTGATACCACGCTCGCCGACAACGGTGCTGATAGCAGCAGTCTCGGTGTTGATGGTCTGGTTGATTCTCCGCGAGATACCATTTCCAATGCCACACTGGGCCGGGTTCCTGGTCGAAGGCCCGTGGCGCAGGCTGCTCATGCCGGCCGATGTCACCTTGAGCCGGATGGCGTTGGGCCCGGGCATGCGCGTGGTCGAGGTCGGGTGCGGAACCGGCCATCTCTCCGGTGACGTGGCGCGTCGCATCGAACCGGGCGGTATGCTCTTCTGTGTTGATATCCAACCGGAGATGGTCGACAAGACGTTGAAGCGGGTCGAGAAACAGGGTCTGCACAACGTTCTCGGCTTTGCCGCCTCAGCCGACAAGTTGCCCTTCGACCTCTACGACATCGACCTCGTGTTCCTGGTACACGTGCTGGGCGAGATTCCGGACCGGCTGCCCGCCCTGCGCGAGGCGCTCCGGGTTCTGCGCCCGGGCGGCGTGCTTTCCATCACCGAGGCGCTGATTGACCCGCACTACCGGTTCCGCAACGACGTCGTGAAGCTCTGCCGTCAGGCCGGGTTCGGGCCGGCGTCAATCGAAGGCAGCCTGTTCAACTACTCGGCCACGTTCCGCAAGCCCAAGCCCAGAGAACCGCTCGGCTACGCGCCGCGGTTCGATTAACGGGCGATGATACGCAGCATTGTTGTCCTCGCCCTGGCAGCAACCTGTACGCTCGGGGCGGAGGCACGGGTGAGAGTCCGCGTGCGCGACGGCGACACCGGACGGTGGCTCGCGGGCGCAAAGGTCAAAGCCGGGGACCGCGTCTTCTTCACCGACTCGGTCGGCGAGTGCATCGTACCGGCAGTCACCGGCCGGCGTCTCCTGCTGACGACGACGATGCAGGGCGCTTTCCCCGCGACCGACTCAATCTTCGTCGCCACCCCGGATTCAAGACTTGTGGTCAGGCTGTACAGCAGGCAGCCCCGCACCGCCATCGGATTCGTGCGGGACGGCATCACCGGCAAGCCGCTGGCCCGGGCCTCGGTAAAGGTGATAGGTGACGCGGCGACGGCTAAGACCGATTCGGCCGGCATGTACGTCATTCCCTTCCCGCCCGGCGACCGTGAACTCATCGCCGCCCTTCCGGGCTTTCGCGGGTTCCCTCGGCGTCTGTCGGTCAGGGCCGGGGACACGCTGTCGGTGGACCTGCCGCTCTACGACACCTCGCTTGCCATCGGCGAGGTAGAAGGTCGAGTCGAAGTGCAGGGCTTGGGTGTGGCCAACGGCGTGAGCGTCACAGTCGAGGGCACGCGGCTCGGCGTCGCTTCGGACCGAAACGGCGACTACATCATCACCGGCGTGCCGGCCGGCCCGCACCGGTTAGTGTTCACCTATGCGGGGTGCAAGAAGACGATGAAGGTCGTGAACGTCGGGGCATGGGAATCACTGAACCTCAACGTCCAGCTCGAGCAGCGCCTGCC
>CAZQZR010000249.1:0-3552 GCA_964597845.1 uncultured bacterium | reverse complement strand
CCCTGTCCTTTCCTTGACAATCCGGCACAACGGATAGAATGTCAATACGTTGCCTAAGTTCTATATCCAGACCTACGGCTGCCAGATGAACGTCTATGAGTCCGGCGTGGTGCGCCGGGTGCTCGCCAACGCCGGTTTTGATGAGACTGCGGACGAGCGGGACGCGGACGTACTGTTGATGATGACCTGCTCGGTACGCAGCCACGCGGAGCAGCGCGCGCTGGGGCGTCTGGGCACGTTCCGGGCCCTGCGTTCGGAACGCGCCGGTACGGTCGTCGGCGTGCTCGGGTGCATGGCCCAGCGGTTCGGAGACGTGCTCGTCACCAACCACCGGGCCGACATCGTGGTCGGGCCGGATGAGTACCTGCGACTGCCCGAGCTTATCGCGAGCGTGCAGGCCGGCGCCACCGGTCTTGTGGCGACGCGCCAGACCAGCGAATGCTATGATTCGGTCATGCTGGCGCGGGGACTGTCCCCGGACGGGGACTGTCCCCAGGGTTCGAGCTCGGTATCCGCGTTGGCCTCGACGGCCCCTGTCGGGCAGTACGTCACCGTGATGCGCGGGTGCGACAACTATTGCACTTATTGCATCGTACCTCACGTGAAGGGCCGCGAGCGCTCGCGCCCGCTTGAGAGTGTGCTGGCCGAAGCCGAGCGCCACGCCGCAAGCGGGGTGAAGGATATCACTCTTCTGGGCCAGAACGTGCTCGCCTACCGGGACGGAAGCCGCCGGTTCCCGGACCTGCTGCGCGCGGTCGCCTCTGCCCTGCCGCACGTGCGCATCCGGTTCCTGACGTCGCATCCGCGCGACCTCGACTCGAGCCTGCTCGAAACCATGCAACGCCTCCCCAACGTCTGCCCGAGTCTCCACCTGCCCCTGCAGTCCGGTTCCAACCCCATCCTCGAACGGATGAACCGGGGCTACACGCGCGAAGAGTACCTGACGAAGATCGGACTCTGCCGCAAGGTCCTGCCCGAGGTCTGCCTTACCACCGACGTGCTGGTCGGGTTCCCGTCCGAAACCGAAGACGACTTCAGGGCCACGCTCGACCTCATCGAGCAGGTGCGGTTCGACTTCGCGTACATGTTCCGCTTCTCGTTCAGGCCAGGCACCCGGGCCGAGGAGTTCGGACCCAAGGTCTCGGAGGCGGATGGCGGGCGCCGCCTCGCCCGCCTGATTGAGGTGCAGAACCGCATCACCGCCGAACGCAACCGCGGGATGCTGAACCGAGAATTCGAGTTGCTGATTGAAGGTCCGAGCCCGCGCGACTCCGGCTGGCTCGGCCGCACGCCTGCGAACAAGATTGTCATCGTCAAAGGCCGCTGCGCGCCCGGCGAATTGGTCCGCTGCCGGGTCACGCGCATCAACGGCTGGACCCCGGTGGCCGAGCTTCCGGCCCGGGCGGCCGCGACATGCTAAGATCAAGTAGAAAGGAGAAAGGGGAAATGTCAAAGTCCGGCCGTTCGACATTCCTTGTGTCCCCTTCGCCTTGTTCATTTCCCCTTTCCCCTTCCCCTTTGCCATTTCCCCTTGTGACTTATCAACTTTGCCTAAGGAGGCTTCCGTGGTCATATTCCGCGTCATTCTGATTCTGCTGGCGTTCGCCGTGGTGCTGGTGCTCGCCCTTACCAACATGCAAAGCGGGAGAATCGCGGTGGAAGTCCAAGTATTCAACAAGACCTACTACGACGTGCCGGTGGCGTTCGTGATGCTTTACTCCTTCGCATTCGGCGCGCTCTGCGTGGGCATCTTCACGCTGGTATCGGAAATCCAACTCCGGTCCCGACTCTATCGGCAGAAGAGGGCGCAGGATGCCCTGATGGATGAACTGCGCGCCCTGCGCAACGCACCGCTGGAAGGCGAGTACCCGCCGAAGCCCGCGCCGGAACGGCCGGAGTCCGCGAACGGAGGCATCTGATGAGTTGGCTGATTGTCGTCATCCTTGCGGTGCTCGTGGTTGCCTTGTACCCGGTAGTCCGCGACTTCCTGCGCAAGCGCCGCTCCGCGGCTCCCGCCTATGTCGAAGGCCTGCAGGCGGCGCTGGACGGAAGGTCCGCGGACGCAATTGCCCGGTTCAGGGAAGCGGTCGGGATTGACACCGACAACGTTGACGCCTACATCCGGCTCGGTGACCTGTTCATGCAGCAGGGCGAGACCGAACGGGCCATCAAGATCCACGAGAACCTGGCCCTGCGCCGCAACATGGACAAGCGCGACGAGAAGAAGGTGCTGCAGGCGCTGGTCCGTGACTACATGAAAGCTGACCGCAAAGTGAAGGCGATTTCGGTTCTCGAAGAACTCGTGCACCTCGACAAGACCGACGCCCAAAGCACCGAACACCTGGCTGAGCTCTACATCGAAACCGGAGCATGGGACAAATGCGAGGAACTGCTCAAGGAACTGGCCCGGAACCAGGCTCATCGCCAGCGCGCGGCCCGGCTCTACACCGAATACGGCCGCGCCTATCCGAAGAACAACCCGGGCGCTGCCCTGGCCGCGTTCGAGACCGCGCTGAAGTTTGACCCGGGTTCTATCCCGGCCCGGTTGTACATGGGCGACCACCAGTTGAGCCAGGGCGACACCAATGCCGCCATCAGCGTCTGGAACGACATACTGGAACTGGCACCGGACAAGAACGCGCTGGTCCGGGAACGGCTCGAACGCGCCTACTTTGACGCGGGCAAGTTCGAAGACATCACGACCCTGTATGAGAAGCTGCTGCGCAAGGTGCCGGACGACGCCGGCCTGGTGGTCGCGCTTGCGGAAATCCACCAGAAGAAGGATGACCTGCCCGCCGCCATCCGGCTGCTCGAACGGTTCGCCGGTCGGCAGAAGGACAACGTCTTCTCGCGCGTGGCGCTGGCGGCGATGTATCTCGAGAAAGACGAAGTCGCCCACGCCCGCGCAGCCATCGGCGAAGTCCTGGCCGCGCTCCAATCCGAGCCGGCCGGCCGCGCCGACAAGACTGCCTGAGGCCAGACCGTCGCGGAATAGTGAGTTGTGAGTAGTGAATAGTGAAGCCCGAATCCGCCTTTCACAATTCTCAATTCACTATTCACTATTCTCCTGGAATCCATGTCTGAGAAGCTAACTCCGCTGCTCGCCCAGTACCGGAAGATAAAGGAGCAGCACAAGGATACGCTGCTGCTGTTCCGGGTCGGCGACTTCTACGAGATGTTCTACGAAGACGCCGGCATCGGAGCCAAGGCGCTGAACCTGACGCTGACCTCGCGGCCGCACGGCCCGGACAACCGGGTTCCGCTGGCCGGAGTCCCGGCTAAGGCGCTCGATACCTATGTTGGCCGACTCGTTGCCCAGGGGTTCAAAGTCGCGGTCTGCGACCAGCTTGAGCTGCCGGACGCGCGCAAGCCGGTGGTCCGGCGCGAAGTGGTCGAGGTCATCACGCCCGGAACCGTCACCAACCCGAACCTGCTCGAAGCCCGGCGCAACAACTTCCTGCTCGCGCTATCCCCGGCCGGGGACCGGTATGGCATCGCGTTCGCCGACGTCTCGACCGGCGAGTTCTCGGTTGCCGAAGTCCCGGCCGACTC
>CAZQZR010000248.1:0-3571 GCA_964597845.1 uncultured bacterium | reverse complement strand
ATATATATGAGGCAACGGGTCGTCCCGTATAGGTCCTTACGTGAGGCAACGGGGCCTGTCATCCGCTTGGCCTACAACAGCGCGTCCGAGAGAATCCGGAATATCATCTCGTCGTACGCGATGCCCGCGTGCTCGGCCTCGGCCGGCAGGTCCGAGATGTCGGTCAGACCGGGCAGCGTGTTTATCTCCAGGAAATATGGCAACTTGCCCTGCTTGACAACGAGGTCGATGCGTGAGAAACCCGAGCAGCCCATCAGCTTGTGCGCCTTCAGCGCCAGCTCCTTTATCTTGTCCGCGACCTTGGGGTCGAGCCGCGCCGGCAGCACGAAATCGGTCTCGCCGCGCGTGTACTTTGCCTCGTAGTCGTAGAACGCCTGCCGCTTCGGCACGAGCTCCAGGATCGGCAACACCTCATCCACCAGCACGCCGACGGTCGCAATCATCCCCGGGACAAACTGCTCGAGCAGGATATCACCGAATCCCCGGCGCACGCGCTCGGTCCGCTCAGCCGCTCCGCGCCGGCCCTGGAGCAATTCGATACCCACGCTCGAACCCTCGGCCCGCGGCTTGGCTATCATCGGGTAGCCGAACTGCTTCTCGGCCTCGGCCACTATCGCGGGCACGTCCGCGCCCGGCCCGATGACGAAGTACGGCGGCGTCGGTATGCCCACCCGTTCGAAAAGCATCTTGGTTATCACCTTGTCGATGCAGATGGCGGACGCGGTCACGCCCGAGCCGGTGTAGGGTATCCCGAGCAGGTCGAGGTAACCCTGGATCGTCCCGTCCTCGCCGGGACGCCCGTGCAGGATGACAAACGCGAGGTCGATCTTCGCGCGCTTTATCTGGTCGGTGAAGTTACGGTTGACGTCAATCCCCACCGCCTGGAAACCCTGGCCCTTCAACGAATCCAGGACCCGCTGTCCGGAAAGGAGTGATACTTCGCGCTCGCTCGACCAGCCGCCCATCAAAACGCCGATCTTCCGCTTACGCAAACGTCTTACGATGTCACTTCTGCTCATGCTTCAACTCCTCGCTTTCAGCTCCTCTGAGCCCGCGCCTCGGTTGCCTTTGGTAATCACGAACCTCGCTCACCACTGTCCGGTCTTCAGGTACTCGTCAATCGAGTTGGCCGCCAGCCGGCCCGCGCCCATTGCCAGAATCACGGTCGCCGCGCCGGTAACGATGTCACCGCCGGCGAATACGCCCTTCTTGGAGGTACGACCCGTCTTCGGGTCAGCCACCACGTTGCCGTGCTTGGCCGTTTCCAGACCGGGCGTGGTCTGCGGAATCAACGGGTTCGGGCTGTTGCCGATAGCCACGACCACAGTGTCAACCGGCACCTGGAACTCGCTGCCCTTCACCGGCACCGGCCGTCTCCGGCCGCTTGCATCCGCCTCGCCCAGCTCCATTCGCAGGCACTCGACCGCCGTGACCCAGCCCTTCTCGTCGGCAATGTGACGCACCGGGTTCGTCAGCAGGTTGAACTCGATACCCTCCTGCTCGGCGTGGTGAGCCTCGGCCGCCCGCGCCGGCATCTCCTCGCGTGAACGCCGGTAGATGAGAATCGACTTCTCGGCACCCAGCCGCAGCGCGGTCCGGGCCGAGTCCATCGCCACGTTGCCGCCGCCGACCGTGGCGACCCGCTTGCCGCGCACAATCGGCGTATCGTACTTTGGGAACAGGTACGCCTTCATCAGGTTCGACCGGGTCAGGTACTCGTTCGCCGAGTAGACACCGAGGGAGTTCTCTCCCGGAATGCCCATGAACGACGGCTTGCCCGCGCCGGTGCCGACAAAGACCGCGTCGAACTCCGTCAGGAACTCGTCGATCGTCTTCAGCTTGCCCACGACGTAGTTGAGCCGGAGGTCCACTCCCATCGAACGGATGAAGTTGACCTCGCGCTCGACGATCGCCTTGGGCAGCCGGAACTCGGGGATGCCGTACACCAGCACGCCGCCCGGCTTGTGCAAGGCCTCGAATATCGTCACCGAGTGCCCCAACTTGGCACAATCGCTGGCCACGGTCAAACCGGCGGGCCCGGCGCCTACTACCGCCACCGTCTTCCCGGTCTTGGGCTTCATCTCGCACATCACACACTCGCTCTGCTGTGCTTCCCAATCCGCGATGAACCGTTCGAGATTGCCGATGGCGACCGGCTCCATCTTCTTGGCGAGCACGCACGAACCCTCACACTGCGACTCCTGGGGACAGACGCGGCCGCAGATCGCCGGCAGCGTGTTCGTCTGCTTCATCACCTTCATCGCTTCCCAGAAATTACCAAGGGCGATCTGGCCGATGAAACCCGGTATGTTGATGTTGACCGGGCAGCCCTGCACGCAACTCGGCTTCTTGCACTGCAGGCAGCGCTTGGCCTCCTCGACCGCCTCTTCCGGCGTGTAGCCAAGAGGCACTTCTTCGAAGTTGCGAGCGCGGACCTGCGGCTCCTGCTCCCGCATCGGCGTCTTCTTCGGGCTCGACTTAGGCATGACAGCCGCCCTTCCCGCCGCAGCAGCCGCCCTTCGGCTTGGCCGCCTCGTACTGGTCGAGTGACAGCTTCTCCTCCGGGAGGTACGTGCGCAACCGGGCCATCAGGCCGTCGAAATCCACCTTGTGGCCGTCGAACTCGGGTCCATCCACGCAGGCCAGCTTCGACTCGCCGCCGACGTCCACCCGGCAGACTCCGCACATCCCGGTCGCGTCGAGCATGATCGGGTTCAATGACACCATGGTTGGAATCTTGTAGGGCTCGCTCACCTTCGACACCATCTTCATCATTATTACCGGCCCGACCGCGAACACGTGGTCGACCTTCTCGCCGCGGTCAATCACCTGCTTCAGCATGTCGGTCACAAAGCCCTTGGTGCCGTTTGAGCCATCGTCGGTCGAGACGATCAACTCGTCCGATACCGACTTCATCTCATCCGCCATCAGAATCAGGTCCTTATTGCGGAACCCGACGATGGAGATGACCTTGTTGCCGGCCTGTTTCAGGGCCCGTGCCACCGGGAATATCTCGGGCGTTCCGACGCCGCCGCCGATGCAGACCACGGTCCCGAACTTCTCGATGTGCGAAGGCTGGCCGAGCGGCCCAATCAGGTCCAGAATCGCATCGCCCTCATCGAGCGAGCCCAGCAGCCGCGTGGATTTGCCGACTTCCTGGAACACGATTACGAGGATGCCCCTGTCCGGAATCACGTCCGCCACGGTCAGCGGAATCCGCTCGCCCTCTTCGTTGACCCGAAGGACAACGAACTGCCCGGGCAGAGCCTTGCGCGCAATCTCCGCGGCATCCAGCTCAAAACGCTTGATTCCCGGAGATAGCACCTGCTTCTTCAGAATCTTGGTCGTAATGCCTCCTCAAAGGGTGTTGTTGGCGAGAAAACAGCGGCCGGCCGCCTGACGACAAGCCGGCCTGAAGCCCGGCCCGCGTGCCCCGGCCGAGACACGGACTTGCCTCCAGCCGCAGCGGTCGCAAGTATACCAATAACCTCAGCAAAGTCAAGGCAGTGGGCGCGCCCGCAGAGAAATCGAAAGCTGTAAACAGATTGTTTGGGATGAGAGAGTTCTGATG
>CAZQZR010000247.1:0-3608 GCA_964597845.1 uncultured bacterium | reverse complement strand
TCGCTGCCGATAGCCCTCGTGGTCGCGACTTCGATTTTCCAGATGACCCTGATGCAGAAGACCGGCGCGCTCGGCCGGATCATCGTAGCCCTGAAAACCGTGGCCCGGGGCAACCAGGTCGTCCAGATTCTCATCATCAACGTCGGGGTCGGCACGCTCCTGACCGCGCTGGGCGCGGTGCCGGTCTCAATCCTGCCGCCGATAATGCTCGCGCTCGGTTACTCGGCATTCGCGGCCATCGCCCTGCCCGCCATCGGCTACGACTCGCTCTGTACGTATGCACTGCTCGGCACGCCGGTGGTGGTGTTCGCCCAGTTCACCGGGCAGACGCCTGAGGCGGTCGGTAGCTACTTTGCCCGGTTCATGCCGGTAGTCACGACGCTGATTGCGCTCGGCATGCTCTGGATCGTCGGCAAGTGGAAACTGGTCTGGCGGGGTTTGGTGCCGGCGATTCTCACCGGGCTCGTGGCGGGCTTCATCGCCATCGGCATGAACAAAGTCGGGCTGGTCACACTTACCGGCATCGCGAGCGGTGCCGGCGTGGCGGTCGTGATGGCGCTGTACCTGCTGCTCCTGCGCAAGCCGGTCTTCGACCGGGCCGGGCTGGGACCGGAAGACCATGCGGTTGAGAAAGGCATGGGACTGGTTCGTGCCCTCTCGCCGTGGATTATCCTCATCGTGCTCAGCCTCCTCGCCAACGAGCCGTGGCTCGGCATCAAGAAGTTCCTGTTCGACAAGATTTCCATGCCGTGGAACATCATACCGAAACAGCCGGAGAAGCTGCGCATCTTCTGGCAGGCCTACTGGTGGATTCTCGTATCGTCGCTGCTCAGCCTGCCGTTCCTGCGCGCCACCGGCACGCAGTTGAAGGAGACCATGGCCGTGTGGTGGAAGCGCGCGCCGCGGCCGGTCTTCTCCGCCGCGGTCTTCTTCGCCATCGCCTACATCATCAACCACTCGGGCAAGAGCGGCATGCTCGGACCGGACGGCAAGTGGCTGGCCGACCCCAACGTCAACATGGTGGCGCTGCTTGCGACCGCGTCGGCCCACACGTTCGGCAAGCTCTACACGCTGGTCGCGCCATACCTCGGGCTCTTGGCCGGGTTCGTTTCCGGGTCTGAGACCTCGGCCATCGCCATGCTTACCAAGCTCCACCTGGTCACGGCCGAGAAGATAGGCGCGTCCGGCTACATCATCGGCGCGGCCTCTGCCATCGGCGGCGGGCTGGCCTCGGTCATCTCGCCGGCCAAGCTCCAAAACGCGTCGGCGGCGATTGACCGAATCGGCATGGAGACCGAAGTCATCAAGACCACGGCCATCATCTCCATAGTCATCGTGCTCGCAGTCGCCGGTCTCGCCTTCATCTGGGCGTAGGCCCCGCGTCGGCAGTGCCAAGTCCGGCCTCCCGCGATCGCAAGACTGTCGGCCACTCCCGCCGGAAAGCTCATCGCGAAGTCCCGTGAAAGCTCATTCTCGTCGCGTCGGTGTCCCGAGTATTCACCGCATCAGAGAGACTCAGTCTCTGTTCGAGGTCGGGCTCCGCGCACGTACGGAGTAGATCGTTCCATCGTCGAGTTCGGCAAGCGTGTCGAAATCGGCAATCGTCTGCAGGTCCGGCGGCGTAAAAAGCCACTCCTTGCCCGTGCGTCCGAACCACACGAGCAGACCGTGGCCTCCTTCCGGCCAGGACCCCACGAAGTCGCTGATGTCGTTTGCCGCCTCTGAAGAACGGTAGAATACTCTTTCGGGTGAGAGGCTCGCAGTACGATGTGTCAGGATACGGATAGCCCAGGGATCGTCCGAGTAGATGACGTCTCTCTCTCCGGGTGCCAGGCGCTCAACGAAGTCGATCGTTGGGCTCTCTCTCCAAGTCACGGTGCTGTAGCCACCTGCCCCTCGGCGAGCCCGATCCAGAGAGCTACGCGCAACCGTGAGAGCCGGCGACAGAAGCCAGATGGCGACCACGGCCAGCAGTCCAATCCGTGAGTACCGGCCGACTGGCGCCGCGCGAAGCAGACCGATGGACCTGTCCAGGATGACAAACAGAAGTACAATGACGGGCGCGTGGATCGGCGACAGCAACCTGTCGTTAATTGCATCGTATGCCGTGGTCGTTGACGAGACTATGAGGAACGTCGCATAAAGAACGATGAACAGAAGCAGTAGACCCACCTTGCGCACGGCAGCGTCTCCCCTCGCCAGCAGACCGGTTATGCCTCTGCCGCGAAGAAGGGCGAAGACAGCAGCGATAGGCACAGACGCGAGGACCACCGCTGAGACATAGCGGATCAGGCCCAGGCGTCCATCAAGGGCTCCGACGAACCAAGACAGGACGTTGACCAGCACGCGGTGGTAATTCTCGATCACGGTGGAAGCCGAACCGTGGCGCGGCCCCAGTAGCGTCCCCGTCAGCAGATAGTTCCTCGTGACCCATACCCCGAAGGACCCCGCTGATGTGACCAAGAAACCAAAGAGGTGAAGGATCCTCGGCTTGAGCTGCGTTTCGCGCCGGAACAGAATCAACAGGACTCCCACAGGAATAATGACGATACCAACGTAGCGGATCAGAGACGCCGCTGCTGCAGACAAAGTGACGGCTATCAGTGAGATCGTACTCGCCCCCATGGTGTAGCCACGCGCAGAGACGAAGAAGAGGAGCACGCACAAGATGAACAAGGGCTCAGACCCGGCCATGACCGAGACATCGACGAGCGGCCCCACGATCAGAACCGCGACCGTTCCGACGAACGCTAGGGCAGGTGAGAAGGTCACATACCGTGAGAGAAGAAAACCTGAGAGGCAGACGATCGCCGCGAGCAAGACCGCATTGACTACGTGCGCGTAAGAAAGAGGATCGAGTCCGGTGGCGCGTGAGATGGACCCCAGGAGCACGGGGTAGAGCGGCGCGAAGCGCACGAGCGGGACACCGTCGTAGCCGATCAGGCCCTTCCCCGCCGCGAAGCTCCGAGCAGCACTCACGTAGTTGACCGAGTCCGGCCAAAGACCAGCCCCATAGCGGCTCGTCGACAGAATGACTGTCGCCGCGGCGGCCAGGCTCAAGATAACAGATGGAAGACGGCTTCTGCGGTCCCACGGTTTGTCGGCGACATCGGCCTTTATCGTGTTTCCGTCAATGCCGCTTAACGCCGGGGTCCGCTCACGGCGGCTTGCAGCTTGCGGCTTTGGAGCCGAAATCGTCGAAGGAATCCGGCACGGGGAAGGCCACGGATCTGAGGCGTGCGAAGACTCACCCGTAATCTCCTCGGTCATGACGAGGACAGGTTAAACAGGAGAGTGGAAATGTCAAGCGCGCGCGTTGCCTCACCAGAAATCTATACGAAGCGGGGTCGTTGCCTCACGTAAGGAATCTAGCTGAAAGGAGTCATAATCTGGCCGTCCCTAGACTCAAAAGGAGATGGCCAGATGGTACTAACCATGCGTGAGAAGCAAGCGATAACGAAAGAGATGGCCTGTCGTTACCGGCAGGCTGACCGGAAAGCGAAAGGCGCGATACTGGACCAGGTGATGAGCGTGACCGGTTACAACCGGTGTTATGCCACCCAGCGGTTGCGTAACTGGGGCCGCCAGGAGATACTGCCGGCAGATGC
>CAZQZR010000246.1:0-3618 GCA_964597845.1 uncultured bacterium | reverse complement strand
CAGCGCGTCGGCCTGCGCGAGCAGAGGCGACTTCGCCAGCTTGAGCGCGTGCAACTGGTACAGCGTGTTGATATTCAGGAACTGGATGCCGGTCAACTCATAGATGCGCTGCTTCGGGACCCGCTTCAGGTACTTCGCCATCGCACCTTTGAACTCCGGGTCCCGGTATGCACGTGGCATCCCGAGCAGCGAACCGTCGGCACCGAGTAGCCCGAAATCCACGCCCCACGTGTCAATCCCGACGCTGTCGAACCGCCGCCTGCCCTCCTCTGCACAGAGCCGCAACCCCTGCTTCATCTCGCGGAACAGTGCGAACAGGTCCCAGTATAGCCGGCCGTGGACGTTGACAATCTCGTTCCTGAATCGGTGGACCTCGTTGATGTCGAGCCGCCCGTCTTCCAGTTCGCCCTCAATGACTCGTCCGCTCTCTGCCCCAAGGTCAACTGCAACAAACCGGTGCAGCTTCTTCAACGCCGCCAACTCCTAGCCCCTCCCATCGGCATCAGCCGACGTGTGCCCGGCAACGGTTGCGGCAAGGGCCTTGAACTCTGGTTGCAGCGCGGGATAGAGCGCACGGTATCGCTCGTAGCGCTCAGCATAGGCCGAGCCGGCGGGCCCGGGCTTCGTGGCGCCGGTTTCACGCACGGTCCGTGTGCAGGCTTCCTGCTCGTCCTTGTATACGCCGGTCCCGACCCCGGCCAGCAAGGCCGCACCGTACGCCGCGCCCTGCGTCACGTTCACCTCGACAATCTCGACTCCGAACACGTCTGCCATCATCTGCCGCCAGAACGGGGAGCGCGAGCCACCACCTGACACGCGCACGCGTACGCAACTCTGACCCAAGCCGCACAAGAGATCAAGGCACTCGCGCAGCGAGAAGGTTACACCCTCAAGCACCGCCCGCGCCATGTGCGCCTTGCTGTGTCGGAGTGAGAGCCCGAAAAACACTCCTCGCGCGTCAGGGTCCGCATGCGGTGTCCGCTCGCCGGTCAGGTACGGCAGGAACAACAACCCATCTGACCCGGCCGGCGCTGTGGCAGCCAATTCCATTATGATGTCGTAGACGTCGCGGCCGGTCCGCACCGCCTCACGCTTCTCTGGTTCGCACAGGGCATCCCTGAACCAGCGCAGGCTGCCGCCAGCCGACAGCGTCACGCCCATCAGGTGCCACGTATCAGGCACGGCGTGGCAGTAGGCATGGAGTCCGCCGGTCGGGTCGAACGCATACTTGCTCGTCGCCGCGAACACGACGCCGGAAGTGCCGATTGTGACTGACACGATGCCCTCGCGGGCGATTCCGGTTCCGATTGACTGCGCTGCCTGGTCTCCGGCCCCGGCCACGACCGGTGTGCCAACACGCAGCCCGGTCGCGGCTGCGGCTGACGCGCTCACTTCTGCCACGACCTCGTGCGACTCATGCAGATGCGGCAGCCACTCGCGCGGGATGTCCAGCAATCGAAGCAGTTCATCAGACCACACGCGCTTCCCAACGTCCATCAGCAGCGTACCTGAACCATCGGCAACGTCCATGGCAAAGGCTCCGGTCAACCGATACCGTACATAGTCCTTGGGCAGAAGAACGTGTCGGGCGCGGCCGTACACTGCCGGCTCGTTCTCGCGCACCCATAGTATCTTGCCTGCGGTAAACCCGGTCAGAGCCGGCTTGCCGGCCAGCTCAATCAGCTTCGCCCGTCCGACCTTCTGCTCGATTTCCGCGCACTGTGTGGCGGTCCGCTGGTCGTTCCACATGATGCAGGGCCGCAGCACCTTGCCCGCTTCGTCCAACAACACCAGCCCATGCATCTGACCGGTCAAGCCGATTCCCGCGATGTCCTCGCCGCGGATGCCTGAGAGAACCCGTCGGACGCTGGTCAGTGTAGCTTTCCACCAATCTTCCGGGTCCTGCTCCGCCCAACCGGGTTTGGGCACCGCCATCGGATACTCGGTGGTAGCCTCGGCGAGGACGACACCATCCGGCTTGATCAGGACAGCCTTACTTCCCGACGTACCAATGTCGATGCCCAGAAGAAGGCTCATAGCACAAGCACGAGAGGCCTCAAGCCGCAAGCCTCAAGCTTCAAGCTCCGGTTCCCCGCTTTCGGAGCAGTCCGAACAACATGCTGCCTATCTCGGCTATCTCCGATGCCAGTTGCCTCGCGTCGGCTTCCGAAACGTAGCCCAAGTCGCGGGCAAGCCGAACCTGATACGAAAGCTCCTCCTTGCTACCCAGACTGATGCGCACATACCTGAAAAACTCCGATTCGGTTCCAGTGCTGCCTTCCTTAAGGTTCGTCGGTATCGAGGAGGCCGCACGCCTCATCTGGGCCGTCAGGCAGTACATCTCGTCTTTGGGAAAGCGCTTGGTCAACCGGTATATGGCGAGTGTCAGCCGGTGCGCGCGTTTGAATACTTCGTAGTCATCCACCTTCCTCATCCAGTTCCTCCCTTCCTCTCCGATGCTTGCGGCTTGTGGCTTGAGGCTTGGGGCTCAGGTGCTTCCAGCTTCGCCAGCCTCTCCGGATGCTTCGCTCTTGCCCGCACAAGGTACGCCTCCAGCCACCCGCGCGCCTTGTCGGGATGGTTCACCGCGTACACGATTGACTCGTGGTCGAGTGCGTCCACGCGGTCGTTGGCCGCGCGCAGCGCGTCCATCGAAATACGCAAAGCCGTGTCCACCGGCATCCGCTCCGGGTTGATGTCGATTCCGAACCAGCCGCGATATCCGTGCATCTTCAGGACGTAAAGCAGCGCTTCGGTCTGCTCCGGCGAAATCACGCCCACGTTCAGGTCCTGGTCGAAGTTGCCGAGCGGCTGGCTGTTCAGATGCATATGGCAGAGTCTGCCTTCAGACAACGGCCAGCCATACGCATAGGGCAGGTCCTCATACGCCATCAGCACGTGACCAACCTCGGGGTTCAACCCGACCAGCGCGTGACCGTCAACCAACACGTGCCGGTTCTCCGGGTTCTGCAGCCTCTCCTCGACCATGTGGCACAGCAGCATCCCTTCCGGCGTCGTGCCGAAGATAATTCTCCCGCGCGGCTCGTACGGCTTCGGCTCGAACGCCACCCGCACTCCCGGCACGCAATCCATCGCCTCCGCCAGCCCATCGGCAAACCGGTCCCGCATCGCCGCGAAGTCAATGCCGAACGGATTCTCGTACCCATCAATCCCGGGCCAGACCACGCAGAAGTCGGTCTCCATGCGCAGGTTCATCTCCAGCGCGCGCACCGTGAGTTCGACGGACGCCTTACGTGCCTCGGGCAGCGGGCTTGAGAGCGAGCCGAACTCGAACTGCTGGTCGCGGAACAGCAGCGGCACGACCGTTACCAGCCGGATGCCGGTATCCGCGCAGAAGTCGCGCCACAGCTTCTCGTTCTCCTCATTGATTTCGTTCGGGTAGTGCGCCTCCAGCCCGGCCAGCCCATACTCCTTCAGCCCGACCGCAATCTCCAGCCGCTGCTCGATGCTCAGCGCTTTGCCGTACCGCTCGTGGAAGCGGCTCTCCGCCGGTGAGAAGAACCAGATACCGGCCGAGAACTTCAGGTCCAGATGGAATGTCCTGAGCTGCTCGACCAGTTGCTCAGGGCTGCGCCTTGTTGCCTGGGCGCGAAGGTC
>CAZQZR010000245.1:0-3642 GCA_964597845.1 uncultured bacterium | reverse complement strand
AACTCGCAACTCGTAACCCGCAACTTGACTATCCAGTCCGTTCCTCCATAATGTCGCGTGGATTCGGAACTCTGCCGATAAAGAGAACCAAGCCATATCTATGAAGCGTGACGAAGAACGCAAGCGGGACTGGCAGGAGGAAGTCTGGCGAGTCAAAGAGGAACTGGCGGCTGAGGCGAAACGGATGGGCATACGGGAATACCTGGCTTTCGTCGAGAAAGAAGCAGACAGGATCCTCGGAGCCCGGACCAAGTCAGCTCTCTTTCTGGCACGCGACAAGCGGCACCAGTAACCGACGATTCCTGTAGACATCGAGGGTTCCGCCCATCTTACATCTCTCATCTAACATCTGACTTCTTACATCGTCCGCCAGACATCTCTCATCTTACATCTCACTTCTCCGCCGTCCGCTCCGTCCCGCCCTCCGACACCTCCTAACTGCTAACTGCTCACTCGCGGCCCTTGGCCGCGTCTGCCCTCTGACATCTCACATCTAACATCTCGCTTCCGCTGCGACACTCGTCCGCCCGTGCGTCGGCTTGACTTCAGGCTGGCAGGCAATATCCTGACCCATGGTCGAAGCAGACTCCAAACCGCAACCCGGCACGACGAACAAGGCCGGGTATCTGATTCCGGTCGAGCGGATAGACAACGCGATACTGGAGATTCGCGGGCGCAAGGTGATGCTCAGTCACGACTTGGCGTCGCTCTACGGTGTCAGCACACGCCGTTTGAACGAACAGGTCAAGCGCAATGCCAGCCGTTTTCCGCCCGACTTTATGTTCCAGCTTACATGGGAGGAAGCACAGGCTTCAAGGTCACAATCTGTGACCTTGGACGAAGCCGGTCTAAGGTCGCAATTTGCGACCTTAAAGCGCGGCAAGCATCACAAATACCGTCCCTACGCGTTCACCGAGCACGGGGCCGTTATGGCAGCGACCATACTCAACACGCCGCGAGCCGTCGAAGTAAGTGTCTTCGTGGTCCGCGCCTTCGTGCGGCTCAGCCGGGCTGCAGCGGACCAGCGCCGGTTCGGGCTCAGACTTGCGGAGTTGGAGTCCAAACTCGCCTCGCACGACAAGAACTTCCAGGTGGTCTTCGACGCCCTGCGCAAACTCATGCAGCCGCCGGAACCAAAGAAGCGCCGAATCGGCTTCGCCACCGACCCGGACGACAACATCATCGCGCACGACCGACCGGCCCGCCAGCACCGCAAACGCTGACCGTCATCCCGCCGCTCGCATACGAAATAGCCGCCAGGTCCGCCAAGAACGCCAAGGTTCCGAGTTCCGCACTTCTGACTTGGCCTCGGCGGCCCCTGTCGGACAGCGTGGCCGCACGCCCGTCACCCGCCCCGCGCGGACTGGCTGTACCTACCTCGCTCTGAAGAATCGAACTTCCCGCACCTGGTCCCGCTTGAGTTCCCACAATGTAGCTTGGATACACTTGCTCGCCCGCGGGTGAGCGATTCCTCGCGCCTTGTCGGCCCAGTCAAGGTCGAAGATGCGATTCCAACTCTCCGCAATCCTCCGATGCAAAGCTCGATCCCGCAGAGGTTTGGTCCGGTAGAACGACAGACCTCGTCGCGACAGTTCAGCCTCGAAGTCATCCGCGTCCCTCAACGACTTCGGGAGATACCAGTAGTTCAGCACATAGTGCCACAACTCAAAGTCAGAGAGCAATACGAGCCGGTCGTTGACCTCGAACTCTATGCGCACGCATCTCTCGTCCTTCGGCATGTACCCACAGGACCGCAGGTCGGGTTTCCTGCATGTCGTTCCACTCCACTTACCACGCCCAGAGCGGTAGCGCCCTCTTTGACGGACGACATCCGAGGCGTTCCTCCATCTTCCCGGCCAACCACTCGTAGGCCGGTCGATGTGCCCTGCGAACTCGCCGAGCATCCGCTCGCAGAACGCCGACCTCTTGTATCTTCGACCACGCGCAAGCCGGTTGAACCGTCCAGAGGGTCAGTGCTTCTACGGGCATCATGGAGTCAGCATAGCAGGATGGCGCAGGGCATCAAGTGCGCGGCGTCGAGATCATGGTCATTGACTGCAAACTGCAAACCGACGCCGAGTGGCCCTGAGTCTGACGAGAGGGTCTCTCATATCCGGGAACTGCTAACTCGCGGCCCTTGGCCGCGTCCGCCATCTCACATCTCTCATCTTACATCTCACTTCTCCGCCGTCCGCTCCACCACTCGACCCCTCGATCCCTCGGTTCCTTTATCCCTTGTTCCCTTTCCTCTTCTGCAAACTGCTACCTGCTAACTGCTAACTCGTGGGCTCTCGCCCGCGCGCTTTCCTTGACAGCCGTTTCGAACCCGGCGATACTATGTTCAGGATGAATGCCATGAAAGCCGACGACAACAGACTCATTGTTTCCGACCCGAGCATCATGATGGGCAAGCCGGTCATTGCCGGTACGCGCATCACGGTTGAGCTGATACTTGAGAAGCTCGCCGCGGGCGAAACAGCCGAAGAAATCCTGGCGGCCCACCCGCGACTGACCGCTGACGCCATCAGGGCAGCCCTTGCCTTTGCCGCCGCCGCGTTGCGTGCCGACGTTGTCTATCCGCTGACTCCGGCCGTCTCTTGAAGCTCCTCGCCGACGAAAACGTAGACCGGCCGATCGTCGTTCGCCTGCGGGCCGACGGCCACACGGTTATCTACGTTCTGGAGCTTGCGCCCAGCATCCCGGACACCGAGGTTGCCAGCTTTGCCGCAAGAGAATCCGCGCTGCTCCTGACCGCGGACAAGGACTTTGGCGAGCTCATGTTCCGCCAGCGCCGGGTCACGCAAGGCGTCGTGCTGATTCGCCTGTCCGGGCTCACGGCTGAACTCAAAGCCGCGCTCGTCGCGTCCGCGCTCCGGGAGCACGCAGCCGAGCTTCCGGGCAACTTCGCGGTCATCACACCCGGCGGCGTTCGGATAAGAAAACGGGCCGTCCCGTAGCCCGCCGCTCGCAAACGAACTAACCGCCAAGTTCGCCAAGAACGCCAAGGCTCCGAGTCCCGCACTTCTGACTTCGCCATTCTGACATCTCTCATCTTACAGCTCTCATCTCACTTCTCCGCCGTCCGCGTCTGCTTGACTCGGCCGCCCGCTGCCGCTGACCTACATAGAACCATTGGAGTGAAGCAATGATTCTGTACGTTGTTGAAGCCACGTACGAACGTGACTATATCGTCCGCCTCAAGTTCAACGATGGGGCAGAGGGATTTGTCGACCTTGCGGACGAACTCTACGGCGAGATGTTTGCCCCGCTGAAAGACAGGGCGAAGTTTGCCACGTTCAGGCTGGACCCGGAACTCGGGACGATTGTCTGGGACAACGGCGCCGACCTGGCGCCGGAATTCCTGCACGACCGCCTGCTCGTGCCGGCCGACACTTCGGCTGCCTTCGTCGCCAGCGACAAACCCAAATCCGGCGACTGACCCAGTCCGCCAACCGCGCCATCGTTGGCCACGGAGGCCCCCGTCCGACGGTGCACCGCATCCGCGTTAATTACTCATCGCCTGTCGCTCATCGTTCTCTCGGAAGCTCCTCGGAAAGCTCGCCGGAAACCTCGTCCGAAAGCTCTCAAGAAAGCTCCTTCAAGAGCTTATTCGAAAGCTCAGGTCAGAGCTTCGTCCATCGC
>CAZQZR010000244.1:0-3652 GCA_964597845.1 uncultured bacterium | reverse complement strand
AGCGGGACGGGTTCAAGCACAGCATCGAGCTATCAAAGGACCTCGGGCTGTACCGTCAGAACTACTGCGGCTGCGAGTTCTCGCGCCGAAGCAACACCTGAAGCGACGGGCGCTTTACTCGACAATGTCTCGGTGGTTCCATGTCGCTTCCCGGGTCCCGGCGCGAAATTGACATGACCGCGTCCGGACGGGATAATCTCTTATCTGGTCCAAAGGTAGAATACCCAAAGGAGCCTCATGAGAAGCGCAGTTGTCTTCCTCGCCGCGCTGGTCGGGCTGGCTTCAGCCAACCTGCTGGTAAACGGCGACTTCGAGCAGCCGTTTGACGTCGGCTGGGACACCGTGTCCGCGAATATCGCAGGCGTTGACACGTTCACCCGGTCCGACACGCTCGGCCAGCCCACGCAGGGCTACGCGGCCGCGGTCTACAAGTACCTGGCCTACTATGCCTCGATGAACCAGACCGTGGATGTCCCCAGCGTGAACCTGACGCTGACGTTCGACGCGCGCCTCCGGATCGGCGGCGGGTCCTCGACCTGCTGGCCGGTCGCGGCGTTCGTGGTCCGGTATCTGGACGCGGCCGGCACCAGCCTCGGCAACTCACAGATTTACCTTCACGACCAGTACTGCACGTGGGCCGGGAGCGATACGCAGAACCTGATTGACATCACGACGCCCGGCGTCTGGACGCCTTACACCCTCGACATCGCGGACGAGCTTTCCAGTCACCTGCCCGGCATCGACCCGGCGAACGTGAAGAAACTGACCATAGACCTGTTCTCGTACGACAACGGGACCTGAGGGGGCGGATGGGCGGAAGTTTCCGCCGACAATATCTCGCTCGACGCCACCGGCATCGAGGAAGCCACCGGCACCGAGATTGCCCGGCCACTTCAGGTGTCGCCGAATCCTGTCGGGGCGCAGGCCGCAATCAGCTACCACCTGTCGCGTGCCGCATCGGTCAGTTGCATCATCTATGACGCAGCCGGCAACCTCGTGTCCCGGCTGGCTGCCGGGAGCCAGACCGCAGGCGCGCATAGCCTGACGTGGAATGCCGCGGGCGTGAAGCCGGGCATCTACTTCTGCAAGCTTGCCGCCGGTGGAAGATCTTATACGGCACGACTTGCGGTAGTCCGGTAACCGGGGACCAGCCCAATGAGACTGCGCGTCTTCTCGGCTGTTATCCTGCTCGTCGGCATGGGATTCGCGGCCGATTCCCTGAATTGCCGCCTGGTCGGCAACTGGCCGTTCGGCCCCTCGGCGAACTCGGCGGTTGACCCGGCACGCAACGTCGTGTTCTGCGGTTCGGGCGGCGGCGCGTACGTGCTCGACACGAGCAACCCGAACTCGCCGGTCGTCCTGTCCGACGCGATTCGCACGCGCGGCTACATCCGAGATATGTGGTACGAGAACAGCCGGCTCTACATCGTGTCCGGGCCGCTCGACATCTACGACGTTTCCGTACCGTCCGCGCCGGTGCGGCTGAGCACGGTACCGGTGCCCGGGCCGGGCAGCGGCGTCGCGGTATCCGGCAACTACGTCTTTGTCGCGGGCCGCGATTCGGGCCTGCGCGTCTTTGATGCCTCGGACCCATCGAACCCGCAGGAGGTCGGTCGACTCATCACGCGCGGCCCGGCATGGGACGTCTGGGTGCAGGCGGGCTATGCCTACGTCGCGGACGGGGATTCGGGGCTGGTGACCGTCAATATCGCCGACGCGGCCAACCCGCACGAGACCGGCCGGTGCGTGTTCGGCGCGACGGCCAAGACCGTGTTCGCGTCCGGCTCATTCG
Source organism: uncultured bacterium (assembly GCA_964597845.1). Taxonomy (GTDB): domain Bacteria; phylum Hydrothermota; class Tepidihabitantia; order Tepidihabitantales; family Tepidihabitantaceae; genus UBA2258. The sequence goes on along the minus strand of CAZQZR010000244.1, from coordinate 1,860 downwards.
CCTACGCGACGTGCGAGGCCGGCGGCCTGCGCATCATCAATATCGCCGATACCCTTAACCCGTGCGAAGTGGGCAGGTTCGACAGCCTGCAGGGCGTGATGGGCGTGGTCGTCAGGGACACACTTGCCTACGTCGCGGACTGGGCCGAGGGGCTTGTCATCCTCAACGTGGCCAACCCGGCCGCGCCAGTGCGTCTCGGCGCCGCCGGGATGATGCTCTATCCTCACGGCGTGCAGGTGATGGGCCAGTATGGCTACCTTTCGGACTGGAATGGCGGTCTGCGAATCGTGGATGTGTCCAACCCGTCCGCCCCGACCGAAATCCACCAGTTCGAGACGCCGGAATGGGCGCACAACGTGGCGGTCAGCAATGGCAACGCGTACGTTGCCAACGGCTATGCCGGCCTGCGCGTCATCAATGTCAGCGACCCGGCCAACCCGGTCGAGCGTAGCTCTTTCCCGACGCCCGACCAGGTGCAGGGGTTGACGATTGTCGACACGCTGGTCTACATGGCGGCGTGGGGTGAAGGTATCCGTATCGTCAGCATCGCCAATCCCGACACACCCTACGAGGTCGGTTTCTTCGACACGCCGGACTACGCCATCAGCGTCTTCGTCGGCATGCCCTTTGCCTACGTGGCCGAGCGTGGCTCAGGCATGCGGATACTGAACGTGTCAGACCCGGCGCACCCGACTGAGGTCGGGCACTTCGACACGCCGGGCCTTGCCTGCGAAGTCCGGGTCGTGGACACGATTGCTTACGTGGCGGACCGGGAGAATGGCCTGCGTGTCATCAGCGTGGCCGACCCGGCCAGCCCATACGAAATCAGCTCCTTTGATACGCCCGACTACGCATTCGGGCTCGACGTAGTTGGCGGCAGGGCATACGTGGCTGACCGAAACTCGGGTCTGCACATCATCGACGTATCTGACCCGGCGCACCCGGCCGAGCTTGGAGCATACGACACACCGGGCCAGGCCATGGCGGTGCGGGTGCAGGGCGGGTTTGCCTTTGTCTCGGATGCTTCGTCCGGCCTGCGGGTCATCGACTGCGCCAACCCGGCATATCCGGTCGAACGGGCCTTCTATAACACGCCGCACTATGCCTGGGCCGCGTGCCTTGATGGCAGCCGGGTCTATGTCGCCGACTTCGGCACGGGCCTCCAGATATACGAGCCGACACTGGGTGTGGAAGAGGAACGCACCGCGCCTCGCGCTTCACGTCTCACGCTGGGACCGAACCCGGTTCGGAACGAGTTGCTCGTGCAGATGCCGGACGGCTCCGCTTCTTCAAAGCTCAGCCTGTATGATTGTGCGGGCAAGCTAGTGCGGCAGTTCAGCCTGCGCGGCTCGGTCACGCGCGTCTCGGTGCGCGGGTTGAGCCCGGGCATCTACGTGGCCCGGCTGGGTTCATTGTCCCAAAAGTTCGCAATAGCGCGCTAGACCGAAAGTCATACTTGGGGCGGGCTTGGCGCCCGCCTCTCTCTTTCTTGACCTTGGGCCCGGCGCGCCTATGATTCCCGACGTGAGTCGGCAGACTTCGGACCGTAGACCCTGGACTTCGGACCGCGGAGCCGTCCGTCCGCGACTTTGTCCTTTGTCCTTTGTCCTTGATACTTTCCTCAGATGATGGTCCTGCTGGCAGTCTCGCCGATAGTAGTCATCTTCCTCATCCTCGTGGTGTTTCGCCGGCCGGCGGACATCACCGGCCTGCTGGGTTGGGTCTTCACCGCGCTGCTTGCGTGGCTCGCGTTCCGGACCGGCTGGCCGGTCATCGCGCGGGCATCCCTGTCCGGCATCATCGCGTCGCTGCCGATAGCCCTCGTGGTCGCGACTTCGATTTTCCAGATGACCCTGATGC
>CAZQZR010000243.1:0-3713 GCA_964597845.1 uncultured bacterium | reverse complement strand
GACCGGCAGTCCGACCGGCGTGCGGCGCCCGAGCCCGGCCGCGTTCACTCTGCGAGCCACCTGCTCCGGCAGGCCCGGGCAGCTTTCTATCGAGAGGACGAGGACGAGGCGCTGGAACTGCTGCTCGAAGCGCTGCACCTTGCGCCGACCAATCTGCACGTCCACTACCTGGCCGCGCTCTGCGCCGACCTGCTCTCCGAGGAAGATACGCTGGAGGACGTGTGCGCTCACGCGCTCGAGACTGACCCCCGGCACCCGTACACGATTGCGTGCGAGGCGGTCCGCTATCTCTATCTCGACAACTTCTCCCGGGCCGAGGCCCTGTTCAACCAGGCGCTCGGGCTGCTGCCGGGCGAGCTCGACATCCAGATCGGGCTTGGCATCCTGCACGAGTACTCGGGCGAGGAAGAGAAGGGCGTGGCGGCGTTCCAGCGGGCGCTCGAACTCGACCCGGACAACGTTCGCGCCCGGGTCTCGCTGGGCATCGCCTATGCCATGAGCGGCGAGTATCAGAGCGCGCTGGTTGAATACCTGCGGGCCAAGGCGGTTGACCCGAGCATTGAGAACCCTCATGAACGCCTGGGCCGCGACTACTACCTGGACGGCATGATTGAAGAAGCAGCCAGCGAGTTCAGCCAGGCGATGACCGAAGAGCCGGACGAGCCCGCCGCCTACTTCTATCTGATGGATTGCCTCAACCGGCTGGGGAGGACCGATGACGCCCTGGATAATTATGAAACTATCAGGCAGCGGTTCAGCAACGAGCCGGAACTGACGAGCGGCTTCTATGAGTATTTCCACATGCGGCGCGAGGCCCGGGCTGCCCTCGAAACGCTGGCCAGCCGCCACCCGGATGACGCGGACCTGCGGGTGCGGTTGTCTAACCTGCACCGTGAGGCCGGGCAGTTGGACCAGGCAATCACCGCGGCTGAGGCCGCGAACCGGCTGGACCCGGAAAGTCACGACACGTTCGAGCTGCTGGGGTCGCTCTACTTTGAACGCGGCGACTATCGACTGGCGATTGACGCGTGCCGCCGGGCAAACCAGCTCAATCCCTACGGCCAGTCGGCCTACATAACCCTGGCCGATTCGCTTCTCTTTCTCGGCCACGACGACGAGTCGCAGGCCGCGGTCGAGGAGATGGAACGCAACCGCAAGGAAGCCTGGCGGCGGTACCAGGACAAATTCTCGGGCCAGGACCGCGCCGACGCCGGATTCTGACAAGACTTCCGTCAAGTCAGGAATCCACAAGAAAGACTTTACAGGCACGGCAGGGGAGCGTATAATCAGATCCTTGACTGGTGAGGCGGGTGACGGTTTGTCAGGCGGCAAAGAGCATCTCAACCTCCGCTAGCTCACTAGGATGAACCCATTCTATGAGGTAGTCAAAATAAAGCCGCTTGATCTCCACCCCGGCCGTCCCCGCCTCGGTTTTTTGTTTCTCCTGAAAATCTAGCGAGTATCAGTGCCGTACGAGGCGTTGCGCCAGCCGGATTGCAGCAAGCATGGACCCGGGTGATGCTATGCCTTTGCCGGCGATGTCGAACGCCACGCCGTGCAATGGCGAGGTGCGGATGTGGCCGAGGCCGAGCGTGAGGTTCACGCCTTGGTCCCGGCCGAGGAGTTTGGCCGGGATCATCGCCTGGTCGTGGTACATGGCAATGTAGCCATCGAATGGCAATGACGAAGGACGAAGTCCGAATGACAAATGACGGGACTGAGACACTGCGGCGAGGGCGGCGTCGGCAGGGATGGGACCGGTTGCATTGATGCCTGCCTTGCGGGCACGGGCGACGCCTTCGGCAATCCGCGACTCTTCACCAAGACTGAATTCAGCCGCGTGCGGGTTGAACGCCATGACGCAGATTCGTGGTCGCGTCACGCCTGAGTCGCGCAGGAACCGGTCAAGCTGCCCGGTCTTCTCAGCCACTGCGGCCGCGGTGATATGCCGGCTGACGCGGGCCAGCGGTTCGTGGATGGTGACGAACACGACCTTGAACTTCGGGGTCCATGCCAGCATGGCGTGACGTTTCGCCCCCAATCGTTCCGCCAGGAACTCGGTCTGACCCGGCCAGTGGAACCCGGCCATGCGCAGCGCCTCTTTGGATACCGGCGCAGTAACGAGCGCGGATACGCGGCCCGCGCTGAGTTCCTTCACCCCGGCTTCGAGGCAGGCGAACGCGGCCGCGCCGCAGTTCCGCTGGGCGCGACCCATCTTGTAGGCGCCGACCTTCCCGGCAGCTTCATCAACGCAGGAAAGGTCGACATCCGTGCCGAGCCGCTTCTGCTCTTGTTCGAACACTCCGCGTGACCCGAATACGCGACAGCGCAGTCGTGGCAGACGGGAGATGGATTTGAGGATGATCTCCGGGCCTATTCCGGCCGGGTCGCCCATGGAAATGCCGAGCGGAAGGGGTCGGATGTCCAAGGGTTCCGGGGTTGGCCGCAGCGGCCCCTGTCTGACAGCGCTGGGGTTCCGGGGTTCTGGTGACTGAACCTTTGAACCCTTGGACCCTTGAATCCCCGCCTCGTTCTCTCTGTCTGTCATTGGTCCTTTCCTTCCCTGACGGTCTGCTCAATCGCCCGCTCCATAGCGTCCGCCGCGCCGTCCCACGTCCATCGCTTGGCCCATTCGATTGCCTGTTGCCCGAGTCGAGCACGCAGCGCCTCGTCGGTCAGGAATCGTTCCAGTTTCTCGGCCAGCGCCGGCACGTCGCCGTAGTCGTACATCAGGCCGTTCACTCCGTCACGTGAGGAATCCACCAGCCCGGGCGAACGGGCCACCACGACCGGGGTCCCGCACGCATTGGCCTCCATCACGATCAGGCCCCAGCCTTCTTTGAGCGAGTTCTCGACCAGCACGGCCGCACGACGGTACCAGTTCACCTTTTCTGTTTCCGGTATGAATCCGGTGAACCGAACCGTGTCGTTCAGTCCGAGCTTCACGGCCAGCGCTTCGAGCCTCGGCTTGTCGTCTCCGTCACCAACTATGACAGTCGTGGACTTCACGCCCCGGGCCTTCAGCCTTGCTGTCGCCTGGAGCAGGTGGTCGGTTGACTTGTACTTCTTCAGCCGACCGACATGCAGCACTACCGGTTCACGGGCCACAGAGGCGTCGGGTCGGAAACGGTCGAAATCGGTTCCTGGTGGGATAACTGTTATTCGAGTCGGGTCGATACCGACCTTCGTCGTATCGTTCTTGGAACTCTCCGAAAGTACAGCGAACCGGCACCGTTTGTATGCGAGCGGTATCATCGTTTCGGCCAGCCAGACATAGGCGGCCATCGGCGGCAGAGTTTCTTTGAAGATGCTGCCACGGAAGAGGTGCATGAGAATCGCGAGCACCGGTCGCTTCGTATGCCACGGCGAGTAGAACGGAATCTTGTTCAGGTCGTCAATTACGATATCCGCGTTCAGCGAATCGGCAAGGTGGCCGACCTGGCGCGCGGCTGTGAAATTGAACGTGAGCTTGCCGCCCTCGCGGATAGTGCGGATGCCACCGAGGAACTCCTCCGGTTCAGACCCGGGAAACCGCTCGCAGAGCAACGTAACGTGGTGTCCGCGCGCGACGAGGCGCGAGAAGATCTCCTGGCAATAGACCTCGGCCCCGCCGGCCAGCGGGTTCTTGGTGCAGCGCCAGTTTATGACGAGTATCCTCATGATGGCCGCTCATCTTATTGGCAGATTCGAGGCGGGTCAAGGATATGGGTGAG
>CAZQZR010000242.1:0-3720 GCA_964597845.1 uncultured bacterium | reverse complement strand
GGTGCGCGACCGCGTGACCGAGCTCTTCCGGGCAATGGAGACGACCGGCGGGTTCACTCCTTTGCTGCCGCACACGAGGATCATCCTGAAACGTAGGCCGAAGAAGCTGGAACGGGACCCGATTGAAGCGGCGCAGATAGCCCGGCAGGCGAACATCGGCGAGGGGCTGGGCCCGGTGATGGCGGTGATTCAGACGAAAGACCGTCCGGCCGGAGAATCTGTCTCCTGGTACTTGTGGCTCACCGTGTTGGCCAGCAATGCCTACGACACTCAACCCGGGTCGCCTGAGCGGGAGAAGGTCTTGGCCGATGCGCTCAAAGACCGGCCGGACGCCGAGCAGGCCCGCAAATTCGCCGAGCTGGCCCTCGACGGCCTCGACCGCCAACTCAGGCGCAAGTAGCACCTTGGACTGCGGCAGCGTGAGCTGCCGCTTTTCGGAAGCCGGGCTCGGGAAAGGCGGGAGCTTTGCTCCCGCACTGCAAAGCCCCGCCCCGATTATTGACAAGCAGCAGTAGCGGCCGATAATCTGGCGTACTGGAGATGCCGTGAAGCTGCTGAGGTCATTCCGAGCGGCAAGTATAGCGCCCGCTCCGTCATTCCGACTGACGAGCGTAGCGAGGAGTGGAGGAATCTCGCAGCCGAGACCCCTCCGTGCCCGTCGGGGTGACAGACACTTAGGAGGTGCCATGAAGTACGCGTCGGTGCTGTTAGCCGTAGGCTGCCTTTTGACAGCCGTCAATGCCCAGTGGCTGGAGACGACGATCCAGTTGGATTCCGCTTCCGCTCCGTATGCGCTCTGCTACAATTCGCAGAACAACAAAGTCTATTGCGCCAACTCCGGCCGCGGCACTGTGACCGTGGTCGATGGCGCGACCAACGCAACCATCGTGACTGTCACAACAGGGGGCTGCCCTTGCGCCCTCTGCTACAATCCTCAGGACAACAAGGTGTACTGCGCCAGCGGCGACAGCTCCGGTGGCGTGACCGTAATCGACGGCGTGACCGACTCCGTCATCACCACCGTCGCCGCGGGAGTTTATCCTGCGGACGTTTGCTACAACCCTCAAGCCGGCAAGGTCTACTGCGCCTCGGGGCGCTCCGTCTATGACAGCGGCATCGTGACCGTGATTGACGGACCGACTGATAGTGTCCTTGCGACAGCCGGGGCGGGTTTGTACCCTTTTGACCTGTGCTGCGACTCGCAGAATAACCGGGTGTACTGCGCGAACCTCAAGAGCCGCTACGTGACCGTGATAGATGGGGCGGCGGACTCAGTGTTCGGGACGGTATCGGTCGGAGAGCAACCTTGCGCCCTCTGCGTCAACACTCAGGAAGGCAAGGTCTATTGTGCCAACAGCGGTGACTTCCCCTTCGAGTTTGACAGCACCGTAACCGTGATTGACGGCGGGACAAGCCAGGCTATCGCCACCGTGTTCGTAGGCCTTGTCCCCAACGCCCTCTGCTACAATTCGGCCGGCAACAGGGTGTACAGCGCGAACTGGTATGACAATAACGTGACCGTCATAGACTGCGCAACGGACTCGGTAATATCCACCGTAGCGGCAGGGGCCAGACCTTCTGTGCTTCTCTATGATCCTCTGAACGACAAGGTCTATTGCGCCAACGAGGGAGACAGTGTGACGGTGATTCGGGGCGCGACGAATCAGGTGTTGCTGACCATCCCAGTTGGGGGTCGACCGGTAGCCCTCTGCCACAACCCGGTCCAGAACCGGGTGTATGTCGCCAACTACGACAGCTCGACAATCTCGGTGATCCGCGACTCGATGTCGGGAATCGAGGAGAGCCAGAAGCCGCAGGCCCCGAGCCGCAAGCTGGCAGCGACCGTAATCCGCAGCCTGCCGCAGGCCGCTGTCGCCTTCGACGCGATGGGGCGGAGGGTGGCGAATCCGAAGTCCGGCGTCTTCTTCGTGTGTTCCGAGCCGTCAGCCGACAGCCGTAAGCCGTCAGCCGTCACCAAGGTCGTGATCACAAGGTAGGAGGAACTCATGAGAGCATCGCTGGTCGTGGTCAGTCTGGTTCTGCTTCTGGTCGGCATCGCGCCGGCCGATTCGCTCAACGTCCGGTTCATCGGCACCTGCGACACGCCGGGCTATGCCTATGGCGTGGCCGTGAGCGGGGACTACGCCTTTGTCGCTAGTGACTCCGCCGGTCTGCGGGTCATTTCCGTTGCCGACCCGGCGCATCCAGTTGAGGTCGGGTCCTTCGACACGCCAGGCAATGCGTGTGGTGTGGCCGTGAGCGGTAGCTACGCCTATGTGGCGGATGAGAATTCCGGCTTGCGGGTCATCTCAGTTGCCGACCCGGCGCACCCGGCTGAAGTCGGGTACTACGACACGCCTGGCAGTGCGTGGGGAGTAGCAGTGAGCGGGGACTACGTCTATGTCGCAGACTTTGATTCGGGGTTGCAGATCATCTCAGTCTCCGATCCGGCACACCCGGCCAGAGTCGGGCACTGCGCGGCCGTCTCCTGGTCGTTCGGCGTCGCCGTGAGAGATAGTCATGTCTATCTCTGCGACCACATGGCCCTGCAGGTTATCCGGGTATCCGACCCGGCCAACCCGACCGAGGTCGGGCGATGGGTGAACCGGGACCGGGCACGCGACGTGGCGGTTGACGGGGACTATGCGTTCGTCGCGGACTACGGCGCGGGGCTGTCGGTTGTCTCGATTGCCGACCCGGCGCATCCGGTAGAGGTCGCGTGGTACTTCCTAGGGGGCTTGGCCTACGGTGTGGCCGTGAGCGGAGGCCTTGCCTACGTCTCGGACTACCTCGACGGGTTACGGGTCATCTCGGTGTCGGACCCGGCGAATCCAGCAGAGGTCGGGTACTACGACGCCGCGTCGGACAAAGCCAGAGACGTGGCCGTGGATGGGGGCTACATCTATGTCACAGATGTCGACTCCGGGCTGAAGGTATACGAGTTCTACGGCACAGGCGTGGAGGAGAGCCACAAACCGCAAGCCCGAGGCCGCAGGCTGGCGGCGACCGTCGTTCGCAGCCTGCCGCAGGGCGCGGTGGCGTTCGACGCAATGGGGCGGAGGGTGGTGAACCCGAGGCCCGGCGTCTACTTTGTCAGGGACGAGGGGCGCGGGGCAGGGGATATGGGCCGGACGCGGAAGGTCGTCGTACAGCGGTAGCGGCCGCAAACTCTAAACCCCAAACCCTAAACTCTAAGACCCGCAGATGAGCCGGAGGTTCCAAGCCCTAACTCCTAACTGCTAACTTCTAACTTCCTTTCTGCGCGGGTTGACTCTCAGGTGGTTTTGGTCTAATATTGGCGTCTAATCTAAGGAGGACCGTTGGCTAAGAAAGCATCAGCAGTTACCAAGCAGAAGCCCGTGACAATCTCCGTCATTAAGGCCGATATCGGCGGCTATGTGGGCCATTCGGCGTCGCACCCCGATATCCTGGACCTGGCCGAGAAACATCTCGATAAGGCCATGGCCTCGGGGACCATCGCTGACTTCCGCGTTTCTGCCTGCGGTGATGACCTGGAACTGATTATGACCCACTGGAAGGGGAACGATTCCAAGGTTATTCACGGCCTGGCCTGGGACGTTTTCTCCGCCGGCACCGAGCTGGCGAAGAAGATGAAGCTGTACGGCGCCGGACAGGATATGCTGGCCGACTCTTTCTGCGGCAACGTGAAGGGAATGGGGCCGGGTGTGGCCGAGATGACGTTTGTCGAGCGGAAGAGCG
>CAZQZR010000241.1:0-3754 GCA_964597845.1 uncultured bacterium | reverse complement strand
CAATCTCCTTGTACTCCGCGCCCGGGCCGCTGCGCAGGGTTAGCTCCGGCTGGACTACAACCGCATGTGCTGGGCTCGTAGTCGCGGCCCAGCTTGCCGCGGCAATGAAGCAGTAGATGAAAAGGACGCCGAGCCCCAGCGCAATCCAGCCGAACAGGCGCTGGCCCCGCACGAAAAGCAGCGCGAGCGAGACGAGGGCGAGGAAGAAGAAGAACCCGGCCAGAACGCGCGCGGAAGCCGCGTCAAGCAGGCGCAGGGCGTCATTGAGCATCCGCACCAGCGGATTCTCAAGCGTAAGGGTTTTGTCCGGCCGGAACTGGCGGGCAAAGGCGAGGTTGTGGATGATGTCCTTGTCGTGCGGCTTGAGCACGTATGCCCGGTTGTAGTCGGCGATGGCGCGGCCGATTTCCCCAAGCTTGAACCGGGCGTCGCCACGGTTGTAGAACAGCTCCGCGCTGGTCATGCCCGCGGCCGCGCTATCGTAGAGCGTGACGGCCTGCAGGTAATCACCGGCCTCGTATGCCGCATTCCCGCGAGAGAACAAGTCAGCAGGCGCAGCGGCGAAAGATGAACCGCCAAGAACGCCAAGAACGCCAAGAAGGACACCGAGTCGAATACAGGACCGGTTCCGAACCACTCGATCCCTCGATCTCTCGATCCCTTGATCCCTTGTCTTCACAACTTCTCCAGCACCATTCTCGCCTTCTCCAGCGTCTCCTGTGGCGTGCACTGCGTCATGCCGGACGAGAACCGGGCCGCGTCACAGGAGGCAATGAGGTCGAGCAGGGCCGCGACTGTACCCGCGTCCACGTTCCGACCGGCCAGCTCGGACTGAAGTTGGTCACCGGTCATGCCGGTGGACTCGATGTTGAACCGGTCACCGACGTAGCACACGACCGCCCGGTTGAGCGCGGCGTGGAACTCGCGTTCGTCGCCCTGCGCGAGCAACTTTGTCGCCTCGGCCAGACCCTTCTTCACCAGCCGGCTGGAGCGGGTCCGCCTGGCATAACCCTGATCCTGTTCAAGCTTGCGGCGGTGCCTGCCCAGCACTATGCCGAAGGCCAGCACCACGATCCCGGCCGGGTAGAAGAACCAGCCGACGGAAGCGAATGGCGAATGGCGATTAGCAAATGGCGATTGCGGACTGCGAGCCGGTTTGATGTGGAGGATGTCGGTGCCGAGCATCTTGACGCCGGATTCGGCATCGGCCAGCGGCGTCTTGCCGCTCGCGCCGGTTGCCACGAACTCAAGCCGCGGCGTCGTTTGCGTATAGTAGCTGCCCGTCTTCGGGTTGAAGAAACTCATCGACCCTTCGGGAATCACGAACTTGCCGTCCGCGGTCGGTATCAGCGGGTAGTTGAACGTACGCTCGCCCGCAACGCGGCCATCAGAAGTCCGCGTGTTCTGTTTCGTCTCCGGGCTCAGGACCTTGACACCGGAAATCGCCCCGAGTTTCGGCTCGCCCACGAGCCCGATGTTGCCGGTCCCGGAAATCCCGATCGCCAGGGTCAGGGGCTCGCCGCCGACAGAGCTGTCCCGGCTCAGGGACGCCGTAACCTTGAACTCGCCCACGCCGCCGTTGAAATCCGGTGGCCGGCCGGCTTCAGGCAGCGGTTTTACGTCAATGGCGATCGGGTCCGACGAGGCTTCAAACGGTTCAGCCGAGTCAAAGAAGAACCCGCCGCTGACCACAGCTTGCCCGGACACGGTCATCTTGTCAACCTTTAGCTCGCCGGACTGAGTGGGGAAAAGCGCGACCTGCTTCAAGGTCGCCGCGTTGTACCGCTGGCCGTCGTAAGTAGCGGTGCGCCAGCTCAACTCTTTGGCGTCAAAGAGCTTCTCGGCCCAGAACCCGGTGAACCCCGGCATGTTCTTGATACCGAGGTCGCCAATCTGGGTCTGCGTGTACAGCACAAAGGTAACCGTTACCTGCTCGCCCTGGAAAACCGAGGTCCGGTCCGCCGATGCGGTGAGGCGCACGTTCGTTCGGCCCGAACTGCGCGGCTGGGGACGATCGGGAAACCCGAACGGCGATTGCCGCTGCCGGGGCGGCGGGGGCGCGGCCTGACTTTCCTTCGTGACCGTTATCGCAATCGGCTGAGTCTGGTAGGTCGTGCCCTTGAAGTCGAGCTTGCAGGCGGGGATAGTCAGGTCGCCGACCCGCTTCGCGGACAGGAAGTAGATGAAACTGATGGTCTGTTGCTGCGTCATCCGGCCGTTGATGAGCGAGATACTGGTGGACTGGGACGAAGTGCTGCCGAGCTGGCTGAAGTCCTCAAGCGCGGGCAACTGCGGCCGGGGCACGCCGCCGATATTCGTACCCTCGACCGTTACCGTCAACTGTATTTGTTCGCCAAGGCCAACCGTGGTCCGGTCAACATCGGCGCTGAAGTTGAGCTCTGCCGCGAGCGCGGGCAGCAATAGGACTGATAGGACGGATAGGACATATCGGACCGATACCCGGCGCATTACCAGTCTTGCTCAACCTTTCTCTTTCCGCCTGCCTGCCGCTGCTTCTTCTGCTGTTCCTTTTCCTTATCCTCGACCGCTTGGACTACCCGTTCGGCCTGGTTCTTGTCCATGCCCTGCTTCGGCTGGTCTTGCTGCTGTTGCTGCTGCTGTTGTTGTTGCTGCTGGTTCTGCTGTTGCTGCTGTTGTTTCGAACTGTCAGGCTGGTTCTGCTGCTCCTGCTTCTTCTTGAGGCAGAACTCAAGGTTCTGCTTTGCCTGCTTGTCGTTCGGGTTGATGGCAAGAGCGCCGGCGTACGCCTTGATTGCCGGGTCGAGCTGGCCTGCTTTGAATGCCACGTTGCCGATATTATACATCGCATTGGCCCGGCGTTCAGGTTTCTTGTCAATCATCACCAACTCAAGCTCGCGGGCCGCGTCCTGGTACCGGCCCAGCCGGAAGAGCGCGTTGCCCAGGTTGTAGTGAATCGCGGTCGCGTCCGGCTCCAGCACCTCGGCCATCTGGTACCGGGAAAGCGCTTCATCATACTTGCCCCGGTTATAGAGACTGTTGCCCTGGCGCATCAGGCCGCCGACATCAGCGGACGCAGACGAAGTCAGAATGCAGATTGCAGATATCAGAATGCAAATTGCCGGCAACCGGACTTCTGCCTTCTGACTTCTGGTGTCTGACTTCTGACTTCGGTTGTTCATGTACCACGCTCCCCGGCGATTGCTCAGTCCCAGACCGGCGACGAAAAGGATGAGCGCGACGAGGAGAAACCACTGGTACCGCTCGACATAGTCGGTGAACTGGCCGCCGCCGATGTCCTTCTTGCGCATCTGATCCAGCCCAGCCAGCAGTCGCTCGCCCGAGAACCCTTCCACCCTCAGGAACCGACCGCCGGTCGCCTGCGCCATCACAATCAGCTCGCGCTCGTTCATCCGCGACATCACGACCTGGCCTTCTTTGTCTTTCTTGTACGCGCTCAGGTTACCCTGCGCATCGTAGTCCGGAATCGGCGCGCCTTCGGCGGTGGCGAACGCGACCGGGAATATCCGCACGTGCGCGTCGGCCGCGCGCTGGATCGCCTGCGCCGTGTTCTTGCCCAGGTCCTCGCCGTCGGTCACCAGCACCAGGGCCTTGTAGTTCATTTCCTTCGGATTGAAGAGCGAAAGCGAGGCGTCAATTGCCTTGCCGAAATCGGTTCCCGGCACCGGCATCATATCCGGGCCGATGATATCGAGGAATAGCTTGGCCGCGTCCGCGTCCGCGGTCAGCGGGCACATCACGTAGGCCTCGCCGG
>CAZQZR010000240.1:0-3768 GCA_964597845.1 uncultured bacterium | reverse complement strand
GTGGCCGAAGCTTTTGCCTGGGATCGTCATCGCAACTCCCAGCTCGGCTTTGAAGATAACCAGATGTTAGATCTTGGCAATTTGGCCGATACTCTGGTCATTTGGCCGCGAATCGGATGGCTACAACCAACTGGCGTCCAAGAACCGCGGGGCACTCTTCCCGAGAATCTGTCTCTGCATTCTCATCAGACTATGATGTCCTGCGCCTCTTTCTCGGCTTGGTTGGCTCGGACAAAGGGCTCCTTGACCTTCTACGACCCGTCAGGCCGGCAGGTCCAGCCGAATCAAGCCCAGTCAGGAGTTTACTTCTGGCGCTCTGACTCGAAGCCTAGCCAGGTTCACAAGGTGATGATTGTTGACTGACGTAGAAACCGGGACACATCTATGAAGAACCCCGTGCATCTGACTTCCCGACCACCCGCCTACAAGAGCCGCGTGCAATCCGAACCCCGCCCCGCCGTGACAGTGACCAGCGATGCGGGTAGCACGCCCAGTAGTCTTGGTGACAAGCGTGCTATCATACAATCAGGCTTGGTCACCCCAGAAGGAGGTATCATGAAAAGGACCAGTCTTGTGTTTGGCGCGACTATCCTGTTGCTGGCTATTTTCAGTTTGGCTCAAGCCGATCACCGCGTCATCGCCGGCAGTTGGTGTGGTGATGCCGGCACTGGTGGTGATAATTCTTTCTGGAACGATCTTTGTTTGAATGATTCCATCTGCCGGACCGAACTACAGGTGGATACGATTATCAACTTGTTCTATGATTACGGGGGGACTCGCGGGATTGTGAATCCTCAAAAAATGCCCAAGTATGCCACTTCGTTCGTGGACGGCAACGCTTCTTTGGCCAAGCTTGATTCTGTCACCAGCCATTGGGCCAATACTTTGGACAGCACTGACATTTTGTACTTTATGGTGCAAGGGCATGGCGGATGGGAGCTTGGTCATTCCGTTGTGCTAGACCATGAAGGCAGAAGTTTGACCGACAGTATAATGGCCGCTGATTTTAATCGCATTAATGCTTATAAGATTTTCGTTCTTACGAGCTGTGAGCTCTGGGGGAATGGTCGAAGCCCTGATTCGTCTGGTTTTGCTACTTGGTTGGGCTATAATGCTCCGGACAGCATTAGCGAAAAGACCATTGTTTTATCTGCTGCCGGTCCGCAACCCGCCTGGTCGGCAATGTGGTGCGACGATCGAGTCTATTCTGGCGGTCCTCAAATAGAGAGCCTAGAGAACGAACGGTACAATGGTAGCAGGTATGAGCATTCCGAGTTTTCTTTTCACATCTTGACCAGTTTATGGGGCGGGAAAGATCCGTCAGAATATTATGCCCGACGAGGCATTTCTTTCCTGGATTCTATTGACACCAACCACGACAGCCAGATTTCCGTGGCCGAAGCTTTTGCCTGGGATCGTCATCGCAACTCCCAGCTCGGCTTTGAGAATAACCAGATGTTAGACCTCGGCAACTTGGCCGATACTCTTGTCATCTGGCCGCACATTGGCTGGCTAGAACCAACCGGCATTCAAGAACCGCGGGGTACTCTTTCCGGGAATTCATCCCCGCTTCCTCATCAGACCATGATGTCCTGCGCGTCTTTCTGCGGCTGGCTGGCTCGGCATTCTGACCTTCGGGTCTATGATATGTCAGGCCGTCAAGTGCCACCGAACCAAACGCGGCCAGGGGTCTATATCGTACGCGCCAAGACTGGCTTGACGCACAAACTGGTTCTGACCGGTTAGGGAGAGAAGCGGCCGCTACTCCTCTTGGGGAGATACGGGGACACGACTAGACCCTGCGGGGCCGACGAGCGGCAGCTGGCACTTCGGAAACACGACTCAAACAGGTGTGTCAAGGCGTCCGGGGCATGACAGCCCGTGCTTCTTCATCCGATACAGCAGGGTCGCGCGGGAGATGCCGAGCAGGCGCGCGGCCTGCGACTGGTTGCCGCCGGTCTTCTTGAGCGCGGCTTCGAGGTGGCTCCGTTCGACCTCGGCCAAAGTCGCGCCCCCGTCCTGAAGACTTTGGACTTTAGACTTTGGACTTTGGACTTGCGGCATAAGCCGCTCTGCTATGTGCTCGGGCTGGACCGCTTTCCCGCCGCTGAGTATCAACCCGGACTCAATCACGTTCTGGAGCTCACGCACGTTGCCCGGGAAGTCGTGCTCGGCCAGCAGCTCCAGCGCGGACTTGCTGACCGCGTCCGGCCCGTATCCGCGCCGGGTAAGGTAGGCCCCGACCAGTTCGGGTATGTCCTGCCGGTGTTCCCGCAGGGCCGGAATCGCCAGGGCAAAGACGTTCAGGCGGTAGTAGAGGTCCTCGCGAAACTCGCCGTCGCGCACGCACTCCATCGGGCTCCGGTTGGTCGCGCTGATAATCCGCACGTCGACCTTGAGTGTCTCGGTGCTGCCCACCGGCTGGACCTCCTGCGCCTCAATCGCCCGCAGCAACTTGACCTGCAGGTCGCGCTTCATCTCGGTAACCTCATCGAGGAAGATGGTGCCCGTGCCCGCTTGGACGAACCGTCCATCCCGGTCGCTGACCGCGCCGGTAAACGCCCCTTTCTTGTGCCCGAACAGCTCGCTCTCGACCAGGTTCTCAGGGATTGCCCCGCAGTTCACTGCCACGAAGGGCCGGGCCGCGCGCGCTCCGAGGAAGTGGATGGCCCGCGCGACCAGCTCCTTGCCGGTGCCGGTCTCGCCGAGTACCATCACCGCGGCCTCGCTCGTCGCCGCCAGCCGCACCATCTCGCGCACCTTCTCCATCTGCGTGCTCAAACCCAGTATCGCGGCGACACCGTACTGTTGCTCGACCTCGCCGCGCAGCCGGACGTTCTCCAGCTTCAGGTCGCGCAGCCGGAGCGCGTTGGCCACCAGCGCCTTGAACCGGTCGTTGTCAAAGGGCTTCTGTACGTAGTCGAACGCACCAAGCTTCATGGCGTCAACTGCGGTCTTCACGGTCGCGAACGCCGTAATCATTATCACCGGCACGTCGGGACTCGCCTCTTTGACCAGCTTGAGCACGTCAAGGCCGGTTCCATCCGGCAGCTTCAGGTCGGAGACGACGAGGTCAAACTGCCCGGCCGCGAACTCGCGCTTCGCCCCGGCGACGTCGGCCACCACCGTCGCGTCGTGCCCGTCCTCGTCCAGCAGGAACCGAACGACGCGGGTAATGCTTGCGTCGTCGTCGACGGCCAGAATTCGGTGTTTCATGTGCTACCCTCCCGGCATGATCACGGTCGCGGTCGTGCCCGCTCCCGGCGCGCTCTCAATCAGCAGCCGGCCACCGTGCTCGGCAACAATGCGCTGAGCTATGGGTAGTCCGAGTCCGGTGCCGCCCGGCTTCGTCGTGTAGAACGGCTCGAACACACTCTTCAGCTTGTCCGATTCCATTCCGGGCCCGTTGTCCGTCATGGTCACGCGCGTCTCACGGCTCGACTGCCTGATTGATGCCGCAAGGCGGCCCTTGCTCCCAACTGCCTGAACCGCGTTCAGTATCAGATTCAGGAACACCTGGCGCAACTGGCTCGGGTCTGCATCAACCGTCCGTTCATCTGCCGGATACGTTCGCTCGACCTCGACCCCGGCCTGCTTGATCACCGGCGCGAGCAGTTCGAGACAGGAGTCGAGCACGACGCTGAGTTCTACCGGCTCGCGCCGGAGCGGCGCGGGCCGGGCGTAGTCGAGGAACTCATTCACCACCTTGTTCAGCCGGTCCACTTCACTCACTACGATGCCCGCGAACTCGGCGTCCTTCCCGGTCGC
>CAZQZR010000239.1:0-3813 GCA_964597845.1 uncultured bacterium | reverse complement strand
CGTCAAGGCGTCAAGCACGACTGCTCGCAGATCATGGAACTCCGCCTGCGGGAGGGCAAATACATGAATGGCTTGGGCAGCGAACTGGACTTGGAACCTGAGCCTATCTACGGCTTGGCTAAGAGTTCGGATTTAGGCTCACCGGTCGTCGCCAAGCCGAGTCGGCTCGTCATCATCACCCAGCACAAGATCGGCGAAGACACCGCTCACTTGGCTAAGGATTTCCCCAGACTGCATCGCTACCTGTCCGAGAACGCGAGTCTCCTTTTACAGAGGAAGTCCAGCATCTATCGGAACAATCCGCCCTACTCCATCTTCGGCATCGGCGACTACTCCTTCAAGCCTTACAAGGTCGCCATCTCCGGTCTGTACAAGCGCTCGGTCTTTTCCTTGGTGCTACCCTTCGACGGAAAGCCCGTGATGCTGGATGACACCTGTTACTTTGTTGGCTTCGAGCACCTTCCGGAAGCCGCCATCGGCTGGGCTCTGCTCAACAGCGAACCCGTCCAGGAACTACTCGGCTCGCTTGTGTTCCTTGACGCCAAGCGTCCGTACACGAAACAGATACTCATGCGCATCGCCCTGGCCCAAGTGGCCTCGGACACCACGTTTCCTGCCCTTGTGTTTCTCCTTCATCGCTTGGGTCGGGGGCTATGCTTGGACGTCACAGAACGGGACTGGCATGCGTTCCTCGAAGTAGCCAGGCGGGGGGAGGCTACCGTCAGCCCGCCCGCGCTCTTTGCGTCGGCCGCACTGAGCCCGACTGGCTGAAACTTCTGTGTCAGCCCTGCGCAGACGGATGACGACGGCCGCATGCCGCCACCGACAAACAGATTGACGCGCTGGTGTATGAGTTGTATGCGTTGAGCGAAGAAGAAGTCAGGATCGTTGGAGGTGCCCAGTGAGGTACAGGTGCTTTGTCGCCATGGCCCTGAACCACGAAGACTCGAATGCTGTCTACGACAAGCAGATCAGGCCCGTCGCCGCTGTGAAGGACGTGGACGCAAGACGCGTGGACCGCATTCCCCACAACGACGATATTGATGACAAGATAATCGAAGAGATCAAGAGTGCCGACTTTGTTATTGCTGACCTGACCTACGCGCGACCCTCGGTCTACTTCGAGGCCGGATATGCGGAACGGGCGGGTACCCCGGTGATATACACATGCCGACGTGACCACCTGACGCGCGGTGCTAACGACAATCTGCGCGTGCATTTCGACCTGGAGCACAGGAACATAATTCCTTGGGCGGACCACGCCGACACGGAGTTCCCAGCCAAGCTGTCCGATAGAATCGACCTCGTGCTGGCCGCGACTCTGCCCCAGTCTGTAGAAGGCAAGGCTTCAGGTTCCCACGCTCATCCGGACACGGCTGGTCTTTCACTGGAGGCGCGGACCCTACTGCTCGCGGCAAGCTCTGATGCCAACGGACGCTTCCGCCGCGTACGCGCGCAGGATGGGGATGAGTTCGTCACGAATGGCCAAACACTAGCTGGTGATGGCGGTGTCAGAGGCAAGGCCAAGATGAAGGACGGGTTCTTCGATCTTGAGGGTCGCGGATTTGTGCGAGACGTGAATGCGCCCGAAGCCATCTTGTACGAGGTTACGGGTCTCGGCTACAAAGCGGCGGATGTCCTTCGCCCTCAGGAACTACGCCGTATGGCGGTGGACGCACTCCTCCGGGATAGAGCGGAGTTCCTTCGAGGAAAGTCCCGACGTGACAAATGAGACATGGCCGTGGGAATTCGGGGGTCACACTAAATGATTATTGACACGGCTCAGCATCATAGACAGTTACCCGACTTGATGACGGCGGCAAGGCGCGGCAGGGGAAATGTGTGGGGGAGTTCCGGGGACAATAAATGATTTTGGATGCCCGCACGCTTGACACGACCGGCGCGGAATGATAGGATGGTCGGGACGATGCAGATGACGGCTGACGGCTTTCAACTTACAGCCTACGGTCTCGGTCGGATGCGGCGCAGAAACACTCCGGAGCCGTTGGCCGTGAGCCGTAAGCCGATGGCCCGCCCTGACGCGCTTGTGTATGAGCTGTACGGGCTGACGGAAGAGAAAATCGGGACCGTTGAAAGAGGACAGCGGTGAGAGACTTAAGAATATGGGGAGCGTCCCGGCAGCTCCCAGGCCACGGCGACCGCGGGTCTCGCGGTTGGCGGCAACCGCGTGTTCGGGCGAGGGAAGTGGCACTGCGGGTCATTGTTCTCTCGTCGCTCGTCGTGGTCTCGGCCGTACACGCGAAGTCGGCTCGGCTCATGCTGAGAGGGGCGCTGCTAGACGTAGAGGCCGGTCCCAGCCTGACGCATTCCTACCGCGCTTCCGGAGTGCCGCTCTGCTTCCATGCCGAAGCGCTGAGTCTTGCGGCCGGGCTGAGGTTCGGCGAACGTTGGGGCGTGAGCATCGGCACCGCGCTTGCCTGTGGGGACATCGAGGAAGGCATAGGCGTCCTGCCGGTGACCGCGAGCTTGTCGTACGACCTGACGCCCGATTCCCGCTGGCGTCGGGCCGTCGCCTATGCGTGCTTGACCTACTCGCACTCGAACGGAGACCCGTTCGCGTGGATACCGCGCCCGTGGCCCGCCTATCTTCTGCCCCGCGTCGGCATCAGCTACACCCTGTACGCGGTCACCCCCCACCTCGATGTGTCGTACCAACCCGTGGGTCGTGGGTGCTTGCGCGTGGGCCTCGGCATCGCGGTTCCCGGTGGGCCGTACGTCTTCTAGGCGAGCGGCGATGGACACTTCCCAGATTTCTGAGAGATGTCAAGGCGCGGCAGGACGCCCGCACACCACGCGGGAAACCACAAAGCCCAAATCTCACACCCCAAACTCCGAACCCAAAACACCAGGGCAGAGCGGGGCATAGCCGGATGGTCCGGTTCACGCGGAGAGTGATGAGCGATAAGCGCGGAACGAGGAGTGTCGAATGCGACGGCTCACGGCAGGAGGGAACCGGAAGGAGCGGTTCGGATATCTCGTATTGACCCGGCAGGCGTGGTGTGATAATATGTCATACTAAAGGAGAATGCTATGAGCACCGCGAAAGTCGCAATTACGATTGAACGAGAACTGCTGAGCCGTCTGGACCGGCTAGTCAAGAGCCGGAGGTTCCCGAATCGCAGTCGGGCCGTGCAGGAGGCCGTGACTGAGAAGCTGGCCAGGATGGAACGGAGCCGGCTGGCGCAGGAGTGCGCGAAGCTCGACCGGGCGTCCGAGCAGGCCATGGCCGAGGAGGGCATGACGGATGGGGCGGCACAGTGGCCCGAGTATTGAGAGGTGACATTGTCTGGGCCGACTTGACCCCGACTCGGGGCCGGGAGCAGGCCGGCCGACGTCCGGTCCTGGTGTTGAGCCAGGACGTCTTCAATGACCACTCGGGCACCGTGATAGCCGTGGCCTTGACCAGCCAGCCTCAGTCGGCCGGCTTTCCGCTTACGCTCGAACTAACTTGTCCTAAGCTCCCGAAGAAGTCATGGGCAAAGGTCAGCCAGATTCGGACGCTCTCGGCCGACCGCCTGGGCCCCGGGATAGGACGAGTCTCAGCCGAAGAACTCGGCCTTGTCGTTGAAGGCTTGAACGAGATAATCGGCGGATAGGTTCCGGGACGCGGCATTACGAGATGGTCGGGTTTGCGCGGAGAGTGATGAACGATGAGTGCGGAACGCGACGGTCTACAGCTTGCGGCCCTGACGGACGCAGCGCCGGAAAAGCGCTGGAGCCGTTAGCCGTGAGCCGAGGGCCCTCCCTGACGCGCTAGTGTATGAGTTGTACGGGCTGACGGAAGTGGAAATC
>CAZQZR010000238.1:0-3823 GCA_964597845.1 uncultured bacterium | reverse complement strand
AACCAGGTCCTTGCCGGCGAGTACTTCCAGCGCGACGACATATCGGACATGGCCTACCTGCTGGCGCGGAGCAAGATCCTCTACGGCGACTGGCGGGCGATGGAGTCCTACGCGCCCGGCATCGAACGCGTCACGGCCGAGCAGGTTCGCGACTTCTGCCACAAGTACCTGGTGCCGGACAATCGCACAACCGGCATCCTCGTTTCCGCGAAGGAGGACAGATGAAAGTTACCAGTTACCAGTTTCCAGTTTCCAGTCGCCGGTCTGCCCTCGCCTCTTGGCGCTCGTGGCGTCCTTGGCGGTTGCCGCTCGGGGTTCTGACTTCTGCCTTCTGCCTTCTGACTTCTGCCTTCGGTCTTCCATTGTATCGCGACTCCCTTCCCAGCGGCCTCATCGTCCTGACGTATGAAGACCACCGGCTGCCCACCGCTTCGATCTCGCTCGTCTGCCGGTCCGGCGCGGCCTGCGACCCTGAAGGCGAAGCCGGCGCTGCGGCCATGACCGCGGAGCTGCTCACTCGTGGAACCGCGACCATGTCCGGCGACTCGGCTACGAGCCTCGTAGAGTTCCTCGGTGCGTCGTTCTGGGGCCGCGCCACCGGCGACTACATAGAACTGGGCGCTCAGGTCCTGTCCAAAGACGTACCCACGGCGCTGGACCTCGTGTCCGATGCCGCGCTCCACCCCGCGTTCGCCCCGAAAGAACTTGAGCTTGCCCGCAGCCGCTTCCTGTCCGGCGCCCAGCGAATCAAGGACTCGCCGAATCGGCAGGTTGACCAGGAGTTCACCAGGCTCGTTTACGGGGGCTTGCCCTACGGCCATCCCAACTACGGCGACACGCTCTCGATACCGCTCATCAAACGCGAGGACCTGGTCTCGTTCCATGGCACGTACGTCAAGCCCAACAACTGCTTCATCGTGGCAGTCGGCGACGTGAATCGTGCTGATTTCGTGTCCGCCATCGAACGACGGTTCGGCTCCTGGGCTCCGTCCCCCGTCCCTCGTCCCTCATCCCTCACCCCTGCCTACCCCGACCGCATCAAGGTCAAGCTCATCTCCCGGTCCGACATGAACCAGACCTACGTCGAATTCGGCCACCCCGGCATCACGGCCACCGATACCGACATGCTCTCAACCCGCCTGATGTCCTACATCCTCGGCGGCTCGGCGATGTCCTCGCGCCTCGGCATCACCGTGCGCGAAGAAGGCGGCCTCGCCTATGACGTTCGCTGCTGGTTCGACCGTAACGTGCTCCCCGGCGCGTACCACGCCACGGTTCAGACCGCGAAACCTAAAGAGGCCATCGCCAAGATGCTGCACGAAATCGCGCTGATGCACGACTCCGGCGCGACCAGCGCCGAACTTGAGAAGGCCCACAACTACTACACCGGCAGCTTCCCGCTCGCCTATAGCTCCAGCGACGGCAAACGGTCCCAGGTTCTGGCCATGGAGTTGTTTCACTACGGCATGGACTGGCTCGACAAGTTCCCGGACAAGATCCGCGCCGTCACGCTCGACCAGGTCAACAGGGCTGCGCGCGAACACATCAGTCCCGGCCGGTACTGGATGGTCGTCCTCGGCCCGGTGACGAAGGAAGACCTCGGCCTGACCGACGTTGAATGGATTGAGTAGGCGCGGAAAGCCGTCTCGGCCGGGTTTGGGCCGGGCGGTTCGATTTCCGGCGGAGTGCGTCTAAGGAGACAGTGACGACGAAGGAGACAACATGAAACCGAGCGTCGAGCTCCGGTGGTTCTTCAGCGGAACGTTCCCGCCCGACGCAAGAGAGTGGTTTTGTGGTTCGAAGCTGTGCAGGGAAGAGAAGAGCCGCACCGACCACTATCTGGTCTTCCCCGGCTCCAACTCAGTCGGACTCAAGATTCGCGACGGCTGCAAGCTCCAGGTGAAAGCCAGAATCAGCGAACCCGAGCCGTTCTCGTTGCCCGGCGGGGCAGTCATCGGGCGCCTCGACTCGTGGGTGAAGTGGTCCAGCGATGACGGGGACGTTGCTGAGCGCCTTGCCGCTCTGCGATTCGGCGACCCGCTCTGGGTCTCGGTCATCAAAGAACGCTGGCTGCGCAAGTTCCGGCTCGACGACCGGCAACTGACCGAAGTCGAAGCGGACACCCGGCCGGACCGCGGGTGCAAGATCGAGCTCACGCGCGTCGCTCCGCCGAACGCGCTCTGGTGGAGCCTTGCCTTTGAATCGTTCGGCCCCGCTCCGCTGCCTGACGATGTGGCGCGCACTGCCGCCCACTTCCTCAAACTCCTTCCCAAGGGCGTCGTGCTGACCGAGCGCGACTCCATGGCCTATCCGGAGTGGCTCAACCGCATCGCGGGATAGCTGCGCCCCGTCAGCCCTAGTCCCGATGCGAGACGCGCAGAGACAGACCCGAGGCTGCTCGACACAACTCCCACTTCACTGACCGTACCGGCTGAAGTCCGCCGCTCGACGGCGGGCACAAGAAACGCCAAGGGGACGCGGGTGCGGACTCGACAAGGCATGTCCGACGCGAAGCTGCGAGTCTCGGCAGATGCGGTCTCATCCGTGACTCTCGGCAGGGCCCGAATGGCGGTCGCACATCCGACCCGACACAGAACGCCGCTCAGAACCTCACACAGTGCTCGACGCAGGGCTGAACACAGCATTCGACGCAGAGCTCCGCTCGGGACCCCACGCAGCACACGATCCGGAGCGCGACAGAGCACGAGGCAAGGCGTTCTAGGATTCAATCTATAACTCAATCCAGAGTTCAATCCTGGATTCACCATAATCTTCACCCCGAGATTGACCCCTGACTTGAATCCCACCCTGACCCTGAGATTCACCATGATAGTCACCCCAGGCTTCACCCTGAGTCTGACCCTAAGAGTTACCCTGATAACGACCCTAATGGTGTATCCCAATGTGACTCCATGATTTACCCTGAGAGTCACCGTCAGATTCATCATCAGATTCACCCCCAAGTTCACCTCCTAGCTCAATTAGGGGACGGTCTATGGGGTCGTCCAGGGGGTGAATCCTGGAGTGACTCTGGGGGTGACCCAAACAATCATAGGTCAGACTGAAAGTCCAGGTACGTAGCTAACTGACGTAACGATAGTATTTTCGGTTGATTAAGCCAGCACGAGAGCAGGCCAATCGCGTCAGGCGAGACCAAGTGAGTCGAGGATTGGAGCGTGGAGGGCATGCCGGAGCGAACCAAGCATTTCTTGGCCGTTCGGCATACAAGTACGCAGCGCCGGCATGTGGCGGCAGAGGTCGCGCCCTGCTCAATCGAAGGCCAGGGAAAGGCCGTGTCGAATTCGCAAGGCGCACACGCAACCTGTGCGTGTCCTGTCTGCTCGTCTGACGGTGGCGAAGCCACTACTTCGGCTACCGACTACACAAGCTTTCGACCCAGCGCGAGATTACGGGTGAGAGTGCGGCCATCGCTGCGCAGGTGCTGCTGGAGAAGTGGGTTGCCCGCGGCCTCGACCCTGAAATCCTGGCCACGGTCCGCACCCAGGTCTTCAACATCGTGGAGCCGAAGGCAAAGTGACCGCGTAGGAGTCAACCCGAGCGTAGCGAAGCGAAGTCGAGGGGTCTCCCCTCTCGGGGCCGCCTCACGCGGAGGAGTTCCTCAGAAACCCGACAGTCCGGGTACTATTCCCTTCGCACTCGACCACTTGACCACTGGGTCACTTGACCACTGTCCTTCGCTTGACTTACAGCGTCCGACGCCTATTCTCTTGACGCATGTCAACGCCCGCGCCCGACGCCGTCAAACGGCTGGTCGACCGCTTCGACCAGGACCGCGAGGTCTTCCTCTCCGGCGACTACAAAG
>CAZQZR010000237.1:0-3835 GCA_964597845.1 uncultured bacterium | reverse complement strand
TTCGTCATTAGTAATTAGTTATTAGACATTTCCCCAAGTACCCTACCTCATCCCCTAGACTGTTTGGTGAATTGTGGGCCAAATCGTCCGGGAGACAATTCGGGAGACTTTTCTCCAGACTGTGCGGCAGATAGTCCGGAGCATCATTTGGCAGACTGTCTGGAAGACCGTGGAGAAGACAACCTCCCGGAGAGTCTGTCGGACAGTCTTGACTACTGTCTGGAGAACCACTCAGCCGACTACTTCGCAGATTGCCCGGAGAATCATCTAGAGGACAATTCGGAGGATAATCTGGAGGACAATCTACCAGACTATTCTACAGATTGTCTGGTGATTCGTCTGCCGGATTATTGGGAGAACTATCTGGTGAACTATCGACCCAGTGCCGTCTTCATCTCGCTCTCCGCCACGCGCACCATCGCACCTCGATGTTGAATGTGCCGGGAATTACCCAAAGTCTTTTATTATGGAGCTTGTCCAGAAACTAGCCCGCGAAGAGCCATCGCCACAAGTCATAGTGCCTGAGAGAGTAACCAGGCCCAACCGGCCGTGGCTGGGACGCACACGAACTGAGTTTTCAGACAAGCTCTATGTCCCCGGAATTACTCGGGCGGAAATCCTTCCATGCCTGAATCAGGGTCCAGACCACGGTCACGGCAGCGGCAGCCACCAGGATGGTATTCACGGCACGACCTGCGCGGCCAGACTGCGATCTGGACTTCGTTGGCGTCCGTGCTCTGCGTTTGCTCACTATGCCCTCACGCCCTCCCGCACGCTACGCGTGAACAAGCGCGGACACAACATGACCAGAGGCGCAAGCCAACTAGATGCCGCCGATTGCGGCTTCCTTGGTGCGAGCGAAGAACGCTTGAGTTCTGAAGGCCACCTGGGCGCGCCCTAGAGCATCTTCTACCCTAGTGTTAAGCCTGGGGCCAGACTCTACCTCTGTGAGAACCCGAAGGAGCAAAGCCTCGACGCTAGACTGGTCCACAGCTTCGCCCTCGCCCTGTCTGGCCCCAACCCATATCTCAACGCTTTGACCCGGGACATCAGGATTGAAGACAACAGGAAACACGACGGCCTTTCCATCGTGGACGAGCGAGATCCTACGCGGGTCGACATACACCAGCTTCCCTCTGAAGGCGTCGTCCGAGAAACCGAACGGGGGCTTGCCGCCACCAGGGGGACTTGGCGGGACGAGAACCGCGGAAACGATGAGGTCGGTGATCAGGTAGAGCTCGGCCTTGCCCTGCAGCCACGATTCGGTCAGCACGGGCTGGTACTTCTTCGACCGCGCCGCTAGCAGCCTGGTCAGGAGCGTCTCCGTGATTCCCTCGGAGTACACCGAGAGTCTCTTGTACTTCCTCTCCAGCATGTCTACAGTGAGATCAGTGGAATCTCGGCGGTTCTTCAGAGCCAACGGGGTCACCACGGCAAAAGGTCGGCCCGAGTCACTCAGCATGCCGCACATCCCCACGGTATGGGCTGCACCTACGTCGGCGGCGACGACTGTCGTGCCCCGGGAGTCAGCTATCGTCGCGACGGAAGAGGTCATCGTCCCGCTGGCGGCGATACGGCCACGGTAGAACGCTAGATAGCGGTCCATCCCTTTCTGCTCCTGCGGGTCGAGTTCAACAGACAGATCCGCTGCCCGACGCTGTATCTCCTCGACTAACGCCAGCGTCGTCTCCGAAGGCGCGAGACCAACGGTATCAAGCAAGGCACGGTACTTCGCCTCGGCCCAAGAGTCAGCCGACATGACATAGTCCAGCATCTCGCGGAGCTTCTTAAGCTTCTCCTCTCCGCTTGCTCTCTCGACTTCGCCCTGCAGACGCTGTAGCTTCGGCAGGTGCTCGTCGCGCAGTGAGCGTCCTGCGATCTTGAACAGATAAAGGACGGGGGCCTGCGCCGCTGTATCGTCAAGAACGACGTTATACTCCCCTGCCTGCTCAATGGGATGAAGCAGCACGTCGTCATAGACGAGCTTCATGAATTCGGCGCAACTGACCTCTCCCTCCGCGAGTAGCCGCACCGCAACTCGAGCACGCGCTAGTGTGTCCCCGCGCGCAAGGCGGGCGAACCAGTCGGCCTTGACTTCGGGACCTCCCTGCAAGTAGCCCTCGAGTGCGATGTCTCTCAGTCCGTAGCGGCTGCGGAGCCGGACCAGCATCACTGCTAACTGAAGCTGTCCGACTCGCGATAGGTGGTTCTCTTCCATGAGGACCACCGGTGCCCCTCTCGTGCCGCCCGACGACTTGCCCACTGTCCCTACGTCTTGGGAAACGGTGTCGGCCATGGCTTTCACCGCGGGTCCCTGGGTTTGTACCTTGCCCGGACCAGCTTTGCTCCCACCGCACCCGATTGCGAATACGGCTGCCATGAAGGCAACCGCCAGCAGACGCTTCGTTGTTGGCATCCTACCTCCTGTTCATTCTGGAGTCACACCCTCTCCGCCGCTTTCGGGGAGAGAGTCCTACCAGTTTCATTGCTTCCTGCACACCCCGTTGAGCGAACTCGTTTCCCTCCCTCTTGAGGCCACGCATGATGGCTTTCCTGGCCGTCATGCCTCCAATCTGCCCAAGCGCGATGTATGCCCAGTACCGCTCAGTTGGGTCAGCTCTGTGCTGAGCGAGCTCGATCAGAACCTGAACGACGCCCACGCACATTTCCGGCGCGCGCGCGACGTCATTGACGCGGCCGAGCAGGCTTGAGTTGACGTTCCGCAGAGCATCCTGGAGCTGCTCGAACGCCACGGCCTTCAGTTTCTTGTCGCGGTCGTGTCGACGCCATTGTGCGAGAGCCCACGCGGAGAATGACAGCGTGATAGCGACGGCCGCAAGCAGGGCCACCCCGTGCAGAAACACGGCGAGCGCAACCACAACCGTCCCCGCGCTGGCAACGATGGCGAACCACCTAGGCATGATGCGTGTTGCTTCCCGTGCTCATTTCCTTGCCGAGGGTTGCGGATTTCGGGGACACATTACTTGCGGATTTCGGGGACACATTACTTAACTCCAAATCCGTCACGGCCGGGCGGGGTTCGGACTGCATCGCGGGGTGTTCGCTCACACTCACAGGCCGAGGCAGCGACGGACCGCGTCTTCGACCTGAAGCATCGCATCGTCTGACATCCGGCCCGCGGGTTTGTCAGGAAAGCGCTTGGGGTCAAGCGAGCGACGTTCCGGTGAGTTCGCGGTCAATCGCCTGAAGCTCCCTTCGGATGTCGCGGTCGCGGGCCATCATGGCAAGCTGGGAACCGAATGGTTCGGCCTCCGGCTGCTCGTTCGCGGCCACCCGGGCACGCAGGCGATGAGCCAGGTCTTCGAGCAGGCGCAACTGGTCGGCCGGCGAGAGCCGGGCGATGAGGGCTTCGAGTTCAGGCAAAGTTCGGGCGGACATGTTGCTCCTTTGTCTCCGTCAGTGGACGCCGCGCCGGAGTTCCTGCCATGACGCTCGTGCCCGGCAGGACTCCAGCCGTCGTTCTTTCAGGGACAGGATAGCAGCGCTGGCCCGCGAGTCAAGGGCTCACGCGGCTGCGCCGCGAGGAACCAGTTACCAGTGACCAGTGTCCAGTGGGGAGTTGCGGGTTACGGGTCACAAGTTGCGGGCGCGCGTGGCTACGCCGTCTGGTCGGAGCGTTCCCACCAGAGGAGGGTGGCGACCATGCCGAGCGCGCCGGTGAGGATGACGACTGCCAGGCTGGCGGCGGTGATGTGTGTTTCCGCGACTCCGCTGGTCATGGCTACGCACCACGGGAACCATGGCGCCCAACCGGTGGCGTTGACGAACTGCGCCACTATCATCGTCGCTATGGCGACGCCGATCGGCAGCAGGT
>CAZQZR010000236.1:0-3880 GCA_964597845.1 uncultured bacterium | reverse complement strand
TGAGATGCGGGTCGGTTGTTTCGATTGCCTTCCGCGTCTCGATCCCGACCATCGCTGCGTCATCCGGATGCACGAACCGTCGGGCGTATTCGGCCGACGCCATCTTGTAGCCGCCGACCTTCTCGGCCGTCGTGCCGAAGAGGGCGTAGAAGTGGTCGTTGAAGGTAAACAGGTCGTCAGCTACGTCATACTCCCAGTAACTCAGCTTTGCTATCTCCATAGCATTCGATAGTTGCGCTTCACTGGTTCGCAGTGCTTCCTCGGCATGCTTGCGCTCGGTGACGTCGCGGAAAACGCCTATCAGGAGGTTTCTACCGCCCAGCGACATCGCTGTGGAGTTGATGTCGGCGTAGAAGACGCTGCCATCTTTGCGTTTCATCGGGATGTCGGCGGAGTGTGAAGCTTTGCCTGCGGCCTGCATTTCGAACGACTCCTTGACGTAGGCCAGCGAGTCCGACGGGTAGAAGTCGGGGACAGACAACCGTACGATTTCCTCCGGAGTGTAGCCGAGCATGCTGCAGAAAGCGCCATTGGCTGTGACCAAGCGGCCGGTCTCGACATCGGCCAGTGCTATTCCGTCCCGCGCGGCATCGAAGATGCCTCTGAACCGCGCTTCGCTCTCGCGGAGCGCGGCCTCGGCCTGCTTCCCTGAGGTGATGTCCCGTCCGTACGCGTTGACATAGCCCTGGTCCGCAATCGGGGTCAGCAGCCACGAATAGGCAGCGCTCCCGTAGGCCTCTTCGAACTCGTCTTGTTTCCCGCTGGATAGCGCCTTCTGGGTTCGTTCCCGCCAGGTTTCCGGCATGCGCGCGCCAAGGTTGCGCTTCAGGGTATCGAGCATCGGTTTGCTGCTCGGGTTCGCATAGACCAGCGTCCCGTCGGATGAGATGCGCAGTACCGGGCTCGGATTCTCTGCTGGGAACCGGGAAAGCTGCTCAATCTGCGCGTCGGCCTGTTTGCGCTCGGCGACTTCCTTGGTCAGGGCCGCGTTCTGGACGAATGACTGGTCCACCAATTGCGCCAGTTGTCCGAACTCCGTGCGGTTGCGCTCAAGCGGCTTCAGTGCCTCCGTGGTGCCTGTCTCAAGGCTGCGCCTGATCCGGCCCAGCGGCCGCGTCACCCAGAGCCAGAGCGTCAGCGTCAGTCCGAGAATACCGAGTAGAGCCAGCACGGCCAGTCGCCTGGATAGGTTGCGGCTGGAGCGCCGGGCCATCGCGATCCACTCGGGCCGGAACAATGCTGTGAGCATCAGCTCGGGTTTGCCCTGCGGGCCGGGCAAAGGCCTCGTGAACGTGATTTCACCTGACTGCCGGGCGACTTCCGCGGTCGGCTTCGCCCCGTCGCGGGCCGGCCCAACCGCTATCGTCTTCCCGGTCAGCCGTGTCAGCCCGGCCAGGTACTCCCGGTTCCACGACCGCGCGGCCAGGAAGTATCCACGTACTGGCGTCTTGCGCTCGTCGTCCTCGGAAGGTTGAATTGTCGCGCCGCGTATCTCAACCGGGCCGTCAGGTCCCGCGATGAAGAAGTAGCAGAAGTGGCTGTCGCCGAACATGTTCTTGACCGCGAATCCAGGCGGCAACGGTTCGGGAGTGGTTTCGAGGATGGAATCGCGCACCTCGTATACCAGTGCCCCGGTCGTGTCAAACACCCACGCCGCGCTGGCCTGGTACGTGCCTATCCCTACATCTATGTTTACGTTCGCCCACGTCCGGTCCCCGGTCTGGACGAACTGCACCATCTCGCCCCAGAGCGAGTAGTCCTTGGCAAACGTCGCGAGCGAACCGCCCGCCAGTTCGAGCGTCCGGTCCAGCAGTTGCCCGTCTTCTTTCGCCTCGGCAGCCATGTAGGCGTCCGTCCTGCGAGTCTCGCTTCTCCGTGACAGGACGAGCGCAAGCACGGCGATTGTCGCCGCGGCGAGCATCGCCAATGTGAGCCGCGTCTGAACCGACGACCATCCTTGCCACAGCTTGACCGGCATGCTAGAAGTCCCTGCCGATGGCGAACGCTATCGGGTCACCGTGACACGGCGAAATAGTGAATTAGGAATGGTGAATAGTGAAAGGCGGATTCGAGCTTCACAACTTTCAATTCTGTGCTCACTATTCTCCCACTTGGCGATCCCGGCGTCCTTAGCGGTTCCATGTCGGTTTTCGGGTCCTGCCGAAAGTGCGTGCCTCGGCATCTACGTCCGGGCGGGCGGCGGTTCGTTCAGGAGCAGCCAGTAGAGGCCGAGTTGCTGGACGGCCTCCATGAATTGCTCGAACTCGACCGGCTTGCGCACGAAGCTGTTGGCCCCGAGGCGGTAGCTGCGCACGATGTCCATTTCCTGATTCGAGGACGTGAGAACCACCACCGGTATATGCCGGGTCCGTTCGTCGGCGCGAATCCGCTCCAGCACGGTAAGCCCGTCAACCTTGGGTAGCTTCAGGTCAAGCAATGTGACCGCCGGGGAGTCGGCCACGTTACGTCCCGCGTACTTGCCGGTTCCGAAGACGTATTCGAGCGCCTCGGCGCCATCGCGGCAGACTACTATTGGGTTGCCGATATTGCGCTTGCGCAATGCGCGGAGCGCGAGTTCCTCGTCGTCCGGGTTGTCCTCGACGAGCAGGATGCTCCTCACCGGATTATTGTCCATTGGTTATTCCTCCTTGGTTGCCGTCTGAAACGCAAAATAGAACGTGGCGCCCTTCTCGACCGCGCCCTCAATCCATCCCCGTCCGCCGTGCCGGCGTACGATGCGCTGAACCGTGGCGAGCCCGATGCCCGTACCGGCGAAATCGGTGGCCGCGTGGAGCCGCTGAAACGGCACGAACAGGCTGTCAACGTAGGTCATGTCAAAACCCGCGCCATCGTCCCGGATGAACCACACCGGTTCGCCGTCGCGTACGGTTTCGCCGACTTCGATGCGCGCGGTCGGGTGCTTGCCGGTGAATTTCCAGGCGTTGCCCAGCAGGTTGCGCAGCACCATTCCGGCCAGCACTGGGTCGGCCTGCGTAGCCATACCGTCCGGAATCACAAACTCGACCTGCCTTGCCGGTTCGGCCTCGTGCAGCTCTCCGGCAATCGTCCGCGTCAACTTCGTCATGTCGACCGTCCCGCGCTCCAGCGGCAGCCGGGCAATTCGGGCAAGGTTAAGCAGGTGGTCAATCAGCTCCGCCATGCGGCGGGACGAGGTGCGCATCCGGTCGAGGTAGTCCCGTCCGACCGCGTCGAGCTGGGCTGCGCAGTCCTCCCGTAGAGCCTGGGCGAAGCCGTTAATCGCGCGCAGCGGCGCGCGCAGGTCGTGCGACACGGAATACGAAAAGGCCTCCAGTTCCTTGTTGGACTGTTCCAGTTCCACGGTCCGTGCGTGCACGAGTTCCTCGAGGTGGTCGCGGTACTTCACCAACTCCGCCTCGGCCCGCTTGCGTTCGGTGATGTCGCGAGAAGCCGCCAGCAGGCGCTCCGCCTTCCCGTCCGGCCCGCCCAACGCCGTGACGACCACTTCCCACCACTTGGGCGTGCCTTTGTTCGATGGACGGCAGCCCTCGAAGGTTCCAGTGCCCCCTGCTTTCGCCGCGGCGATGGCCCCAAGCGCCGCCTCGTGATCCCTGCCCTGCCAGAGGTCCGTCCAGGATGTGTTGAGGACGGTCGACAGGTCGTCGATTTCCAGCAGCCGGCGTCCTCCTTCGTTCATGTACAGCAGCCTGCCGTCGAGGTCGAGCACTTTGATGCTGTCGGGACTGGCGGCGAGGATGCGGCGGGTGAATTCTTCGCTTTCGTGCAGCCGGCGCCGGCCCGGCGCGGTCACGACGAGCAAGAGCAGACCGCCGCCGACCACAAATACAAGCGTCGCCGCCAGCACGAGGAGGTCGGCCCGAAGGAAGGGAGCCCGCACTTC
>CAZQZR010000235.1:0-3904 GCA_964597845.1 uncultured bacterium | reverse complement strand
GCTCTCTGACCCGCTCTTGGTCAGGCTCTCTGACCGGTTCTTGGTCAGGCTCTCTAACCCGCTCTTGGACAGGCTCTCTGACCGGTTCTTGGTCAGGCTCTCTAACCCGCTCTTGGACAGGTTCTCTGACCGGCTCTTGGACAGGTTCTCTGACCCGCTCTTGGACAAGCTCTCTGACCGGTTCTTGGTCAGGCTCTCTGACCGGCTCTTGGTCAGGCTCTCTGACCCGCTCTTGGTCAGGCTCTCTGACCCACTCTTGGTCAGGTTCTCTGACCAGCTCTTGGTCAAGCTCTCTGACCCGCTCTTGGTCAGGCTCTCTGTCCAAACCGGCGAACGGCAATCGCGAATGCTGCGCCCTCCGCCGAGTCTGCGACGCAGACGATAACCTTGACCTAACACGAGAGCCGTGGCATAGTAACAGCCTATCATGGCACCAGCGAGACACAGAAGCGGAATGAACTGCGGATGACGCCGTCGAAAGAACACTGGCAGGTCAATACTGAGCGGATCGCGCGGCTAATTCTCGACGCGGCCGCGAAGTCCCACTCTGAAGAGGACGTCAAGATGGCGGTCGAGCCGATTCTTCGGTCGGCAATGAAGCAGATGGGGATTGACGTGAGCATGGTCCGTTACGAGAAGACGACGACTGTATTCGGGGGTCGTCGCGACAGTGTTTACGGTTACCTTACGATTGAATACAAGCGCCCCGGCCGACTGGCAAGCAGGACTGACGCCGCCGCCGCCGCGCAACAGCTTGAGGGCTACCTTGCGGCAGACGCTGCCAAGTCTGGAGGGGACCACGAGGACTACCTGGAGAAAGCAGTCGGCATCGCCATTGACGGCGAGCAGGTCATGTTCGTCCTCTTCAGCAAGAGCGGAACGCAACTGCAACTCCCGGTTCCTCAGGTGGGCGCTGACCAGTTGTTGTTCCCGGACGCCGACATTCGGCGGGGTTTCCAGGTGCTCGGACCCTATCCGGTCAGCACGGCGAGCATCGCCAGCCTGCTTATCTACCTGCGCGCGGCCGAACGCCAGCCCCTGACCGCTCAGGCGCTTGCCGCGGTCTTTGCACCACCTCAAGACATCGCCTGCCAGGCAGTATCGCAGCTCTATGCCGCAGTCATGCGCGCTCAACGTCAGCAGTCACTCTCCCGCGTGCGCACGTTCTTCGACGAGTGGGAACGCATCTTCGGTATCGTCTACGGCGAGGAAATCGGCAAGGCTGAGGAAGCCGCGGCCCGGACAGCCCAGTTGTACAAACTGCCGGGCGGCGTGCGGTTGCCTCAACTACTGTTTGCCATTCACACCTACTATGCGCTGCTGATGAAGCTCGTTGCGCTGGAACTGGTTGCGCTCCAGCGCGACGCGAACATCGAGTCATTTGTTGCGGGTCTAGATGCTCTCCCGGACTCGACGCTGCGCGACCGACTGTCAGAGATGGAGAGCGGGGCGGAGTTTCTGGAGCGCGGAATCACCAACTTCCTTGAGGCCGACTTCTTCTCATGGTATATCGATGCCTGGGACAATGACCTCGGCAAGGCGATACGCGGTGTCATTCGCGGGCTGGCACAATTCGAGCCGGCAACCCCGATACTGGAGCCGGACTGGACTCGTGACCTGTTGCAGAACCTGTACGAAGACATCGTGCCCCGCGAGTTGCGGCATACCCTCGGCGAGTATTACACGCCCAACTGGCTGGCCGGATACCTGATAGACCGCACCGGCTACAAAGGCAAGAAGGACACTCGTTTTCTCGACCCGGCCTCCGGCTCAGGCACAGTCCTGGTGCAGGCAATCCACCGCGCAATCCACACCAACCGCGCCCGAACGCCGGCGGCGATGAAGGAACTCGGCGAGCACATCCTCGCGAACATCGTCGGATTCGACTTAAACCCGCTCGCGGTTCTCGCCTCCCGCACCAACTACCTGATTGCCTTTGCGCGGTTCATTCCCTATGTGCGGCCCATTGCGCTGCCGGTCTACCTCTGCGACTCGGTGCGCGCGCCCTCGCGCTACGTCGAGGAAGGCAAGCTGGACTTGGACGACCGGCTTGTCTTCACCACGAGCAAAGGCGACTATGAATTCCCGCTGGTCATGCAGAACCGCGAGATGATAGACAAGTTCACCGGCATGGTTGACGTAGCCATCCGAGGCATCGGCAAAGAACGCAGGCGGATGCCGGTGCCCGAGTTCCGGGCATGGCTGGAGCGAGACTTCAAGCTGCGTGAACCCGATGCCGAGATGTTGCTCAAGGTCTACGAGAAGATACGGAAGCTGGACGAGGCAGGCGAGAACGGCATCTGGGCGAGGTACATCAAGAACGCATTCGCCCCGGTATTCCTCGAGAAGTTCGACTTCGTCGTCGGCAACCCACCATGGATTCGCTGGGGTTACCTCTCGGCTGAATACCGCAAGGCCACGCTCAGGATGTGGCAAAACTACGGCCTCTTCTCGCTCAAAGGCCACGAGACCAGGCTGGGCGCGGGCGAGAAGGACTTCTCGATGCTCTTCGTCTATGCCTGCGCCGACAACTACCTGAAGCCGGGCGGCAAGCTGGGCTTCGTCATCACGATGGAAGTCTTCAAGTCCAAGGGCGCAGGCGAAGGATTCCGGGGCTTTGAGCTGAAGGACAAACGCGTACCGCTCAAGATGCTCTGGATGGAAGACATGGTCAATCTGCTGCCATTCCGCGCCGCGAACAAGACCGCCATCTTCGCCTTGCAGAAGGGCAAGCGCACGCGCTACCCTGTCCCCGTGAAGGTCTGGGAGCGCAAACAGGGCGTCGGCCCGATTCCGCCTCAATGGGAACTGGAGAAGGTCAAGAGCAGTACAACCCGACAATCCATGGATGCGGTGCCGGTTGACCCGGACAGACCGAGCTCCTCATGGCAAACGGCATCCTGCGACGAGCTAGCGGTCTTGGCGCACCTGAAAGGCGCGAGTCCCTACAAGGCTTACCGAGGTGCCAGCACAGAGCCCTACGGCGTGTTCTGGCTTCGCGTGAAGGAAGTCAGGCCGGATGGGCTGCTGGTGATTGAGAACATGCACGACCGTGGGAAACGGGAAATCAAGTCTGTGTCGGTCTCGATAGAGCCCACGCTCGTTCACCCTGCTGTTTCGGGCGGTGACATCACTCGTTGGGGCATCAAGTCGAACTGCTACGTCGTCATGTCTCAAGACCCGAAGACGCGCGAGCCATACCCGCACGACTGGATGATGTCCGAGGTCCCGTTGACGTATGCCTACCTGAATCAGTTCAAGAACGTCCTGCTGTCGCGTGGCTCGCGAATTGTGCGCGAGTTCGCGGAGAAGACCGAGTTCTACGCCATGTATGGTATCGGCGAATACTCGGTGGCGAAGTACCGAGTTACCTGGAAGCGGATGGCCAGCCGGATTGAAGCCGTTGTGCTTTCGACTCTCAAGACGCCCTTCAGCACCAAGACGCTTATCTCCACCGACACGACGGCTTTCTTCGCGCTTGATGACCGGCAGGAGGCACACTATCTCTGCGCCGTGTTGGACTCGCACGTGGTTGACGACTACATACGGAGTTTCTCGTCAGCCGGTCGCGGGTTTGGCGCGCCTTCGGTGATGGAGAACGTGGCGTTCCCGAAGTTCGACGCCAAGAACAAGCTGCACGCGCGGCTGGCTGAGCTTTCCGAAGAGGCGCACGCGCTGGTGAAGGCAGACAAGGCGACCGATGAAATCGAGAGGCAGGTAGACGAGGCCGTAAGGAAGCTGTGGAATATCAAGTCCTAGAGCGGTCTGATTCGCGCTACCCGAAGCGCCTCATCGAACGGCTGGGAGCAGAAGCGCCGGCACGGCTTTACTATCACGGCCCCTTGGAGTTGTTGGCCCGGCCTACGCTTGCCTCAATGTGCGCAGACTCGATAGGCGGCATCGC
>CAZQZR010000234.1:0-3914 GCA_964597845.1 uncultured bacterium | reverse complement strand
GCGCGGGCGTCGCGACCATCATGTACCCGTTCTACCTCGACTTCGGGCGCGAGATCTGGAAGCTCTCCCGAAAGGAGATTTCCGGCGAGTCGCTCGCGAAGGAAGCTGCGGTCCTGATCACGAAGTGGACTGCAAGAGGCCTGACCCAGGCGGTGTTGCAGGCGATCCGGACTGACGTCTTCAACGTCGCGGCACCGGTTGCGCCGTGAGAAGGCCACGAACGATGCGGGCGGAGTCCCGCTGCCGAACTCCGCCCGCGTGTTGCCTTTCTTGCTGCCGGGTACTGGCCGGCGAGTCAGTCGAGGGCGCCCGCATCCCGCACTGGTACGGCACCGGCTGTCTCGGCCTGGGCAAAGACTGCTTGACCTGGTGAACCAGCGGAGCTAGGATTCTGAGCAATGAAGCGCGAGTTCATAATCTGCGACGTGTTTGCACGGAAGCGGTTCGAGGGGAACCAGCTTGCGGTGTTTCCGGACGGGGCAGGACTCTCGGCCGAAGAGATGCAGACTCTTGCCCGTGAGATTCACTTCAGCGAGACAACGTTCATCCTCGCGGACAAGCCGAATGAGCGCGGGTGGCCGGTGCGGATTTTCACACCCGCCAGCGAAGTCCCTTTTGCCGGGCATCCGACGCTGGGAACCGCATACGTGATATGGGACAAGTTTCTCGGCCGAAAGGCCGATGAGGTCAGGCTGGACCTGAAGGTCGGCGTGGTGCCGGTCGCGGTGGAGGACGGGGGAGAGCGGCTGGTGATGACGCAGAAGCCGCCCGAGTTCGGGAAGAGCGTTGAGCCGGCGGAGGCGGCCCGAGTGCTTGGGCTCGCGCCGGATGCGATTGACGGCCGGTTCCCATGCCAAGAGGTCTCGACTGGGCTTTCGTTCCTGATTGTGCCGGTCAGGCACCTGAAAGCGATGCAGGACATCAGGGTGAACCTGGCTGAGTATTACCGGCTTACCGGAGGGCTTGAGGCGAAGGCGGTGCTGGCGTTCTCGCCGGAGACGGTTGACCCGCAGTGCCGGCTGCACGTGCGCGTGTTCTGCGACTATTATGACGTGCCCGAGGACCCGGCGACCGGAAGCGCGAACGGTTGTCTGTGCGCGTGGCTGACGCGGCACCGGTATCTGGGCGCGAGCGACTTCGCTATCTACACCGAGCAGGGCGTGGAGATGAAGCGGCCGTCGCTTCTGTACCTGCAGGGCGAAGAGAAGGGCGCCGTCATTTCCGTGCGGGTCGGCGGCAAGGTCGTCGTGGCGGGCCGGGGCGAGTTCGAGCTCTAGCCCTGCTTTTGTCGCTTGACTGGCGTGGACTGGCAACTAGAATTTTGACAGCACGGAATCAGCCGGACACGTCCGGTTGAGCGAAGTAGTAAACGGAACCAACAGAGGAGGAAGTAAATGCGCAGTATCGTGACCCTGCTGCTGCTGGCACCGGCGCTCATGTTCGCCGTGTCCCTGCAGCCCATGACCGTGCTTCCCGTTGAAGGGAAGGTACTTTCGCTTGAAGGGAAGATACTTCCGTCGAGCCCGCAGCCCGGCTCGGGTCCGAGCCGCGAGGCCCGGGCCCTTGTCGGCACCATTGACACCATCGGTGGCACGACCTACGATTGGTGGGCCAACGGCCCGAGACTGAGCGCGATCGTAAACTCGCCGACCTACGGAGTGCACGCCGTGTGGATGTACTGCCCCGATCTCACGGGCCAGGACTTCCCGAACCGAAACATGCGCTACAACTACTACGAGTACGCGTCGCGCACATGGATCTACGCCGACCCGGGAGACTTCATGGCGGGGGGCGTGAACGTCTTTCCGAAACGCGCGGGCTTTGGCAACATTGATGCCGACCCGACGAGCGGGGTGGCCGTCATCGGCGGCCACGTCGCCGTCGGCGCCGACATCATGCCATGGCTTGCCAGAGACGCAGCCCCGGGTGCCGGGCTCTGGGACTATGCCGATTCGATGGGCCTCGGCGTTTGCCAGTGGCCGCCGATTTCGGTCGGACAGGACGGCCAGATCAACATCTTCGCGATCACTGCCGCTTACGACTTGATCTACGGCAGCATTGCGCCCGGTAACTGGCCCAACTGGGCAACCCCGGTCACGGGGTTTGTCCCGAGTCCGGGCTTCCCGACCCACAACATCGCCGCCTCAAAGGTGTCGAGTAAGGTCGCCTTGGCTTGGGACGTCCAGGGGGCTGTGGGAAGCGGCCCCGAGCATGGCTACGTTGACTTCACCACCGATGGCGGTGCAACATGGGATGGCCCGACGTTGCTGGATCCCCCGACTGCCTTCGGCGGGGACACGTTGACGAGCTACCACATCACGTCGATGTTCCCGTGGTATGACAGGCAGGATAGGTTTCACGTAGTGGCCAATCTCGCGCCGGTAACGCTCGACTCAATCCGGGGCTATCCCTCGCAGGTCTGGCACTACTGCCCAGACAACACCCCACAGTGGAGCCTGATCCATCTCGCAACTGCCGATTCGTTTGCCTCCGGCGTTAGTCTCGGGTACAACGCGGCGTTCGCCTGCCGTCCGAACATCGGCCAGGACAACGACGGCAACTTGTTCGTCGTCTGGGAGCAGTTTGACCCGCTGAACTACGAACCGGCCACGATGGATTTGCGTGCCGACATCTTCGCGTCGGGCTCGAACGACAACGGCGTCAGCTGGGGCGCGGCGCTCAAGCTGACCGATGCCGGCTCCTATTCGATGCGATTCCCGTCGGTCATCGACCTCGCGGTCGCGGGTGACCCTGACACCATGTTCGTCATATACGAGATCGATTCCATCGCTGGGTTCTACGTGTCGACTACTAACTCGCCCGAGGGTCCGGCGACGCAGAACCCTGCCGTGGTCCAGAAGATCCCCGTGGATTTGGTGATTCCGCCGGGAGTGGCCGAGCAGCCGGGTGCCACACCGGTGAGACTGGACGTAGTTGCGAAGCCGAATCCGTTCGGCCGCGACACGCGGCTGTCATATGCGGTGCCGCATCGCGGCAACGTGTCCCTTACCATATTCGATGCGGCGGGCCGGACCGTGCGGACTCTGGCGAGCGGCCGGAGCGAGCCGGGACGGTTCAGCGCCGTATGGGACGGCCGGTCTCAGTCCGGCGCGCTGGTGCCGAACGGCGTCTACATGTACCGGTATGCGCTTGACGGCAAGCGCATGGCCGGCAAGCTGACACTGATTCGCTAGCAGCGAGTTCCACCGAGACTTCAGAGCGCCCGCCTCCGCGGGCGCTCTGAGTTTCAACGGGTTTGACATGAGGCGTTGGGCCGAATAAGATGAAACATGAGCCGAAGAGCAGAAGCGGCGTTCATCGTGATGGTCGTGCTGGTTTCAGTCGGCGCAGCCGCCGATTCGCTGTCTGTGCCGGGACTCGTCGGCCAGGATATCTACCACGCGCACCGCGCGCTCAGGAAGCTCGGACTGGTGAGCCGGTTCGAGCAGGTCGAAACCGACACCGCAGCGGTGCCTCTGTTTTTCGTGGCGTCGCAGTCGCCGGATTCAGGCGCGGTGGCTCTTCCGGGCGACACGGTCACGCTCAGGTTCAACCATCCGGGGATGCTACGTTACTGGAACGCCTCGGTGATCCCTCTCATAGGTGATTTCGGGAACACGGTCAGTTTCTACAAGGTACAGAAGCCACCCCAGCCGATTGCCGTGGAGCCGGCCGGCTACCCGCTGGAACTGAAGCAGTATTCGTTCAGCGGCAACGCTGACGTAGAGGCACTGGTGGATTTTGACGGTGCGGTGCTGGCGGCTCGGGTTGTGCGGTCTTCCGGCTACGAGGCTGCCGACTCGTCGGCGTGCGCTAGCGCACTGCGCGCCTCATTCAGCCCGGCTGAGCACTACGGGCAGCCGGTGCGGGTCTGGTTCCCGCTGCCCTATCACTTCCAGTTCAAAGAAGACAAG
>CAZQZR010000233.1:0-3930 GCA_964597845.1 uncultured bacterium | reverse complement strand
GAATTGTGAAAGGCGGATTCGGATTTCACTATTCACCATTCGCAATTCACAACTTGATGAAACAGGTATGAAGCGTATCGCGGACCTGACCAAAGGCGTTCCATGCACCGTACAGGGCAATTCGGCCGTGGAGGTGAAAGGGCTGGCCTACCACTCGGGGGCGGTGAAACCAGGCTATTTGTTCGTGGCGATCGAGGGATTCAAGGTCTCCGGACAGCAGTACATTGACGAGGCGGTCAACCGCGGCGCGGTCGCGGTGGCAACAACCGACGTCAACAGCGTGCGCAAGAACTGGGTGGCCGTCATACAGACGAAGACCCCTCGTCGGTTTCTGGCGCAGGTTGCGAACCGCTTCTACGACTTCCCGGCCCGGAAGCTGAACCTCGTCGGCGTCACCGGCACGAACGGCAAGACGACGACGACCTTCCTGCTGCGGGCCATGGCGAGGCAAGCCGGTATTGAGCCGGGGTTCGTCGGGACAATCGAGTACTGGGACGGGAGCGAATCCCGGAGGGCCGGTCAGACTACGCCGGAGAGCCTGGATTTCGTGCAGTTGCTCGCAAAGCTCGTAGAGAAACAGGTGCCGCTCTGCGTTGCCGAGGTCTCCTCACACTCGCTCGCCCTGGACCGGGTGTTCGATCTGGACTTCAAGGTCGGCACTTTCACCAATCTGACCCAGGACCACCTGGACTTTCACCGGACCATTGATGCATACCGCGAAGCGAAGATGAGACTCTTCGCCGGGTTGATACCGAGCGCGACCGCAGTCGTCAATTTCGACGACGCGATGGGGCGGGACATCCCGCACCAGGCGCGGGCCCGGGTTATCTCCTACGGTACGAGGCCGGACCTGGATCCGGTGCCGGACATCTGGGGCAAGGTGAGCGGAGTGCGGCCGGACGGTCTGGACTGCGAGGTGAACGCAGACGGTCGAGTCTGGCCGGTGCGGCTGAAGCTGGCCGGCCGGTACAATCTGCTCAACCTGCTGGCCGCGTTCGGCTCCGGCAAGGCGCTGGGCTGGTCGCCGGAGTTGATGGCGGCCGGGGCCGAGGCCCTGGTCGCGGTTCCCGGTCGGCTCGAACCGGTCGACGCCGGACAGCCGTTCCGGGTCTTCGTGGATTTCGCCCACACGCCCGACGCGCTGCGCCGCGTCATCTCGACAGTCAGGGAATTCACGAGCGGCAGGGTGATAGTCGTGTTCGGCTGCGGCGGTGACCGGGATCGTGGCAAGCGACCGTTGATGGGTGAGGCGGTAGTGCAGCTCGCTGACGTGTCGGTGGTTACTTCCGACAACCCGCGCGGTGAGTCGCCCCAGGCGATCATTGATGAGATCGTCCGGGGAATGGGTTCGACCGAGAAGGTCGTTGAGCCCGACCGGAGGGAGGCGATTCGACGCGCCCTGGCCGAGGCAAAACCGGGAGATGCGGTCGTGGTGGCCGGCAAGGGGCACGAGGACTACCAGATTGTCGGTACCGAACGCCGGCACTTCGACGACCGAGAGACGATCCGCGAGGTACTGCAGGGGATGGGCTAGTGCTGTACGCCCTGCTGACCCCGCTGCGCGAGACATACGGCCCGCTGAATCTGATTAGGTACATCACCTTCCGAGCGGCGGCGGCCGGCGCGCTCTCCATCCTGCTCGTGCTCCTGCTTGGGCCGTCGCTGATCCGGCTCATCCGGCGGCTCAACATCGGCCAGAACATCCGCAATGAGGTGCCGGAAAGCCACAAAGGGAAAGCCGGGACCCCGACGATGGGCGGGGTCCTGATACTGGCGGCGGGGATCGTCGCGGTGCTTCTCTTCGCCGACCTGCGGAACCGTCAGATTCAGCTCGGCCTGCTGGTCGCGGTCGCGCTCGGGTTGCTCGGGTTCATCGACGACTATATCAAGGTCAGGCTCAGAAAACCGCGCGGGCTGAGCAAGACGGCCAAGCTGGTGAGTCAGTTCGGGCTGGCGTTCGTTGTCGGCGCGGTGCTGTACTTCATTCCGGTGGACCCGGCGAACCGTTCAACCACGAACGTGTTATTGTTCAAGAACGTGATAGTACAGTTCGGTTGGCTCTACATACCGTTTGTAATGTTCGTCATCGTCAGCGCGTCGAACGCGGTCAATCTCGCGGACGGGCTTGACGGCCTCGCTGCCGGGCTGGTGACGATCGCGCTTGGCAGCTATGCCGTGCTTTCCTATGTGTCCGGGCACTACCGGCTTGCCCAGTACCTGAACATCATGTTCATACCGACCGGCGGAGAGATGACGGTATTCTGCCTGGCCCTGGTCGGAGCCTGTCTCGGGTTCATGTGGTTCAACGCGTATCCGGCCCAGGTGTTCATGGGCGATACCGGGTCGCTGCCGCTGGGCGGCATCCTGGGTCTCGCCGCGATACTGTGCAAGCACGAGATGCTGCTGCCGATAGTGGGTGGCGTGCTCGTGATGGAAACCGGCTCGACGCTCCTGCAGATCGGCTACTTCCACGCCACCGGGGGCAAGCGGCTGTTCCGGATGGCTCCCCTGCATCACCATTTCGAACTGGCCGGCTGGTCGGAGCCGCAGGTCGTCACCCGATTCATGATTCTCGCCGTGCTCTTCGGCCTGGGGGCGATGGCGACGCTGAAGATACGATGAGGAGAATAGTGAAGAGAGAATTGAGAATTGTGAAAGGCGGATCCGGTTTTCACCATTCACCATTCACTATTTCGTCACTCGATGACTTGGATGGCGCGAGAGTTACGGTTGTCGGCCTGGGGCGTTCGGGAGTCGCGGCGGCCCGTTTCCTGCTGAAGGCGGGGGCCAGAGTCGCGGGGTTTGACGAGAATGTGACGACAATCAGTTCGCGACCGGTAGCGTTGCTCAAGAACGCCGGCATGACGATGACGCAACGGCCCGGGACCGCCCGTGCCGACTGGGCGGTCGTCAGCCCGGGTATCAGTGACGCGCATCCACTGGTCAGGGGTTTGCGCCGGCGTTCGGTCCCCGTGGTGGACGAGCTTGATCTCGCCGGCAGGTTTGTTCGGGGGCCGGTCATCGCGGTGACCGGCACCAACGGCAAGTCAACGACAACGGCCCTGATTGCGCGGATGCTCGAACGCGCCGGCAACAGGGTGTTCTGCGGGGGGAACCTCGCGCCGGGGCGGCCTTTTTCGGCTGCGCTGCTGACCGGACGACGAGACTTCTATGTCGTCGAG
Organism: uncultured bacterium; assembly: GCA_964597845.1. Classification (GTDB taxonomy): domain Bacteria; phylum Hydrothermota; class Tepidihabitantia; order Tepidihabitantales; family Tepidihabitantaceae; genus UBA2258. The sequence goes on along the minus strand of CAZQZR010000233.1, from coordinate 748 downwards.
GTGTCCAGCTTCCAGCTCGAGCGAGCCCACTGGCTGAAGCCAAAGGTAGCGGTGATTCTCAATATTGCTCCCGACCACTTGAATCGTCACCGCACCGTCCAGCGATATGCCGAGTGCAAGTTCGGAATGCTGGATCGCCAGGACAGCGAGGACCACGCGGTTCTGAACCAGGATGATGCGCTGGTCCGGGCGGCGGCAGGGCGGGGAGCGGCGGCGAAGCACTTCTTTTCGTTGCGGCGCCGGACGGCCGATGCGTACCTTTCCGCCGGGTATCTGTGGTCTCATGGCGACAAGGTGCTGTCGGTCGACGCCGTCCGGTTGCCGGGCAAGCACAACCTCCAGAATTGCCTTGCGGCGATTGCCGCGGTCCGGCTGCTCGGCGTCGGCATGCCACCGATTCGGAGCGTACTCCGGACGTTCGCCGGCCTGCCGCACAGGCTTGAGTTCGTGCGCCGGCTTCGGGGCGTCGACTACATCAACAGCTCCATGACCACCAACCCGGTTGCGGGCGCCCGGTCCCTGGAAGCGGTGGCTATGATGAAGGGGAAAGTTCCAAGGGGAAATGAACAAGTCCGGACTCCGAACTTTGCCATTTCCACTTATCCCCTTTGCCGAATGAAGGGGAAAGTTCCAAGGGGAAATGAACAAGTCCGGACTCCGAACTTTGCCATTTCCACTTATCCCCTTTGCCGAATGAAGGGGAAAGTTCCAAGGGGAAATGAACAAGTCCGGACTCCGAACTTTGCCA
>CAZQZR010000232.1:0-3939 GCA_964597845.1 uncultured bacterium | reverse complement strand
AGGATGCGTTTCACTCCCCACACCGCTGAAGACCGCAAGCTGATGCTGGAGCGCATCGGCGTCGGCTCGGTCGAGGAGCTGTTCGCGGGCATACCCGCGGGCATCCGTCTGAACCAGCCGCTCGACCTGCCCGAGCCACTTTCCGAACCGGAGGCAATCCGGGAGCTTGGAAAACTCGCGGCGGAGAACACCGGCAGTGACCGGCTGGCATGCTTCGCCGGGGCCGGGGCATATGACCACTACATCCCGGCAATCGTGGACACCATCATCTCGCGGCCCGAGTTCTACACCGCCTACACGCCATACCAGGCCGAGGTCAGCCAGGGCACGCTGCAGGCCATCTACGAGTTCCAGTCCCTTGTCTGCCGGCTATACGGCATGGAGGCCGCTAACGCCTCGATGTACGACTGCGCTTCAGCCCTGGCCGAGTCGGCACACATGGCCAGGGACATCAGCCGACGGACCAAGGTACTGCTTGCCGGTAGCATCAATCCTGCCCACGTCGAGGTGGTGAGGACCTATGCGCACGGCCTGAACATCCCGATTGAGACCGTCCCGCTTTCCGGCAACACGATTGACCTCGAAGCGCTGACCCAGATGTGCACGCCGGACGTGGCCGCGCTCATCGTCCAGCATCCGAACTTCTTTGGCAACCTCGAACCGGTCAGGCGCGCAAGCGAGATTGTGCACAAGGCGGGCGCCCTGCTGGTCGTCTCCGCCGACCCGATATCGCTTGGGGCGCTCGAGCCGCCCGGGGCCTATGACGCCGACATCGCGGTCGGTGAGGGCCAGCCCTTGGGGATTCCCTTGAGCTTCGGCGGTCCCTATCTCGGCCTGATGAGCGCGAAGAAGAGGTTTATCCGGAACCTGCCCGGACGGATTGTCGCCCGGACCGTGGATACCGAAGGCAAGACCGGGTTCGTGCTCGCGCTCCAGACGCGGGAGCAGCACATCCGGCGCGAGCGGGCCAGTTCCAACATCTGCTCCAACGAAGCCCTGTGCGCGCTCGCCGCGAACGTCTACCTCACGACCATGGGCCGGACCGGCATCGCCGAAGTCGCACGGCAGAGCATGGCCAAGGCCCATTACCTTGCCCAGGGCATCGCCGCGGTGCGCGGGTTTGAGACCGAGACCTCTGCCCCATTCTTCAAGGAGTTCGTCGTCCGGACCCCGGTTCCTGCCGCCCGCGTGGTCGAAGCCGCAGTGAAACACGGCATCCTGGCCGGGGTCGCGCTCGACCGGTTCAACCCGGAATGGAAGAACCGCCTGCTCGTAGCCGTGACCGAGAAACGCACGAAGGCCGAAATGGACGCCTACTGCGCATTCCTGAAACAGGAGTTCGCAGCCTAGCCATGGAGTGCAACCTCAAGGTCAATAAGCAGAGTTGCCCCTGCACGTACGAGCCTTGCAGCCGCAAGGGCAAATGCTGCGAGTGTATCTCCTTTCACCGCGCGAGCGACGAGCTGCCGGCCTGCTACTTCACTCCTGATGTCGAACGCACATACGACCGGTCGGTCGCCCGCTTCGTGGCGTCGAGGAAACGCTGATGCCTGAGAAGACCTTGTTTGAACTCTCAAGCCCGGGCCGGCAGGCGTGGTCCTTGCCCGCGCTTGACGTACCCGTGGCCGATGCCGGTGAAAATGCCCGGAAAGACAACGACCTGCCGGAAGTAAGCGAGATTGACGTGGCCCGGCATTTCACCCGGCTCTCCATCATGAACCACCACGTTGATAAGGGGTTCTACCCGCTCGGTTCGTGCACGATGAAGTACAACCCCAAGGTCAACGAGCTGACGTGCCGCCTGCCCGGGTTCACGGGCCTCCACCCGCTCGAACCCGAGTCGCTGACCCAAGGCGCGCTGCGCCTGATGTACGAACTGGGCGAGATGCTTAAAGAGATTACCGGGTTCGACGCGGTGACGCTCGAACCGGCCGCGGGCGCGCACGGCGAACTCACCGGCATCATGATGGTGCGGAAGTACTTTGATAAGCGCGGGGAATCCCGGGACGTGGTCCTCGTGCCGGACTCGGCGCACGGGACCAACCCGGCCTCGGTGACGCTCTCCGGGTTCAAGGCGGTCCAGGTCAAGTCGAACGAGAAGGGCGAGATAGACCCGGCTGAACTGGAGCGGGCCTGCTCGGACTGCGTCGCCTGCCTGATGGTCACGAACCCGAACACGCTGGGCATCTTTGAGCCTGAAGCCAAAAGAATCTGCGATATCATGCATAAGCAGGGCTCGCTCGTCTACCTGGATGGTGCGAACCTGAACGCCTACATGGGCGTCCACCGGCCCGCGGACGCGGGATTCGATCTGATGCACATCAATCTGCACAAGACGTTCTCGACCCCGCATGGCGGCGGCGGCCCCGGCTCCGGCCCGGTCGCAGTGACGCGGGCGCTTGAACCCTTCCTGCCGAGGCCGGTGGTAACAAGAAAGGAGTCAAGGAATCAAGGAATCAAGGGGTCAAGTGACGCACTGGAATCCTCGAATCCTGGACCCCTTGAATCCTCGTTCTACCTCGACTTCGACCGCCCCGACTCTATCGGCCGGGTGATGGGTTTCCACGGCCAGTTCGCGGTGCTCGTGCGCGCCTATACCTACATCCGAATGCTGGGAGCCGCCGGTCTGAGGGATGCGGCCGAGTGCGCGGTGCTGAACGCCAACTACGTCCGGGCCGGGCTCGATGGCGTGTATGACCTGCCGTACAAAGAAAGGTGCCTGCACGAAGTAGTGTTCTCGGGCACGAACCTGAAGCAGTACGGCATTAAGACCCTGGACGTGGCCAAGCGGCTGCTCGACTACGGTATGCACGCGCCGACTATCTACTTCCCGCTGATTGTGCCCGAGGCCCTGATGATTGAACCAACCGAAACCGAGTCGCGGGAATCGCTGGACGGGTTCATCGCCGCGATGCGGCAGATTGCGGACGAAGCCAAGACCCACCCGGACATGCTGCACCAGGCCCCGGTAACGACACCGGTGCGCCGGTTGGACGAGGCCCGGGCGTCGCGCGAACTCGACGTATGCTATCCGAGGAGTGAAACGAAGTGACCGAGTGGTCCAGTGATCCAGTGGAGAACGCCTGCGTAGAAAGCTCCTTCACTCGAACACTCGATCACTTGGTCTCTCGACCACTTCCTCTCAGATAGATGTTCGCCTCTGATATCTCGGTGGAACGGCGCGAGGAGATTCTCACCAAGATTGCGCAGAAGGTAGTCGACCTTAAGCTGACCCCGGTAGCCATCGTGATGCTTGAATCAAGCAAGCCCCTCTCCTTCGTCGGCTCGCAACTGATGGTCTTCTTCCAGCCGATAGTAACCTCACTGTTCCCGTTCCATCAGTACGACGAGCTGGCGGCACTGCTCGAAGAGCGGTCCAATGTCGAGGCCTTGATACAGATTATCGAAAGGCTGGAGGACGAACCCCGAAACAAGAAGCCACGAAACCAGGCAGCCGGGTGAAACGAACCACCATGTCTCCGCACCCTTCCGTTTCGTGTCTTCGTGGCGTCTATGTTGATCCCCGGACTGGAGGATGGAAAACGTGATAGCAAAGGATAAGATAACCCGGATTCTGGCGACCGACTGCGGCTCGACTACCACCAAGGCCATCCTGATCGAGAAGCGCGGCACCGAGTTCCGTCTGAGCACGCGCGGAGAAGCGCCGACCACGGTCGAGGCGCCGTTCGAAGACGTGACGCGGGGCGTACTGAACTCGGTGATGGAAGTCGAGGAACTGTCCGGCATCAAGCTGCTCGACGGCGAAACCATCATCAAGCCAAAGAAGGGTGACAAAGAAGGCACCGACGTCTATATTTCGACGTCTTCGGCGGGCGGCGGCCTGCAGATGATGGTCGCCGGCGTGGTGCTGACGATGAGTGGCGAAAGCGCGGCGCGCGCGGCCCTTGGGGCCGGCGCAATCGTAATGGACGTCATCGC
>CAZQZR010000231.1:0-3983 GCA_964597845.1 uncultured bacterium | reverse complement strand
TTTCACCCAAGATACTACCATATATCTAACATTATTGCAAGTAGACACTAGCAGCACGCTCATGCACCAGCCGCTGACGCAAACCGACCAACTGGCGCAGGTCGGCCAGCACGCCGGCGGGTCGGACGAAGCCCAGATACTTACCTTGGGCTACAAGGTCAGCAATAAGCAACGCATCCTTGCCGTCACTCGTCCCGCGGCTGTTGTCGGTCAGTTCCTTGGCGCGGTGAACGTACAGGCCACTGACCTGGACCACCTGGTAGCCGTGCTCGGCAAGCCAGCGGGCGAGGTTGATCCAGTAGATGCCGGTCGACTCCAACCCGACGATGACGGCCGAGGCCGGAGCCGGCTTCCGAGCCTCGATCTCGGCAGACAGGGCTAGAAACCCGTCACGGCTGTTGGGGAAGCTGAGCGGCCGGCCGATCTCGCCGCCAAGCACCATGGTGCGGGTGACGTGGTTGAACTTGGCGACATCGATCCCGACGATGAGGGTGTCGGGCTTGATTGCAGAGCGTTTCTGCATTAGGCTGTTGACGGTCATGGCTGTCTCCTTTCGATGGTAGACCATTTCGGACATTAATTCACTACCATTTGAAGGCGAGACAGCCTTCTTGTCAATCGGCACTTTCAGCACTTTCAGCACAGGCTTAATCCTATAGCACTCACGAAACGGGCAGAGCGAAACCGCAGATGAACGCAGATGGACGCAGATGGGGGCGGAGGCGGAGAGGATTTCACCACCAAGACACCAAGGCATCAAGAGAGCCCGGATGGAATTGAGCCACGAAAGCATGCAGCCTGACAACGCGAACGACTAACCACAGATGGACACAGATGAACACTGATGGTCTTCTCAGAGACATCTGCCCGGCTATCCGTGTGCATCCGTGGTTCATTGTGTCCGTTTCGTTCGTGGCCATCAGTCTCGGGACCACGGATGCTTCGTCTCCTTGACTTCTCGCGATGTCCGCCTATCCTCTTGCCGCATGGGTACGCCTGCCCCCGCACCGATTCTTGACCTTGTCGACCGCTTCGACCGCGACCGCAAGGTCTTCCTCTCCGGCGACTACAAAGAAGAACAACTTCCCCTCCTGAGTGGGCGAGCGCGTCTCAGCCGACCGAACTTGACCGTGTAAACCTATAGGTTAGCATATTGGTGAGGCTGATTCAGATAAGGAACGGGCCGACGATGGCCATCCTGGCGTTCGAGCGCGACGGCAGGTGTGAGACGCAGGAGTTCCTCAGCACGTTGCCGGAACGGGCCGTGCGGAGTCTCGACGCCGTAATGCAGCGGCTGGCGGAGTTCGGCCGAGCCGGCAAGGGCGAAGAGCGTTTCCGCCACTTGCGGGGTCCGGTGTACGAGATGAAGGAGCACTCCTCGGGCGTGAGGCTGTACTGCTTCCGCTATGGACGCGTCCTGGTCTGCACTCACGGAGGCCCGAAGCGTGCCGGCCGGGCCCGCCTGAATCTGGAGATTGAGAAAGTGATGGAAACGTATGAACTCTGCGCAAGAGAGGGTCTGCCTGGATGACTGAAGCTACCGAGTGGTTCCAACAGATGGTCGCCCGCCACGAGGGCGAACCGGAGTACTGGGTCGAGCACTTGAAGCTCGCCTTCAGCGAGGAAGTCGGCCGGATGATGGACGAGCGCGGCGTGTCACAGGCCGAATTGGCCCGCCGCTTGGGCACGTCGAGGGCCTACGTTGCCAAAGTGCTCCGCTCCACGGCCAACCTGACCCTGGCCACGATGGCGAAGCTGGCGCTGGTTCTCGATTCAAGAGTGAACCTCTCCCTTGTTCCCAGGGAGAAGCACGCTTCATCCTTCGATACGGGCGTTGAGCGACCTCGGCAGAAGCGCACTCCCTTGCCCGCGCGCCGCAGAACGGCGCGGCCCGAGTTCATCGCTTCTGACAAGCCTGCCAGACTCCGGAGCCGTAAGCCGTGAGCCGGAGGCCGTCAGCCTGCGCTGCGCCTGGCTGGGACATGGACAACAGATGCGAGCCGGACAACTCAGAATTCAGAACGCAGAGACCAGAATGCAGAACTTCAGGACACTCTGACTTCTGGTTTTTGACATCTGACTTCTGCATTATCCGGCTCGTGAACAGAAAGGGCCTGTCCGAGACCTTCAAGCAGGTCATCCACGAGGAGACCATCAAGGTCGCGGGCGCGACCAAGGCCCCGGACTACACCTTCCGCATCGGCGGCCGTCGGGTCTTCTTTGCCGAGCCCAAGAAACCGGCCGTGCGTATCGCCGACGATTCAGGCGTTCGACCCCACGTGGCCGCCTAGGATGTTCGTAGCGTGAAACGGAAGTCTCCGACATTGGTGATGTTTCCATTCATGGCCTCCGCACCGCCGGTACCGATAGGCGGCTGGCGTTTCGTAAGATGGGAGAATGCTGTCAAGGACAGGGTACCGGCTAGCCTGCAGCCCCGCTACCTGCGCTGGTCCAGGAAGCTTCCATGGTCTCGGCCGGGGTGGGGTTCCCCATGCGCCGCGATACCGGAGGACCATACGACCCTGCCATTGGCCGATGTTGTCCACGTAATGATGTACTGCCACTTGTCGAGCCGCAGCAAGCTTGGTTGCACTCGTGCCAGCTTCACGTACAGGGAAGTACAGGCAGTCCAGCCGAACTTCAGACCATTCCGTCAGATTCCAGAAGTCAGGGCAACGCCGTTCCACGCGACGGGCTGGAGTGAGAGCCTGCTGATGGCGCTGTCAGGAACATTCTCCAAGGCGCCAAGCTTGGGGCCGAGCGAGCTTCTCCCGCGAGTCCGCCGTGCCATCGTGCTGCACAACGAGGCGTACTGGCTTTGGGAGACGGATAGACCCATCTCTACGGTGTTCTTCGTGTTGACGCTGGCTCTCGCCTTCGAAGCGCTCTTCACGCCTCCGCGTAGTCGGCGCCTCGAACACCCAGGTGATCTCTGCCATCTCAGATCCGGGCCGCTTCGGGAACTCCATGCGGGTCGCAGTCCACATCCCGATCGCATGCGTCAGGCAATTCTGGAGTACATCGGCACGACGTCCTTCTGTGACGAGTTAGTCGCCGAGCTTTCGCCAGCCCTGTGCGCAAGACCGGGTGAGTCCATCGATGGCTTCGCGGCCAGACTCCGTGACGTTCTCGACGCGCACCTTTGCGGGGCATCCGGAATCAGTGCAACCATCCTGCAGAACATGAAGGTACTTCTCCTGGAAGGCAGACAGGAGGAGTACTTCTGGCGCGGATTGACGGAATGGTGGAAAGGGTTCTACGGACTCCGCAGCAGGATCGCTCACGGTGGATCGCTGGACGAGGGGGACTTCTTGCGGCTTGGGGAAAAGAAGGAGGGGCGACACCACGCGATGGTCGCACGCCGGATGTTCAGCGCAGTCATCTACGCTCTTCTGAGAAGTCAGGGCTTGTGCGCCGCTGAGCCTGGTGGGCGCGACCTCGAACGTTACGTGAAGCCGGCACTCGACGAGATGATACCGAATGGCGTGCGCTTTGACATCGTGAGTGAGATGGTCGGGCGCGGCGACTACCTCCAACACGAACATCAAACGGAACTGCGTGACCTGCTTGACGGCATTCAAGACTGGGACGCATCTTTCTCTGTGGACCAGGCGAGTCGAGTGACCAAGGCGCTAGATGGCTTGAAAGAGCAAGGGACGCGACTTCCGAAGTTCATCTCATGGGCCGTGCCCGCTGTGCTGCAGAAGGTGAAGCGGTTGCAGACCTATGCTGAATACATGAGGACCCGCCCGCCATCAACGGTACTGTAAACCATGGGGACGGACGCTCGACCTTCGGCAGGCTCAGGGCAGGCACTGCACAAGCAGTTGCCCAAGTCCAAGACACCGCATGAGCAGGAATCCCTCCTGTGCCAGATTGCCGCCACAGACAAGCAGATAGACGCGGTGGTGAATGAGTTGTACGGGGGATTCGGGGGACACAGTAAATGATTATTGACACGGCTGGGAATCGTGGAGAGCTGA
>CAZQZR010000230.1:0-3987 GCA_964597845.1 uncultured bacterium | reverse complement strand
AGCTTGGCCGCGTCCGCGTCCGCGGTCAGCGGGCACATCACGTAGGCCTCGCCGGCGAAGGCGACTATGCCGACAGCGTTACCGGTCAGGCCGTCAATCAACGAAGCGAGTTCGGTCTTGGCCCGGACCAGCCGTGATGGCTTCACGTCCTGAGCAAGCATCGACTGCGAGCCGTCGAGCGCAATCACAACGTCAATGCCTTTGCCCTTATACATCTGGAGTCTCTCACCCCACTTGGGGCGGGCCGCGGCCAGCAGCAGGAATGCCAGCGCGCCGAGCAGTAGCAGCCCCTTGAGCGTTGTGAGGCTTTGGGACAATGACGGCGTAAGCCGTTCGGCAAGTTCCGGGTCGATCGCCCGGGGCAGGGCGCGGCGCCGGCTCAATCCGCGGAAGATGAGCAGTGCCAGGCCGACCGGCACGGCAAGCAGGAACCAGAGATAGACGGGCTCGGCCCACTTGATCATGGGAGCCTCCGGAAGACCGTGGCTGCGAGCGCGGCCGCCACACCCAGCGCCAGGACGGCGAGCAACAGCCATAGCCCAACCAGTTCATTGTACACGGTGTACTGCTTCACTTTGAACGTGGTCGGCTCCATCCGGTCAATCTCGTCGTAAATCTGCTTAAGCGCCTGTGCGTCGGTAGCAAGAAAGCTCTTGCCGCCGGTCATGTCCGCAATCTTCTGCAGAGTCTCGGTATCAAGGCTAATCTGTACCTGCACGTAGCGACGGCCGAACATCGGGTCGTTCACCGGGTACGGAACCATGCCCTTGCTGCCGACGCCGATGGTGTATACCTTGATGCCGAAGCTCGCCGCGGTCTGAGCCGCGGTAATCGGGTCAATATCACCGGTGTTGTTGACGCCGTCGGTGAGCAGGATGATGACCCGGTCTTTGGCCTTCGAGTCCTTGAGCCGCGCGACCGCGCTGGCCAGGCCGAGGCCGATTGCGGTGCCGTCTTCGAGCATCCCGAAGTCAACCCGGTCGAGCAGACCGTCCAGTATCTGCCGGTCCATGGTCAGCGGGCACTGGGTCAGGCTGGTGGCGGAGAAGATGACGAGGCCGATGCGGTCGCCCTTCCGCTTCTCAATGAATTCCTTGGCCCTTTCCTTGGCGACGTTCAAACGGTTCTTCGGCGAGAAATCCTCGGCTTGCATCGAGCCGGAGATGTCGAGGCAGAGCATAATGTCAATGCCCCGGGTTTCGACTTCCTGGAACTGGCGTCCACGCTGGGGCCGCGCCAAAGCAACAGTCATGAACACAAGCGCTAGCGCGTAGAGGCCGTGGACGACAATCCGGCCGAATCGGCCCCGGGGCGAAGCGCCGCGAAGGAAGCCCAAGTCGCTGTAAACGACCGCGGCCCGCCGCTTCACCAGTTGCCACCAAATGTAGACAGGCACCACGGCCAGCAGCAGAAAGAAGAATGGGTGCGCGAATCTCATGGCGTGGTCTGAACCGTCGGACTCGTCTGACCCGGCTCCGGCTTCGGCGTGGTCGCCTGCACCAGTTCGCGAGCCGTGGGGATTACCGCTGCCGCCTCAGTCGCCAGCGGCACGAACTTGGCGTATTTCACCATGTCGGCCTGCCGGAAGAACTCGCCGAACCCTTCGCGCTCCGGGGTCTTTGTGACCTTCATGGAGCGCATGATTTCGGTCGTGGTCTGGTCCAGGGCCGGGAACCCGAACCGGCGGGTCAGGTAGCGCTTGAGGACCTCGGAAACCGTGTAGTAGTAGCGTTTGAAATGGCCTGACGCAAGCCAGTCGTCGGCCGGCACTTTGTCGAGCGTGGCCAACGCCTCATCCCACGGGTCAGGCAGCGGCGCGCCGTAGAGTCTTATCCGGCGATAGCGGCGGTACAGGCGCCAACCAGTGTAGCCCAGCCCGGCCGCGGCGAGAATCGCGAGCATGATCCATATCGGTAGCAGGTTCGGGAACTGCACCTGCGGCTTCAAGTCGTTGACGTCCTTCATATCTTTAGGCATGACGCTTGCGACCTTCACCGGTAACGAGTCCGAGGCCGCGGCCCGGACCTCGCCTTCCGCTGGGTAGGGTACGATGAACGGCGGTATCTTCGGCTCGCCGGTTGCGAACGCGGCCATCGTCAGAGTGTGGACGTCAACAATCGTGTCGCCGGCATAGCGCGTGACGCTCTTCTTGTCGAGGATCATGAATGGGTCCAGGCTAGGGGCAAACGGCTCGCCGACCTTGGTATTGCGGTGGTGTCTTACGACCAGTTCAAGCTTGAACCGGTCGCCGACAGTCAGGTCCCGCTTTGGCCGGGGCAGTAGCCTGGCGCTGACCGATACCGGCCCGCCGGAGACGATATGGTATGCGGGCGCGGTATCGCGCGGGACGGAGTCCGCGGCTGCCGAGTCAGGCGCAGACTGCGCGGCAGCACCGACGCTCAGCAGCGCCAACAGCAAGAACCCCATACCCATTCCTGTCACCCTGAGCGAGCGAAGCGAGTCGAAGGGTCTCTTCGGAGAGATTCCTCGACTCGGCGCACAGCGCCTCGCTCGGAATGACAGAATAAGAGGGTTCACCGGCATCTTCGCGCTCGTTTCTGGAAGAACTGGTGGAGCTTCTTGGTGAAATCCTCGGCGGTCGAGACAGGGACATGGTCGATACCGAGCTGGCGGAAGAGCCGCTCTGCCGCATCCTGCCGCGCGGCCTGGGACGCGGCAAATCGCTTTCTGAGAATCGGATCGGACGTGTCCACTGTCGCCAACTCGCCGGTCTCGGCGTCCTCCATTTCTACAAGCCCCAGCTTGGGGAGTTCCTTCTCGGCCGGGTCACTGACCGAGACCACGACAAGGTCGTGCTTGCGCGCGACGATGCCTAGCGGCTGCCGCATTGTGTCGGGCCGGTACGAGTCGCCCAACAAGTCGGAAATCAGGAAGACAATCGCCCGGCGTTTGAGGACGTGCATCAGGAACTCAAGCGCCTGCCCCGCGTCGGTACCGCGGCGCTCCGGCTCAAAGTACAGGATGTCGCGAATCAGCCGGAGCACATGGACCCGGCCTTTCTTCGGCGGCACGTACTTCTCAATCCGGTCGGTGAAGAAGACCAGACCGACCTTATCGTTGTTGCGGATGGCGGAGAATGCGAGCGTGGCCGCGACCTGCGCCGCCTGCTCAAGCTTGAACAGCCGCTTCGTGCCGAACCGGTCCGAGCCGGAGGCGTCCACCAGCAGGATGACAACCAATTCCCTTTCCTCGGCGTACTTCTTCACGTACGGCCGACCGAACCGCGCCGTTACCTTCCAGTCAATCGTCCGCACGTCGTCGCCGGGCAGGTACTCGCGCACGTCGAGGAACTCGATGCCCCGGCCCTTGAACGATGACTTGTAGTCGCCGGAGAAGAGCGTGTTGACCAGTCGCCGCGTCCGGATTTCTATCTGCCGGATGTGCCCGGCGCTGACGCGGTCAGACCCGGTTGCGTTACGCTTCACGCTCGACGCCCCGGCCCGATTTCGGGCTTCGGACTTCGCCATTCGGGCTTTGCCCGTCAGGGCACCTCGACGCCTTCGAGCACACGCTTCACGACGTCGTCGGTGGTCAGCTCCTCGGCCTCGGCCTCATAGCTCAGTATCAGGCGATGCCGGAGCACGTCCGGCGCCAGCTCTTTGATGTCTTCCGGTATCACGAATCCGCGCCGCCGCAGGAACGCCATCGCCCGCGCCGCGGTCAGCAGGTAGATGGAGGCGCGGGGCGAAGCGCCGTAGCGAAGCAGCGGCGCCAAGTCGGCAAGGTTGTGCTCCTTGGGTTGACGGGTCGCGAAAACGATGTTCAGGATGTAGTCCTTCAGCTTCTCGTCAACGTAGATGCGCGTGCAGAGCGCCCGGGCGCGGATGATTGCGGCCGGTTCGACGACCGGCGATGCGGTCGGCTCGACGCCGGTTGTCATCCGGTCGACAATCTGCTTCTCCTCTTCCTTGCTCGGGTAGCCGACCCGCAGTTTCAGGAGGAACCGGTCGGTCTGCGCCTCGGGCA
>CAZQZR010000229.1:0-4036 GCA_964597845.1 uncultured bacterium | reverse complement strand
CTACGAGGGCTTCGACCACCAGCCGACGCTGGATTCATTCCACAACTTCCCGTACATCGTCCGGTTCATGGACGCGGCGGGCTATACGAAGGAAGTGGACTACGTCGACTACATCATCAAGCTGTCGGACCGGCTGCCGGAGTTCTATGAGAAGATCAGCGCGCGCGTGGCGCGGCAGACTGAGTTCAGGCTGGCCGAGTTCACGAAGACGAAGGAGCTGAAGCCCTACGGCCAACGCATCTTCGGCCTGATGAACATAGCCTACACGGATATATACGGCTACGTGCCGTTGACCGATGCCGAGATGGACGCGCTGGCCAAGCAGTACCTGCCGGTCATTGACCCGCGCTTTGTGAAAGTGGCACTCAAGGGCGAGGACGTCGTCGGGTTCGTTATCTCAATCCCGAATATGAACGAAGGCCTGCGCAAGTGCAAAGGCCACCTGTTCCCGTTCGGCATCCTGCAGATCATGGCCGCGATGAAGAAATCAAAGCAGCTTGACGCGCTGCTCGCCGCGATTCGCGAAGATTGCCGGGGACGGGGAATCGACGTACTGATCGGCGCGGCGATGATGCGGACGGCAATCGCAGCCGGATTTGAGAGGATAGACAGCCACCACGAGTTGGAGACCAACCTCAAGATGCGGGCCGAGGTGGAACGAGTCGGCGGCCAGATAGCCAAACGCTTCCGCATCTACCAGAAAGCCCTCTAGCGCCCGGACAACCGGGCCGAGCCAATCGCCAACCGCTGTCCGCTCTCCGCCGACCGACACTCAACGATCGTCAATCAGAAATGGAGAAACCGCCAAGGTCGCCAAGAACGCCAAGTCTCGGAATGGAGCATCCACAGATCACGCAGATTACGCAGATGACGCGGAATGTCACCCTGCTCGTTCCTACGGTCGCGAAGCGTCGCGGAGCGAAGGGTCTTCGAAGCGACGATTCTTCGCCGGACTCAGAATGACAGAGTGGGCCCGAAAGGGACATCCGCAGATTTCGCAGACGACACGGAGTGTCGCCCCGACGCCGATGGAGGGGTCTCGCCCCCTAATCGACACTCGACAATCGTAAACTGGGAATTAGATAACCGCCAAGGACGCCAAGAGCGCCAAGGTCCGGCCGACCGTACTTCTGCATTCTGACTTCTGCCCTCTGACTTCTGACTTCGTCTGGTTCACTCGATCTCTCTCTCCCTCTCATCACTTCTGACATCTCACAATGCGTCGAGATGGCTTACGTGTTCGATTGGGATCCCAGGAAGGTGCAGTCGAATGTTCGGAAACACGCGGTCTCATTCGACGAGGCGTCAACTGTTTTTGGTGATCCACTGGCACTCCTCATGAACGACCCGGACCATTCACAGCAGGTGGAACGCTATCTCTTGCTCGGCAAGTCAATTCGCGGCGACTGATTGTCGTAGCATATGCCGAGCGGTTGCCGTTGACGCGCCTCATCTCCGCAAGACGAGCAACCCGCACGGAGAGGAAGAAATATGAAGAAGGTTAACCATACAAACGATTCCCGGGAGCGTGACACGATGCGACCCGAATACGACTTCTCGGGGGCGGTGCGCGGCAGAACCGCGGCACGCTATGCTGAAGGTACGAACGTCGTTGTGGTTGGGCATGACGTTCTTGACGTCTTCCCGGACGGCATCTCAGTCAACGAGGCCTTGAGAGCCCTGGCACCTGTAATTCGGCGGCGGCGCAAGATGCGAAAGAAGGTATCGCGCGTCGCGGCGCGCTACTGACGCAGAAACGAGAAACGGTCGGCGGTGAGCGGTACTCGCGCCGGACTGAGCGGGAACGAAGAAACCACGGATGTACTCACCGAGCCTCAGGAAACGCCAGCGGGTTGACGATAGTGAGATAGTGTCCCCGAATCCCCCATAGAGCCGGCAAACGCCGCTTCCTCCGGCTAGTTCCGTAGCGCAGGCCGCCGACCGCCAAGGCTCGGACCGTGCTATCCACAGATTACGCAGATTACACAGATTCGGGCCCTGGCGCCTTCCGCCAACCGCCGCTCGTGTGCTGCAAAGCATCCCGCGAAGTTAGGACACCCGCACGCAGGCGACGGAACATGTACTGCATACGTAGGAACCAGACTACGAGCCGCAAGCCGGGAGCGCATTCGGCCCTGAATACTGACTGCTGTATGCTATGTGCTGTTCGCAGGGTCACGGGGCACGGTCCTGCGACGGAATCCGAACTCTCGGCCTCTCTACTGCGCCGCCGATCTCTCACCGAACGTCAGAACTTGAACCCGTCCTATCTCTGTTCGGTCGTTTGGTCGCCCTTCGCGCAAGCTTGACCAGCGACAAGAGCGCTGAATTGACAGCGGCCTCGTTAGGAAACGCCTCGGCGACCTCGGGTTTGAGGACCACAACATTCGAAACCTCCCGCAGACGCTTCGCGTACTTCCCCCTCACCAGAGGTTCGCAGAAATCAGAACGCCTGTACTCGGCGCGCAGGTCGTTCCTCTCGGTCGGTCTAGTCTTCTTCATACATTCTTTGCTCTCTCTTGCTCGCCAAGCGAGCGCTCATGATACGAATCGTATCGCCCTGCTCAGCATGCGCGAGGCACCGGTCAGAGCGGGCTTCGTCACTCGTGGCTCCACCAACTATAGTACGCGCGATTGAAGGCAGGTCAAGATGACGGTCGCGGCCCGGAAACCGAAGTGAAGCCGCCAAGACGCCAAGGACGGGCCGGATTCCGCAACACCAACAGAGTGTCCACCCCGAGATAGAATCTGCGGAATCTGCGGATTTTCGAGGTCTGGGAACCGCCAAACCGGCGGTCAGGATTCGAGGAGCCGGCGAAACGAGGAAGTGATGTCGCGGTCAAGCGCGCGGTCGAATCCACCGAGCCACTCCTCGACGTAACCGCGGTCAAGGCCGGGGTTCTTGACGACGATGCTGCGGACATCCTCCAGGTCTCGGGGCCGGCCGGCCACGAGCTTATGAATAACGACGTCTTCCACCGTCGCGAACCGCACGCCCACCCCGCCGAGTTCAACCGGCCGGCTGCGGCCGATTGCCTGCCGCTCATAGTCAGTGAAGGAGAAGATGAAATCCACCCTGATGCCGGTTCGCTCTTCGAGCGCGGGCAGCACCATGGTCTCGCGCACGAATTCCGCCGGGGCGGCGGGCAGAGGCTTGAGCCCGCACGCGCCGCACACCTTAAGAACGCGGTCGAGCCCTTTGCTGTCCAGGCCGAGCGTCAGGTCAATGTCGCGGGTCATGCGAGGTTCGCCATAGAGCTGAACCGCCTGGCCGCCGATGATCATGTAGGGGATTTGGGCCCGGTCGAGTTCGCGGGCCAGGAGCTTGAGCAGAGCCTCAAACACGGTTGACTGCCCGGGCCACGCGGACGATGGTCTCGATACCTTCAAGCGGGTCCTGCCGCCGGAACACGCCCAGGGTTTCTGCCTCCTGCGCCAGCGCCTCGACGATGGCGAGGTTGCGGCCGAAATCGGCCGGCTCGCCGCGGACGAACTCCGTCTCGAACCGCTGCAGCGCCGCCGCGTTCTTAACCATCATCCAAGTATAGCAGGACCAGTAGCAGAGTCACGTCGGGCCGACCGCTATCCGCCAACCGCTGTCCGCTCTCCGCCGACCGACACTGAGCGATCGTCAATCAGAAAGGGAGAAACCGCCAAGTTCGCCAAGAACGCCAAGAGCGGGTCGGAGTCCTACCACAAGAGCACCAAGACACGAGGGTTCCGGACACGGACGTGACCAACCACGGATAAACACAGATGAACGCGGATCTCTCCTATCGGTCACTGGACCCCTTGATTCCTTGACCCCTGGACCCCCAAACTTGATGTCCGTGCTGGGTCGGGTAAAATCAAGCGGTGACGATGTCCGTGGGCGCGCACCGCCATCGGCCTCCTATGGTGTCCGCAATCCCTGAATCAGGGCTTTCCCGTTTCGACAATGACCGCCGTCGCTTCCTGTGCCGGGAGATATGTATATGAAACTGGCTCCTCGCTATTCTGTATGGGTAAGGTTGTTGACGGAGAGGTGTTCGGCGGC
>CAZQZR010000228.1:0-4139 GCA_964597845.1 uncultured bacterium | reverse complement strand
GCCGCCACCTCGACCGTGGCCGCGCCGCCGGCGAATGACCGCGTGTTTCCGGGGGGATTCGGGGGACACAGTAAATGATTATTGACACGGCTGAGAATCGTGGACAGTCAACGGCTTACGGCTGGCAGCTTGCGGCCCTGAGACGGGATGCTTGCGAAGCTGTTCCGAGCGGTAGACAGTGAGCTGTAAGCCGAGGGGGGACCGACAGTCACCCGATTCGATGACGGCGGCGAGGCGCTCGATGGCCGACTGCTTAGGGCTGACGGTTTAGCCGGGACATAGGGATGGCCAAGGAACCGAACTGGTCGCGTGCCGAGCTGTCGGTGATTCAGCGCGGAGTTACGGGGCTGCGCGAGGGGCGGTATCCGACCGCACGAGTGGCCACGCAAGTGTGTGTCCGTGAGCTTGCGCATCTGCGGTCACAGCGCCGGGGCCCGAAGCAACAGCTCCCGGAAAGGTCGAGGTCGGCGGTATATGCGCAGGTGTGCGCGCGGGCGGTCGCGGCCGGAGTGAATACTCACGCGCCGTGGTGGAAACCAGCAGAGTCGCGCGTTGTAGCGCGGTATGGCCGAGCTCTGGCGCGGGGACGCTACGCCGAGCTCGCGGTCGCGGCCAGGGAGTGTCGGGAGGAATGGAATCGACTGGCGCGGCGGCGACCCGACGTCTTCCGGGGGAGGACTCTGCTGGCCCTGAGGAACGCTGTGCGCGCTGTGGCTCGCGAGCATGGGTGGCACACGAGCAGCGTTCATCGGGACCCGCGAGTCGACCGCATACTCATGCGCCACGCCAGGTCGCTGGCCCGGGGCCGATATCGAAGTGGAAATGAGGCTGCGCGGCGTTGCTCAGAGGATCTGGCCGCGCTCTATTCGCGGTGCCCCGCAGTCCCGCGTCTGTCCTTTGTGAGGGTGGCCAGATGCATCTGGCGGAAGTGCCACGACCTCGGTGTGCCGGTCCGTCGTCGCCCTTGGACGAGAGGTGAAGACAAGTTGGCCCGCAGATATGCACGGGCGTTGGTTGAAGGTCGTTATCGGAGCGGGACGAAAGCTGCGGAAGCTTGTGCCCGCGAACTTGGCCGGTTGCGGTCCGTTCAAGACCGCCCGCGTGGAATTCTGGATGCGCAGGCGCGTATCGATGCCTTCGCTTTCAAGCTTGGCTATCCCCATCCGTACGCGGACTGGACCAACCAGGAGAGGACAATACTGGAGCGGCACGCACGAGGCGTTTTGGAGGGGAGGCATCAATCTGCCGCCGCGGCGGCAGCAGCATGTTACCGTGAGTTGACGAAGCACTACCGTCGGCTACGCGAAGCGGGGCGACTGCGAAGTCTTGCCGGCCGCAGCGCCGGCACGGTGCTTGGCAGGATGCACGAGCGAGTGCGTGAGTTGGGCCGGCGCGGCCCCCCCAACCGCCGATGGTCCGATGAGGAGATAAAAGCCGCAGCCCGCTGGCTCAGGTGGTACGACCACTATCGCGCGCCAGGGAAACGAGGACCGTTGGGCGCTGCCGCTAGCGGACTACAGGAGGAACTCGTCGGCAAGGGATTCACGCGCACGGTGAGCGCCTGTCGCGGGCGGCTTAGTAGTGGATGGTTGCAGATGCACGGCTTGGCTTGACGGGCGGCAGTGATGACGGGAATATGGGCGACGGTAGATGATTATTGACACGGATGAGAATCGTTGCCAGTCACTCGATTCGACAACGGCGGCAAGGCGAGGAGAGCTAACAACTGACGGCTTACGGTTAGCGGCCCAGCTTGAGTCAGTCGGGTTTGGGTTGACCTCGGCGGTCTGCGTCGGACGGCGCGTCCAGGCGCTGTTTGAGACGAAGCAGGAGGTCGAAGGCCTGGAGCGGTGACAGCTTCTCGACCTCCGCGGCCTTCAGTTCCGTCAAGACGATGGACTCAGGACTATGGACCATGGACTTCTCGTTTGGCTTGTCCGCGGCGAGGAGTCCGAGGTCCGGCGCGAGCTGGCCGATTGAGAGTTCCTCGCCTTTCTCGAAGTCCGCCTGGACCTGCTGCGCGCGACTGATGACCGAAGACGGAAGACCGGCGAGGCGGGCGACGGCAATACCGTAGCTCTTGTCGGCCGGACCCGGCTTGAGCTTGCGCATGAAGAGTACCTTGCCGTTCTGCTCTCTAACCGTGAAGCTGAAGTTGCGGCAGCGGGGGAGAAGCAGGGTGATATCGGTGAGCTCGTGGTAGTGGGTGGCGAACAAAGTGCGGGGTCGAGGCAAAGGAGAGGGTGAAGTGGAAAGTGGAAATGGCAAAGGCGAAGGGGAAGGTCCGGACTTTGACATTTCCTCTTTTCCACTTTCCACTTGCCCATGCAGGTACTCTACCGTAGCCCATGCGATCGCGACCCCGTCGCTTGTCGCCGTGCCACGGCCGATTTCGTCGAGGATGACCAGGCTGCGCGTCGTGGCGTTGTTCAGGATGTTCGCAGTCTCGGTCATCTCCGCGAGGAAGGTCGAAACACCGCGCGACAGGTCGTCCGACGCGCCGATGCGCGTGAATATCTTGTCTACAACGCCGACCCGTGCGCTGGCAGCGGGCACGAACGAGCCGACCTGGGCCATTATGGCAATCAGCGCGACCTGGCGCAGGTAGGTGGATTTGCCGGCCATGTTCGGGCCGGTCAGGAGGATGATTTGGGGGAAGTCCGGGGACGAGGGACGAGGGACGAGGGACGGGGGACCGGAGATCGACTCGCTCGCAAGGACGGTATCGTTCGCGATGAACTGGTGCGCGAGCAGCTTCTCGACAACCGGATGCCGCCCGCTCGTAATCTCGAGCACGGTTGAGTCGTCGACCACGGGCCGCACGTAGCTTGAGTCCCGAGCAACCCGGGCAAGGCTGGCGAGTGCATCGAGTTCGGCCAGCAGGGCCGAGAGCGCAAGGATGCGGCCGGTCTCGGCGGCAATGCGCCGCCGGAGCGCACTGAAGAGTTCCAGTTCAATCTGCTTGATACGGTCCTCGGCATTGAGCACGCGGGCTTCGTACTCCTTGAGTTCCGGGGTGATGAACCGCTCGGCGTTGAGCACGGTCTGCTTGCGCAGGTAGTTCTTCGGGACCTGGCCAAGGTAGGACTTCGTCACCTCGATGTAGTAGCCGAAGACCGAGTTGAACCGGACGCGCAGGTTGGGGATGCCGGTGCGCTGGCGTTCGGTTTCCTGCATGCGGGCGATGAAGCCTTTGGTGTCGGAGGCGAGCGACCGGAGTTCGTCGAGTTCGGCATTGGCCCCGGGCCGAATCATGCCGCCTTCAGACATGGCCATCGGCGGGTCATCGACCAGCGTGCCGGTGATGTCGGCCGTGACCGCTGAGAAGTCCTCTATGCCTGTCCCGATATGATTTAAGATTGCAGATTGCAGATTGCAGATTGTAGAATCGGCGGACTTCGTGCTGCAGAGGGCCTGTTTGATGAGCGGCGCGAGGTCGAGCCAGTTCCGAAGCGCGACCATGTCCCTTGCGTTGGCCCGCTCGAGCGCGATGCGGGAGCTGATGCGTTCCAGGTCACCGATTCGGCCGAGCAGGGATTCGAGCTCCTCAAGCGGCGAACCGGCGTGGGACAGTTCCTCAACCGCGTCCTGTCTTGCCCGGATGGCATCGACGTTGAGCAAGGGCGCGAGCACCCAGCGCCGGAGCAGGCGGGTTCCGGCCGGAGACCGGGTGCGGTCGAGCACCGAGAGCAGCGTGCCTTCGCTGGTCGGACGCTGGTCTTCGGAGCGGAGTCGCTCGACCAGTTCGAGGTTGCGGCGGGAGATGCGATCAATCAGTAGGAAGTCGGCGGACTGATACGGCGATATCTTCCGGATGTGGCTGAGCGCGGTGCGCTGGGTTTCATCAAGGTAGTGGAGTATCGCGCCGGCCGCGCAGATGCCCTCGGTCATGGCGCCGATGCCGAACCCGTCCAGGTTGGCGACGCCGAAATGGGTCGATAGCTTGTCGAACGCGTAGTCCTGCGTGAAGTAGTAGTCGTCGAGCCGGGTCGGGCTTACACGGAAAGCGGCGGCCTCGCCCGGTTCCCACGCCTCGGGCGCGAGGATTTCCGCCGGGTCAATCTTCTGGATTTCCTCGAAGAGCGAGTCGGCCGGGACTTCGGCAACCGAGAACTCGCCGGTCGAGACGTCGGCGAACG
>CAZQZR010000227.1:0-4180 GCA_964597845.1 uncultured bacterium | reverse complement strand
CACGTCATCCCCGGCCGTTGCGGCTGACGGTACGGTTTATGTCGGATCACAGGACGACTACCTCTACGCCCTGAACCCGGACAGCACGCTGAAGTGGCGCTTTGATGCCGGCGGTAACGTCAACTCGTCCGCGGCAATCGGCTCTGACGGCACTATCTTCTTTGGTTCGGACAACGACTACCTCGTCGCTCTGAACCCGAACGGCACCCTCAAGTGGCAGTATGAGACCGGCAAAAATGTCGAATCCTCGCCGGCCATTGCTGCTGACGGCACTATCTATGTCGGGTCACAGGACAACTACCTCTACGCCCTCACGGCTGACGGCACGCTCAAGTGGCGCTACCGGACTGGCGGTAACGTGGACGGCTCGCCCGCAATCAACTCTCAGCGAACGGTCTATTTCGGTTCGAATGACAATTCCCTCTACGCACTGAACCGCGACGGCACCCTCAAGTGGCAGTATCAGACCGGCGCGAACATCAGGTCTGCGCCAACCATCGGCCCGGATGGGACGGTCTACTTTACCTGCGATGAGGGCTACCTGTACGCGCTCAAGGGCACCGGCAAGCTGGCGAACTCTGACTGGCCCAAGTTCCACCACGACGCGATGAACACCGGCCGCGTCGGCGGCGGGCGGTGATTGCGGAACCAGGCGGCAGTCAGTAGGCAGAGACAGGCCGTCAGCGGTCGAATCCGCGTTATCTGCGGATAGCCCTGCCCGGCCCGCAAGTTGACTTACCGGGCAGCAACGATAGACTGAGGCAGATGTGGATTCTGGTCATCAATCCCGGCGGCGGGTCCACCAAGGTGGCCGTGTTCAACGGCCCGCGCCAGGTCTTCACCGAAACCGTCGAGCACCCGCCCAACCAACTCGTGCGATTCGGGCACGTCCTTGACCAGTACCAGTTGCGCGAGTCAACCGTCCTGACGACCCTGGGCAAGCACAAGTTCGACCAGCAGCGGCTGCAGGCCATCGCCACCCGCGGCGGCCCGCTGAAGCCTCTGCCCGGCGGGGTCTATCGCATCACGCCCCGGGTCGTCGCCGACATCCGGCACGGCGAGTACCAGACGCTTCATCCGTCGCTGCTCGGCCCGCTCATCGGGTTTGAGCTGTCCCAGGAACTGGGCATCCCCGCCTACTTTGTCGACCCGGAATCCACCGACGAATTCCGTGACATCGCCCGGGTCTCCGGTTTCAAGGGCATCCAGCGGTCCGCGATCTCGCACGCCCTGAGCTGCCGCACCGTCGCACAGGCAACCGCCCGGAAGCTCAAGAAACCGTACGAGAAATGCCGCTTCGTGGTCGCGCATCTGGGGACCGGCATCACGGTTGCCGCGCACGTGGGCGGACGCCAGGTGGATGCGACCAATGCCAACGACGACGGGCCGTTCTCCCCCCAGCGAGCCGGGTCTCTACCGTTGTCCGGGATCGCCCGCGCCTGCTTCTCCGGCCGGTACAACGAAGCCACACTCATCGACCTGCTCACGAACCGCGGCGGTCTGGTTTCGTACCTTGGAACCGACGACATCCGCCGGGTCGAGACCGCTCTCGCCGGCGGCAACAAGCAGGCCGAACTGGTCTATCGGGCGCTGGTCTATCAGGCAGCCAAGGAAATCGGCGCGTACGTCGTGGCGTGCGAGGGCAGGCCCGACGCCATCATCCTGACCGGCGGCCTGACCTTGTCGAAGCGGTTCCTGACCGACTTGAAGAAGTGGCTTGCCCCATTGGACCTGAAGGTGTTCGTGTATCCGGGCGAGGAAGAGATGTCGGCGCTGGCCTCGCGCCTGCTCGCGGTCCTGTCCGGTAAAGAAAAGGAACGTAGCTATGACAAGGAAATTACTCTCCGGGGATGAAGCCGTCGCCCGGGGAGCCTGGGAAGCAGGCTGCCACGTGGCCGCCGCTTACCCAGGCACACCATCCACCGAAATCCTCGAAGCACTGTCTACCTACAAGGACGTCTATTGCGAGTGGTCCACCAATGAGAAAGTAGCCCTGGAAGTCGCGCTCGGCGCTTCAATCTCGGGCGCGCGGGCTCTCGCCGCGATGAAGCACGTCGGCATGAACGTCGCTGCCGACCCGCTCTTCTCGGCCGCCTACATCGGAGCGCACGGCGGCCTCGTCGTCGTCACTGCCGACGACCCGGGACTGCACTCGTCCCAGAACGAACAAGACAACCGGTTCTACGGCCTGATGGCCAAGGTGCCGGTGCTCTGCCCGTCGGACTCGCAGGAAGCCAGGGATTTCACACGCCGGGCTTTTGACATTTCCGAGGAGTTCGACATACCGGTCATCCTGCGCCTGACCACGCGCACCGCCCATTCCAGCAGCGTGGTGGAGCTTGGCGACCGCCAGCCTAGACCGGTCAAAGGCTACGAGAAACAGATTACGAAAACCATGATTCTGCCCGCGTTCGCCCGGGTCCGCCATATCGACCTCGAGAAGCGGATGGACCGGGTCCGGGCATGGAACGAGAAGAGCGACCTGAACCGGATTGAGAAAGGCGCGAAAGAGCGCGGGGTAATCTGCGACGGCGTCGCCTATCAATACGCCCGCGAGGTCATTCCCGACGCCTCCTTCCTCAAGCTCGGCATGGTGTGGCCTTTTCCTCAAGACCTGGTGCGCCGGTTCGCCGAGACCGTCGACGAGTTGGTGGTCATCGAAGAGGTTGACCCTTTCATTGAACTGCAGGTACGCGCCCTCGGATTCAAAGTGACGGGCAAGGACAAGCTGCCCCGCACCGGTGAACTGAGCCCGCGTGTGGTCCGTGACGCCCTGTCCGGGCCCGCCGCCCCGGTCGAGCCGGAACCGGACCTGCCCAACCGCCCGCCGTCGCTCTGCCCGGGCTGCCCGCACACCGGCATGTTCTGGGCGCTGCAAAGACAGAAGCTATTCATCGGCGGGGACATCGGCTGCTACACCCTCGGCGGGCTGCCCCCGCACAGCGCCATGGACACCTGCATCGACATGGGGGCGTCAATCAGCGCCGCGCACGGCTGCGACAAGGCGTTGGGGGAAACCGACCCGCGGCGCCGGGTCGCGGTCATCGGCGACTCGACCTTCTTCCATTCCGGCATCACCGGGCTCATCAACACGGTGTACAACCAGTCGAACGTCGTCACCATCATCAGCGACAACCGTACGACCGGCATGACCGGGCACCAGCCTCATCCCGGCACCGGCAAAACACTGATGGGCAAGGAAACAGTCGCAATCGACCCGGCCGAGGTAGCCCGGGCCTGCGGCATCACGAACGTCCTCACGGTTGACCCGTACAAGACCAAGGAAACCCGGAAGCAGATCCGCGAATTCCTGGCCCAGCCCGGACCATCGGTCATCGTCTCGCGCCGGCCCTGCGCCCTGCTCATCAAGCTGCACGACACGCCGAGGCAGGTTGACCCGGACAAGTGCATCGGCTGTAAGACCTGCATCAGCCTCGGCTGCCCGGCGCTCTCGTTCAGTGACGGGAAGTCGCACGTCATCGAGACCGTTTGCGTCGGGTGCGGCATGTGCGCGGACGTCTGCCCCAAAGGCGCCATCTCGGAAATGACGAAGGACCAAGGACAAAGGACAAAGTCCGAGACTGGTGGTGCCAAGTGAACATCCTCGTCTGCGGTGTCGGCGGGCAGGGCGTCATCCTCTTCTCGGATATTATCTCCAGTCTCGCACTGGGCGCCGGCCTCGACATCAAGAAATCCGAAGTCCATGGCATGGCTCAGCGCGGCGGAAGCGTCACCACTCACGTCCGCTACGGGACCCGGGTCTTCTCTCCACTCATCGAGCAGGGAACCGCCGACATGGTCGTCGCATTCGAGAAGCTGGAGGCGTTGCGCTACATTCACATGCTCCGGCCTACCGGCAGGCTACTCTATGACCCGCACCGGATCGACCCGCTGCCGGTCTCAAGCGGCATGGTCGAACGGCCGGCGGATGAACGGCTCGACGAACGGCTTGCCGCCCGCGCGCCCAACCGGCAGGCGGTACCTGCGTTCAAGACCGCGCTCAAGCTCGGCAACTCCCGCGTGCAGAACACGGTGATGCTCGGGGCGGTTTCCTGGTGTCTCGAATTCCCGGCCGATGCCTTCCACGGGGCGATCACCAGCCTGGTCAAACCTAAGGCCATCGAACTCAACCTCAAGGCCTTTGCCGCGGGACGCGAACTCGGCAAATGCGCCCAGGCCG
>CAZQZR010000226.1:0-4190 GCA_964597845.1 uncultured bacterium | reverse complement strand
TCAGGGGAGCTCAACTGAGAAATACCATCGCTAATTTATGCAATTAGGCACTAGCATGTCATTGTCGCCAAGGTAAGCGCGGAATGCTTGCATCGCACGACTGACCCTGCCGCCGTCTTCGACGATTTCCTTGTAGGCCAGAGCCGCAGCTTCGTCCCATTGCCAAGTGTCTTCGAAGGCGTGAATCTGTGCCGCGGACTGCGAGCCGTTGCGCTCCCTGAAGAGTACGTTGTAATCCTGATTGGACTTGAATGGCGGGTCGAGGTAGATGAGGTCAACCGACTCGTCCTTGACGTAACGGCGCAGGATGTCAAGGTTGTCGCCGTAGTAGAGCAGGTTCGTCGGGTTCCCGTCAGGCATCAGAGGTGAGGATAAGCCGAAATGGTTCAGAGTCAAGCAGCGCAATCGCGCCGGGCGGCGAGGTTGTCTGGCCCGAAAACGCTGGGCTAAGGAGTAGACTAGAGTTTTGACTAAGGTTTTGAGGAACCATTCGAGGAAGGAATCGAGGTAACAATCGAGGAACCCTTCGGCGAAGGAGTCGAGGTAACAATCGAGGAACCCTTCGACGAAGGAATCGGGGTAGCAGTCGAGGAACCATTCGAGGAACGAATCGACGAACCAATTCGGTAAGGAATCAGGGAACCAATTGACGGGGGGAATGCCCCCCCACCGGGCCCCCTGTCAGGAAGACGAAGAAAACCTGCCCTTTTTGGCTGGAAAAAGCGGATTATACATATGAGGACGGAAGAGGAATCAAGGGGTCGAGGATTCGAGGAGTCGAGTGGTGAAATGAAAGGACAGGACTGAAGAAGGTGTACGATGAGCAGAAGGAAAAGGCCGCAACCAGAGCATGGGAGCCCGCACGAGCAACATCTGCGGGATATCGTGGACGAACTGGTGCATGAGGAGTCTCAGAAGGCGGCGTATCTGGCGTTCGCACATGAGCTTGCGATGGCGGAACGACGCCAGCCGCTGTGCGCCGGAATCCCTGGGTACAGTCCACGTCGGGACAGTCCCCGGATTCCGTCGCCGGTTCCGGATTACAGCGAGGCCACGAAGCGGGTGGTGGAGAAGTGGTTTCGGAGAGGGCTTTCCGGCCACCTTATGTGGCTCATCGGTCAGGTGGTTCTGGATAGAGGGGTCGGATAGTGCAGAATACAAAGCGCAGACTGCAAAGTGCGGAATGGCGGTCTGTGATTGGAGGTGGAAGATGAAAGGTATGAGAGATCGAGCAACGCAGATGATGGAAAATTACGCGGCGCGGTTGAAGGTCGGGCAGTGCGGCGCGGAGAGGAACGTCGGCCTGAAGGGACCGGCCGAGCGTTTCTCGGCGGCCATGGAGCGCGTGCGGCGTACCCGGGCCGAGACCAAGGCCTTGCTTGAGGACTTGGAAGTGCCGTCGATCGTTCGTTTCCACTACTGCACTTTTGCCCTGCGGCTGGGCAAAATCGTCAACCACGCCTGGGGTGAGCACGCTTGCCGAGAGGAGGCGCGGCTGCTCGTTATGACGTGGCAGGCGCGCGGGCTGGACCGCGATGTCATGCTCAGGATTGCACGGGAAGTGTTCGAGCTGGAGATCGGGGAGAAATGACGAAGCTCGAAGCTCGAATTCCGAATCAAGCTCGAATCAAGGAAAGCGCCGAATTGGTCATTAGGAGTTCGGTCATTCAATCGACATTGGAACTTCGTGCTTCGGACTTGTCCCGGCAGCAGGAGAGATGTAGAATTACTCAGGGACTAACATGGTATCTATCAGGGCGTCCGGTATGCTGGCGCGCGCTGTCCGGCAACGGGTCGGCCGGGACGAGAACGCCGGGAGCCCTGTTAGGCTGGTTTGACCGGTCCGCGGTCAGGCGCGCCGGCAGGTCGTTTGTGTCTGTGTCCGGTGTTATACAGGAGGCGTGTCATGAGAGACGCCGAACTGGTTGCAGGTATTCTGGATGGCAGCGTGGACTTCGCGGTGCTCTGGGATGAGTACTGGAGCAGGGTCTATGACTGCATCCGCAGGATGGTCGGGGACGCCGAACTGGCGAGGGACCTGGCCAACTGCGTCATGGAGCGGGCCAACGAGCAGCTCGCCCGCTTCGACGCGAACAAGGGCAGTCTCTGGACGTGGCTGCATCTAAAAGTAAGAACCGTGGTGATTGCCTACTTCCGACGGCCCCGGCTGCGGACGGTCAGCCTGGAGGTGCTCGACGGGTCGCGGGAGCCGACGTGCGAAGGGCCCGAGCAGGTCTACGAGCGGGCCGCGGTGTGGCGCGCGGTGGATGGGCTGCCCGAGCCGGAGCGGTCGGTGCTGGCGCTGAACTATCACGACGGGTATTCGTGGGACGAGGTGGCGCGGCTCCTCGGCACGTCGGCCCGGACGGTCAGGCGGCTGGCCATGCGCGGGCTTTCGATGCTCCGGGGCAGGCTGTAGACCACGTGGTCCGAAGGAGGTGGTGCGATGGCACATGAACGTGATGATGCGACCGATATCGATTTCAACGACGCCGAGTTGGACATGTTCGGCGACTTCACCGAAGCGGTGCAGCGGTGCGAGCATCCGGACATGGAGAAGTACCTGGCGCGCTGCCCCGGGTCGGAGGCGAAGATGCGCCCGATACTCGAGATGGCGCTCTTGATGGACAGCGCGGTGACCCAGTACCGACGCAAGTACCCGCACGTAGACCTGCGCAAGCTGCGGGAGCTTGTCCAAAAGCAACGCGGCAAAGAAAAGTAGTCCGCTCCTTTCCGACCATGACCCGGCCCTGCGGCCGGGCCATTTATTTCTGCCCTTTTTCCCGGGAAAAAGCGGATTATACAGTAGGAACAAGGTCACCGGCTACCGGTGAACCTGCTCTTTGACAACATGGAGAACCGGACGCAAGGGCAGCGATTGCGAGTACGGCGTCGCTAACAGTGCCCAAAGGAGGTGATAGTCATGGCAACTGACCCGACCGCAAGGCTGAACAACTGGAACGAGAAGTACAACCTCGAACGCATCAACGCCGTCCTGACCGAGAAACGGCCCACGATGTTGCAGAACATGGGTGCGGTCCTCCCACTGCTCGCCGCGATGGAATCGCAGGTGAAGCAGGTCTGCGACAGCGCGGGCGTCGCGACCATCATGTACCCGTTCTACCTCGACTTCGGCCGCGAGATCTGGAAGCTCTCCCGGAAGGAGATTTCCGGTGAGTCGCTGGCGCAGGAAGCCGCGGTGCTGATCACGAAGTGGACCGCAAGAGGCCTGACTCAAGCGGTGCTGCAAGCGATCCGGACCGACGTCTTCAACGTCGCGGCACCGGTTGCGCCGTGAGAAGGCCACGAACGATGCGGGCGGAGTCCCGCTGCCGGACTCCGCTCGCTTTCTATCCTATTCGCCGGGCACCGGCTGGTAGACCCGACTTAGGCGATGCTCGCAAAGGAGGCCGCGCCGATGGCATGGTCTTCCGCATTCTGTGTTAGGTACAGCCCGGCAAAGGTCTGCTCGTAAGTTGACAGCACCCTTGAAATGGCTATCATACCCCACGGCTTTTCAGCAGGTCTAAGGAGGACCATAATGCTAAGTTTCCGCAGACCAAGTTTGGCGATTCTTCTGCTGGCCGCGGCGCTGGTCTTGCCGGTTGCCGCGCAGCAGATCCCGCTCGATGCCCTGATGCGTGGCGGCCGGATACACTATGAGGGCCAGCGCTACGACCGCGCCAAGGAGCAGTTCACCAAGGCGCTGGACCAGTACGGCGCGACCGCCGATAATTCGGCTGCCGGCCAGATCCACCTCTGGCTGGGACTGACCGAGTCGGAGTTGCACAATTACGGCGCTGCCGCCGACCACTTCCTGACCGCGATGGAAAAAGACACTACCATCGCGACCAAGATTCGCGCCAATGAGCAGTGGCAGTACCTCTCGTGGACCGCGCTCATCAGCGCGATGCGCGACAGCTACATTGCCGGCGCCAACGACCCCACGCTGAACTACGCGCTCGCCGCGCTCAAGGTTGACCCATCCAAGCCCCAGACCTACGCGCAAGTCGCCATCATCTACTCGGCGCTTGCCCGGTACGATGAGATGCGCGCCGTCGCCGGCGACCTGCTGAAACTGGACGCCGGGTCTCCGGAAGCACTCAGCCTGCTCGGCCTCTATTTTCTGCAGAAACCGGACAGCCTCTGGCCCTCCGAAGAGGCGAAACTGGTCCGCTGGGATTCGGCCG
>CAZQZR010000225.1:0-4200 GCA_964597845.1 uncultured bacterium | reverse complement strand
AGGTTCCAGGGCTCGGCCGCGGCCAGCGCCGCGACCAGTACGAACATTGTCCCGATACGGGTCATCTTCTCTCCTTTCGCCGGGTTCGGACGCTAGGCCGTCAGTTCCGACGTGCAGTTCGGGCAGCGCGTCGCCTTGATGGGTATCAGCGAGTAACAGAACGGGCAGTTCTTCGTGGTCGGCGCGCCTGCCGGCACGGACTTCGGACGGCGGAGCTTGTTCACGCCCTTGACCATCAGGAAGATGGCAAAGCCGACGATGACGAAGTTGATGATGGTGTTGACGAACACGCCGAAGTTGAGCGTGACCGCGCCCGCGGCCTGGGCCGCCGCCGTTGATGCGTACGGGCCCGGGGTCGCACCGTGCTTGAGCACGGCGAACATGTTGGAGAAGTCCATTTTACCCAGCAGCAGCCCGATGGGCGGCATTATGACATCGCTCACGAGAGACTTGACGATTCCCCCGAACGCGGCGCCGATGATGATACCAACCGCCATGTCCATCACGTTCCCGCGCAGGATGAACTCTTTGAACTCCTTGACCATCAGTGTCCTCCTTTGTGGGCCTTGGGTTCGCGGATACTCATGTGCTGACTGCGATTTTCCGCCGGATACGGCGGAAGTCAAGCTGCGAACGAATAGTCTTGACCCGGCTGAATTCAACCGCGGTCTGCAGGGGTCGGGACGGCTGCCGCTCAGTCCGTGGCGGCTAGCAGGGGACCTCGACATCGGCCCCAGCGGTTTGTGAAAAAGGGAACAGTCCCTCAGAGCAGCTCATCTGTCTCGCTGCGGGACAGTCCCCGTCTTCTGGGCGTTCCGCACGCCCGTTTCCTACTCGACGTGGATCGTGTAAACCGGCTGGTACACGGCGATGTCGCCATCGGAGTCGGTGACGATGACCCGGAACCGGACGGTCTTGCCCGACGCGCTCGAGAACGGCTCGCCCCAGACCACGCCGTTGGTTGGACTGAGCGTCAGCCCGACCGAGCTCAAGTCGGTGCGGCCGACATAGGTCAGGTCCTCGGCCCAGTGATACGGCGGCTTTCCGCCCAACACAAAGAGGGACGCTCCGTAGCCCTTCCCCGCTTTGGCATCGGCCAACTCAAGCGCGCTCGGGTCGACGCCGTAGGGGTCCCACTGCTGCAGGACCGCCGTCGGCACCGGCCCGCTCCCACAATTCATGACTTTGACGACGTAGGATTTGCTGGTGGCGCTGTTCGAGCCGGCGGTCGCGGTCATCTTGAAGCTGGTTGCCTGCAGCGCCACCGGTCCGCCGGTCGCGTGAAACACACCGGTAAACGGGTCCACCGTCGTCCCGGACGGGTACTGCGAGCCGCTCGCCAGCAACCACGTGTAGCCGCCCTGTGGCGCCCCGCCCTCGGCGAGCAGCGTTATCGGGTCCACGACTGTTTGGGAAGTGTTGTAGCTGATGACCAGGTAGCCGACCGGAGGAAACTCGATGCCGCCACCGCTGCTGCCGAAGATGCCACAGGACAGCAGCATGACTGCCAGACCGAGCAATCCCATCAGAGTCAATCGTCGCTTCATAACCGGACCTCCATACAAGTTAGTACCGCCGGCCGTGCATCAGCCGGCGAGCTTTTCCTCAATCAGCTTGATGACCGGGCCGAGCGTATCGGCATCAAAGGCGAACTTGGCTCCGGCGGTCGCATACAGCTCCGGCAGAGACTTCGTGCCGCCGAGCGCGAGAGCGCGCCGGTAGGCGGCCACCGCGCCGGCCTGGTCCTTGAGCGCATTGGCCCAGACCTGCGCCGCGCCGAGCTGCGCCAGCCCATACTCAACGTAGTAGAACGGCACGAGAAAGATGTGCAGCTTCCGTTGCCAGCCGGTTTCGAGCACGTCCTCCAGGCCGGTCCAATCAATCCCGGCCATGAACCGGCGCCAGAGCTTCATCCACTGCCGGTCGCAGTTCGCCGGCTCCATCGCCGCCGCCGGATTCTCGTAAACCCAGTGCTGGAACGCGTCAACGACCGCCATGTACGGCCAGAACAGGAGGTTCTTTTCAAGGTTCTCGGCCAGCGCGCGGCCGGCCTCCGCCTCGGTGTAGAACCCGCCCGCTGCCTTCGCGAAATACGGCGCTGCCAGCAGTTCCATCCCCATCGACGCGACCTCCGCGAACTCCAGGCCTACCTGGCGCTGCTGGTGCCACGGCAGCCGGCTCGCCTCGAAGCTGTGGCAGGCATGGCCGCCCTCATGGATGAGTGTCATCACGTCACCGTGCAGGCCGACCGCATTCATGAAGATGAACGGACGCTTCGCTGCCTCCAGCGTCGAGCAGTAGCCGCCCGGCGCCTTGTTGTTCCGGTTCTCCAGGTCGAGCAGTCCCTCGGTCATCATGGTCTGGAAGTACCCGCCGAGTTGCGGGTCAACCCGCTGCAGGATGGTGTGAACCCCGGACTTGAACTGCTCCACTTCCTTGAACGGGGCCAGGGCCGGCCTGCCCTCGACGTCAACATCAAGGTCCCACGGCCGCAGCGCCTCAAGACCGAGCCGCTTGGCCCGCCGCTGGTAAACGCGAGCGGCCGCCGGCACGACTGTCTCCTCAATCGCCCCGTGGAACTGCTTGCAGTTCTCCGGCGTGTAGTCGAACCGGAACATCTCCTGCCAGATGAGTGAACGGTAGTCGGCGAACCCGGCATTGGCTGCCATCTGCAACCTGAGCTTAAGCAGCTTCTGCCAGAGCTCGTTCAGGGCGACGCGGTCCGCAAGCTGCCGCGCGGCGGCCAGTCGCCACGCCTTCTCGCGTCGTGCCCGGTCCGTCTCCTGGAAAACCGGCCGGAGTTGCGTGACCGTAACCTCCTTGCCGTCCCACTGCAGGGTCTGGCTGCCGGTTACCTTCGAGTACTCGGTGCAGAGCTTGGTTACCTCAACCTGCAGCGGCAGGTTCGCCTCGCGGAACAACGCCGCATCGACCTGCATCTTCCGCAGCGGCAACTCAAACCCGGAGGGCTTAAGGCCGCTTTCGAGCAGCTTCATCTTCAACTTCTGCTCTGCCTCCTGCGACTTCTGGTATATCTCCTCAAGGAAGCGATTGAAGCGCTGCTCCGCCTCTTTGTCCGCGGTGTTCACGTCCTTCGCTATCGCGAGGCGTGTTGCGACCTCGTCCAGCCGTTCGTGCAGCCGGGTCCAGTCGGTGAGGAAGGCCTCCACGCTCGCGGCCGACAGCGCGCGCCCGGCCAGCTCCTGGTAGCACGGCTCAAACTGCTGCCACGACCACTCAAGCATCTCGGTGGCCTTCTCGGGCAATAATCTCAGGCTATCCATAGTGTTCTCCTCTCTTGATTCTGACCGGCAATCATCCCCGGTTCTCGGCCACTGTCAAGGCAAAACCGCGCGCCGCGTTGAGTGCGCGTTCGGCCATGGCCCGGCGCTTGTCCCGGCCGCGCAGGCATTTAGGGGGACTGTCCCAAGCCTGCCCTGAGCGAAGTCGAACGGGTGGACTGTCCCCAGGGTCCGCGAGTGGCGGAAGCAAGCCAAAGTTCGCATTCATCGGCTGGAAGCGCGGGGACTGGAAAACCGGGACTGTACCGGATTGCGGCCGCGTCTTCGCGGCCGGGGACTGTCCCAGGTTTTCCGGGCCCCCGCTGATGTAACGCAGCAGACTTCCTAGCATCATCTCTCGCGGCAGTTCCACCGCCTCATCTCCCCCGGCCATTCGCGCCGCGTTGATGCCGGCGACGAGCCCAGCCCCGATTGACTCAACGTATCCCTCGACGCCGGCCAGTTGTCCGGCAACAAGCAGGTCCGGACTCGCCCTTGTCTGCAACGTCGGCAACAGCACCTTCGGTGAATCGAGGAAAGTGTTCCGGTGGATGCTGCCGAACCGCAGGAACGCAACCTTCGCCAGGCCCGGAATCATCCGGAACACGCGCTGCTGCTCGCCCTGCTTCAACCGGGTCTGAAACCCGACCAGGTTGTACATTGTTCCCTCTGCGTTCTCGCGCCGGAGCTGCACGACCGCGAACGGCCGCTTGCCGGTACGCGGGTCCACAAGCCCGACCGGCTTCATCGGGCCGTACGCAAGCGCGAGTCTCCCCCGCCGCGCGATCTCCTCGACCGGCAGGCAGCCCTCGAAAAAAGTTCCTGGTTCTTCGTCCCTGGTTCCTGGTTCCTGCTGCGGGGTCCGGAGGTGCTGGCGGGACATCTGCGTAATCTGCGAAATCTGCGGATGTTCTCCTTC
>CAZQZR010000224.1:0-4228 GCA_964597845.1 uncultured bacterium | reverse complement strand
GATGGCGGTGTGGAGGCGGACCGAGGCCCGCCTCCACACCTGGGCTTCACACACAAAGAAACCTGTGCCAAGCGTTAGGAGCAGTGGAGCCGATCTATTCGCCGTCTTCGTTACCTTCCACTTCGCCATTCTCTTTCTCGCCATCGTTGTCTTTCTCTCCCCCGGTGGTCACAGTCTTGCCGGTGATGGCGTTTACCGCGACACTGGTGGGCTCGCCCGAGGAACCGAGAACGCTCACCTCGTAGCTCAACGTCCCCTTCTCGCTGCCCAGCTTGGCGGCGACTGCTCTCCCGGGCGTTGCGGCTAGGGCAGTCTGGACTGCATCGGTCAACGATACCTTGGCCTTTGCCGCCTCTGCCGCAGCGAGGTCAGGCCCGTCATTGCCGTCCTGGTGGTCACCAGTCTGGTCGCCGTCGCCCTCCTCAACCTGCAGGCTGTCGGTGTCTTCTTCTTCATTGAACGTCACGAGCAGCTTGCCGTTGCCAGCGTCAACGAGCGTCTTCGTGTGCGCGCCCGACGCCGCGATGAAGTCGAATCCATAGACGAGGAAGCCGTCCTCGACCTCCAGTTCGGCTTCGACGACTTGACCGGCGTGCCCTAGCGTGCTCGCCGTCGCGACGGCATCCAGGAGCGTCACCCGCGCCAGACTCAGTACTTGCCTCGTGTGAGGCTGAACTGCGATTGAGCCCTTGAACTGAGGCGTCTCGGTCTCAGCGAGGACGGCGCCACAGAGAAATGCCGTCAGCGCGAGGCAGACAGCAGCGATTCCAGCGGTCCCGTTCAGTTTCTTCATTAGCGAACTCCTTGTTCAGGTCTTTCTATTGCTTCAAGGGCGCGTGGTCGGCTAGTGCTCGCCGCCACCTTCCTCGTTGTTCCCTTCTCCACCCTCGTCGTTGCCGGATAGGGCGGCCTCGAAGGCATCGAGGAGGCTCGGATTGTGCCCGGCGTCGATAAGGATCACGCCGTTGGTCAGTTCAGCCGAACCCATGTCCAGCTCGGCGAACCACTCGGCCACGTCGAACTCGACGACGAGCGCGACGGTCGTGTCGCTCGGGATGACGAGACCGTTTCCGGCAATCGGGCACTCGGTGCCGTCGTGGAACTCCGACTTCAGCACAAAGGGTACGCCCGAGCCCGACGCGGGTT
Source organism: uncultured bacterium (assembly GCA_964597845.1). Lineage (GTDB taxonomy): Bacteria > Hydrothermota > Tepidihabitantia > Tepidihabitantales > Tepidihabitantaceae > UBA2258. The sequence goes on along the minus strand of CAZQZR010000224.1, from coordinate 3,082 downwards.
GGTAGGTGCCGGTGATGTAGATGGACTTACCGGTGAGTGGCGGCAGCGGGCTGACGGCGAATGCCGCGTCAACCTGGCGGAAAGTGCCGGGATAGACCGCGACGGTATCTATGAACGCTTCGCCCGCGGCTATCTGGATGAGGAACGGGCCCGGGACGACGATGTCCGGGAGTTCCTGGTCGCCGCCCTCAGGTTGTTCCCCTTCGCCTCCGCTCTCGCCATCTCCTCCACTATCCGGCCCCGAGTTCTCCTGGATTCGGAACTCGGCGATGTTGACCGCCGCCGTGTCAACGACGACAGAACCGCCAGGGACCGGGAAACTGTCGGGGCTATCGATGCCTCGACCCGCGGCCGATACCTTCAGCACGACGGCCGAGGACTTCACTGGCGTGTTCTGGCCAAGATGCGTCGGGTTCTTACAGCCCGTCACTGCCAGTGTCAGTACCGCGATGGACAGGATGCCCATCGGTATCAGACGTTTGGTCATATAGTACCTCCATATTGGTTGACCACGCAGTGATTGTACGTGACCGACGTTAGGGGAAGATTAACCACCGATTACAGTCCGCTAATCCGCCACCGGCAGCGCGACCGTGAACCTGCTGCCCTCGCCCGGCCTGCTCTCCGCGGTGACCGTACCGCCATGCGCCTCGGCCACGCGCTTCACTATCGCCAGCCCCAACCCGGTGCCGCCGACGTCCCGAGAGCGCGCCTTGTCCACGCGGTAGAACCGGTCGAACAGTTGAGGCAGCGACTCCGCCGGTATGCCGATGCCGGTGTCCTCGACCACCAGTCGGGCTTCATTCCCTCCGCCCTCCAACGCCAACGCCACCGATACGTTTCCTCCGGGCCGGTTGTACTTGATACCGTTGTCAATCAGGTTGACCAGCAGCCTTCTGAGCAGCAGCGCATTGCCCTGGATACCGACCTCGTCCAGTTTGTTCAGCACCAGCGATATCTCCATCCGCTCGGCCAGCTTGCGGGTTTCCTCGTGCGCCTCTAGTACTACTTCGTCAAGCGCGACGGGTTCGCTCGTCAGCATACCGCTCGACGCATCCGTGCGCGCCAGCAGCAGGAGGTCGTCGATGATTCGTTCCAGTTTGGCCGCCTCCTCCAATCCACTCTCCAGCACGGCACGATACTCCGCCGGCTCCCGTTCCTTGCGCAGCGCGACCTCCATCTCGCCCCGGAGTGCGGTCAGCGGAGTCTTCAGTTCGTGTGCGGCATCGCTTGAGAACTGCCGCACTTCGTCGAACGCCCGTTCAATCCGATCCAGCATGGCGTTGAACGTCGCCGCCAACTCGCCGATTTCGTCGGGCGATTCCACGTCTGCGACCCGGCCCGACAGGTCGTCAGCGCGGATACTGCGCACGGTCGCGACCATCCGACGGACGGGTTGGAACGCGCGGCGGATGAAGAAGTAGCCGAACAGGGCCAGCACGACGAGGAGCAATGGCACCGACACGAGCAGCGTCAGCGCCAGTCGTCGCAGCGTCTCGGTCATCGACTTCAGTGACATCCCGACCTGAATAACGTATTGCATGCGGGCGTCCCGCGCCGCAAACGTCAACGTCCGCCAGGCTGACCCGCGCACGGGGCCCGAAGTCTCGAAACTTGCCGAACCCCTGAGCGCGGCCCCCCGGGCCGCCGCCGTCAGCGGCAGCGATTCTGCGGCCGGTTCCCCCGTGAACACGGCCAGAATCTGGTCCGGCGGGCCGAAGGCCGGCCGGACCAGCACCTGTACCTGGTCGGCATGGTGTTTATCCGTAATGCACTCACTTACGATCACGCCGACTGCCTCGTCGTGCTCCTCGGTCAATGCAGCAGTGATGTCCTGGGCGCTATTCCGCAACGCCTCGTCGGTACTCGCCAGAAGACTGCGACGCAGGCTATGGTACAGCAGCAGGCTGAACGTTGCCATCACGACGACAACCGTACCGACGTACCAGGCCATCAACCGTGTCCGGATCGAGCTACGCGACGGCATCGCCCCCCGCCTTCATCACGTAGCCCACCCCGCGCACCGTGTGAATCAGCTTCGGCGCGAAGTCCTTGTCAACCTTCTGCCGCAGGTGATGCACATAGACGCTGATGACGTTCGTCGCCGGGTCGAAGTCCATGTCCCACACATGCTCGGCAATCACCGTCTCGGACAATACTCGGCCGGGGTTGCGCATGAAGTACTCGAGCAGCGCATACTCCTTGCCGGTCAATACGATCTCTCGCCCGCCGCGCGAAACCCGCCGCGTCACCGGATCCATTTCCAGGTCGGCCACCTTGAGCCCGGCGGTCTTGTACTTCTGGCTTCGCCGCAGAAGTGCACGCACTCGCGCCAACAACTCCTCGAAGGCAAAGGGCTTCGCCAGGTAGTCGTCCGCACCTGCGTCCAAGCCTTTTACGCGGTCGTCCAACGCATCGCGGGCCGTCAGCATGATAATCGGTGTGGTGATGCCGCGGCGCCGGACCTCACGGCACACCTCGATTCCGTCCTTGCCCGGCAGCATTACATCGAGAATGATGACGTCGTATTCGTTCACCTGCGCCCAATGTGCTCCGGTCTCTCCATCCGCGCAGACGTCAACCGCATACCGTTCCTCCCGCAGTCCCTTTTGCAGGAACCGCGCCACCTTCCGGTCATCCTCGACTACGAGGAACCTCATCCCGTGCCCGCCGTTTCCCGGCCCGTCCAACTCGGTCTGCACTTCATCCTACCATTATGCCGCCCGAACCCCACCAATCAAGCGGCAGCGCTGGACTTAGTTGCAGTCGCTCACGGTCTGGCGTCGCCGCATTTGTCAAGGTTCTCGTCCTGCCATCTGCATAGATACCATCATATGCGACTGGCCTTCAGCCAGCATTAAGCGCCGATTAAAATGAGTTAATCCGGCTGGCCGGTCAAAGCGTTAGGTTGCTCGCAGAAGTTGACCCCCAGGCTTCTTGGCCTCGACGAAGAAGGAACGGCGGCCGCCGATACGGAAGGTGTAGTCCGGGGCCTTGGAGGCTCCCGCGACCTTGATTGACTCTTCATGGATGACCTGCTTGAAGGTCTCGGACAGGCCCTGTTTGTTGTCCATGTCCCAGC
>CAZQZR010000223.1:0-4229 GCA_964597845.1 uncultured bacterium | reverse complement strand
GGGGATGAGGTAGGGTACTTGGGGAAATGTCTAATAACTAATTACTAATGACGAAGTTACGAGATTTCGGGGTCTGATTTCCGGAGGACATATAAGAAACTGGGCTGGACGAACCGGGTCCGCCGAGGCGCGGAATTCGGTCCTGCTTTCGAGAGGTTCCGCGGGTCGATTACCTAGCTTTACTCCGACACGTGTCAATCCGACGCCAGTCGGACTCCGCCCGCGCATTTGACATGAGAGCCCCGGCGCACTCGGCATGGCCACCACCCTCCTCTGGTGGGAACGCTCAGACCAGACTGCGTGACCCCGCGGCGGCCACGTTGCCCGACCGAGCCAGGAACATATAGCGCCCCGCCGAAGCGGGGCGCTCGATCTTACGGACCGGTCAGTCGGCGGCCTCGATGAGCCGGGCCACGATTGTTCGAAACGCGCCGGCGGCTTCGGAATCCGGGCTATCGGTCAGGATCGGACGTCCATTGTCGCCCCCGGAAACCACGCGCGGGTCGAGCGGGATGCGGCCGAGGAATGGAATGAGCAGCTCACGGGCGAGGTTCTCCGCCGCCCCGACCGGAAAGAGGTCAATCGCCTTGCCGCAGTGCGGGCAGTTGAAGCCGCTCATATTCTCGACCAGCCCGAGCAGGCGCACCTTGAGCAGGTTGGCAAAGGCAATCGCCTTGCGCGCGTCCATCAGGGCGACAGCCTGCGGCGTGGTTACGACGATACCGAATGTGCCGGGCAGTAGCTGGGCCACTGACAGAGGTTCATCGCCGGTCCCAGGCGGCGAATCGATAACGAGCCAGTCGAGCTCGCCCCAGTCAACCTCCCGGATCAACTGCTCAATCGCCTTGCCCTTCACTGGTCCACGCCAGACAACCGGCGCATCGGCATCCGGCAGGAGATAAGCCATCGACATCACCTTGACTCCGGCTGCACCGACCGGCGGGACCAGGCGGTCGTCGCGGGTGCTGACGGCCAGCGCGTCGGCGCCCAGCATGCGCGCCGCGTTCGGACCGTGGATGTCCACGTCCAGCAGCCCGACGCGCCGCCCCTCAAGGGCCAGGCCGAGGGCGATGTTGACGGCGACCGTGGTCTTGCCGACGCCGCCCTTGCCGCTGAACACCAAAAGCGAGTTGTGGATTCGCGCGGGCTTGGGCGCGTCGGGCGCCTGCGCCGCCGGGCTCACCGGTGCATCAGGCATGGTCGCACCCGCAGGAACTGCCGGCCTTCAGGCATTGACCGGCGACCGCGAGCGCGGCGGCTTCGAGCGGAGGGACGTCACGGGCGAGGATTGCCGGTCGGATGCCCCGCGCTTCCAGGTCGGCGACAAGGCGCTGGCCCATGCCACGGGCCACCACTATCGAGCAATCGGAAACCGCGGCGAGCACGTCCGCGTGGTCGTGGTGGGCATGGGCCTCGCCCGGCGATTCACCACAGGACTGGGCGTGGCCCGCGTGCTGGTTCAGCCGCTGCTCCTTGAGCACCGGCTTGCCCCCGGTCACTTCGTATATCAGGAACAGCGGCGCCCGGCCCAGGTGGCGTGCCACCGTCTGCGGGTCGTCACAGGTAACTGCAACCCTCATGGTTCATCTCCTTCGGTTAGGTGCGCGGACTCAGGACGCTTTGCCCATGTCCCGATGCCGCCGCGCTCGTCACTGCCCCGGACCGGCCATCGCCTGGTCGAGGTCGGCGATGAGGTCGCGGGCATCTTCAATTCCGACCGAGTAGCGCACGAGTCCGTCGGTAATCCCGGCCGCCAGTCGTTCTTCGGCCGACACGCTCGAGTGCGTCATTGACGCCGGATGCTCGATGAGGCTCTCGACCCCGCCGAGTGAGACCGCCAGAGTCGCAAGCTTCACCCGGTTCATTAGTTGCCGGCCCGCCTCAATGCCACCGCGTAACTCGAAGCTGATCATCGTTCCGAATCCGCTCATCTGGTGCCGCGCCAGTTCATGCTGCGGATGGCTGGGCAGGCCGAGGTAACGGACCCAGGCGACCTCGGGCCGGCTCTCAAGCCACCGGGCAATCTCGGCCGCGCCGACCTGCGCCCGGTCGATGCGCAGCGCCAGCGTCTTGAGCCCGCGGTGGACGAGAAAGGCCTGGTGCGGGTCCATACAGCAACCGATAAGAATCATCGTCTGCCGGAGGCTGTCGCGCATGGCGGCGTCGCGCGCGACGAGAACTCCGCCGACGACGTCCGCATGGCCGTTGATGAACTTGGTCACCGAATGGAGGACCACGTCCGCGCCCAGTTCCAGCGGACGCTGCAGATACGGTGATGCGAAAGTGCTGTCCACCACGAGTGCTGCCTGACTGGAGCGTGCCAGCTCCGCGACCGCCGCAATGTCGGTAACCTGCATCATCGGGTTCGACGGCGTCTCGATGTAGACCATCCGTGTCTCCGGCCGAATGGCGGCGCGGACGGCGTCGAGGTCCGACGTATCAACGTAGGATGATGCGATTCCGTACCGAGAAAGGTGCCGCTCCAGCAGCACGCGGGACGGGCCGTAGACTGAAGCGGTGCTGACCACGTGGTCGCCCGCTCGCAGCCGGGCGAGAAAAGCCGTTGTGACCGCCGCCATGCCCGAACTGGTGGCGATCGCCCCGACTCCGCCTTCGAGCGCGGCGATGCATTCCTCGAAGGCGCGGATGGTCGGATTGCCGATGCGGGTGTAGATGTAGCCGTCCGACTCACCAGAGAAACAGCGCGCGCCCTGCTCCGCGCTCTCGAACGCGAACGTCGAGGTCTGGTAGATGGGGGGAACGACACTCCGGTGCTCATCCGCCTGCATACCGGCATGTACGAGCCTGGTCGCGAACCCGTGTTCCTTGCTGCTCACAATTGCCTCCTTGCTTTTCGCCGGCACTGTACGTCCGGGTTTCCTGGTCGATCCTTGCCACCGCACTTCGGGTACCGCGCCGGGATTGTCCGAACGGCGCCGCCTTCAATGCTCAAGGCCATTCCGGAATAGAGCGCCCGCGCGACCTTGCGGCGGGCATTCTCGACGATGCGGCCGAATGTCTGCCGGGACACACCCATCCGGGCGGCAGCCTTCTCCTGGTGCAAACCGGCCATATCGGCGAGCCGTAGAGCTTCAAACTCATCCAGCGCCAGGTTTAGCCACTCCAGCCGGCATGCCGGCACGCCCGCCGGCTTGAACACCGAGACACCGGGTCTTCCGGCGATCCTTCGGCAGCGAGGTGGGCGAGACATGGTTAGACTGGTGTCGACCAATTATAGGCATATGCCCATAACTAGTCAAGCATTCGGCTCTCGGCTTGTCGCGTGCCGCGAATGTCGGAGAACGCGACTATCATCGCCGGCCGGGAGCGCGGCGGCTCACGCCGACCGCATCGCCGTCTGTGTTTACGATTGCCCGGCGGCGTGTGGGGTAAGGCCTAGGGCTTGCCAGCCCGGTCCGACCGGCCTTTGCGGAAGTACTCTTCCCACTCGGACACCTCGGCAGGGGTCATCGGCGTGTCCTGAGGAACCGGACGGTTGGGGCCGAGGTTGGGAATCGTGCTGCCGAGCTTGGCCGCAAACTCCGCGGAGGGAATGGTCTTCGCGCCGTAGTCGCGGGCGTAGCGGACGATGGAGTTGTCGGACGTGACCACAGTCCAAGACTTCGGGCTCTTTTCCAGCGACAGCATCGTCTTTATCTTCGCGTCGGCGTTCTGGGGCGCGCGGGAGAAGACGACCTCGATGCCGCCCGGCGGCCGGCCTTGCTGCGCGACCATGCTCTGGCCGTCGAATACGACCGTGACACGCACGCCGCGCCCGGAGCGAAAGACGGCGAGCTTTGAGACCAACCCGTCCCGCGCGCGCTCCAGGTCGTTCTCCACCAACCGGGCCAGTTCCGGCATCGCGTGAATCAGGTTGTACCCGTCGATGACAATCCGCGGCTGACTCATGACGAGAAGCTAGCAGCAACTGCCAGCAACGTCAAACTGAACCGAAGGAATCGGGAACCGCCAAGGACGCCAAGATCGCCAAGAGTCGGAGCGGACGGGGTCAGAATTCAGAAGCTAGAGGCTGGAGTGCAGAAGTCCGGGCACTGGGTACTGTAAACTGGGAACTGGTCACTCGCGGCGCAGTCCGCGTTCTCTCTTCTCCCTTCTCTCTTCTCTCTTTCCTCACACGGAGGGAAGGATGATTATCGGACAAGGCAGGTGCGGGATGAATTCGTCCGGCAACCGGTAGTTCGAGTTGGCGAGACTGCTCGCGCCGAGGA
>CAZQZR010000222.1:0-4245 GCA_964597845.1 uncultured bacterium | reverse complement strand
GTTAGTAGCAGCGGAAAGGAAGCTGCAGCGAAGCTTGACATTAAGGAAGGACGCGGAGATTATCTTCACGTCAACCTGACGCCCGGTTGTCCTGCTGTCCGGCAGGGACGGTCGAGGCCAACACGACTGGAGGGCGACAGAGCGAATCTGAATGTGCGAGAACGAATTACCGTGGGCGCGAGTAGGCCCACGAGGAGGCCAGATGGGAATTCGTATCGGTTATTCGAGACGTTTGATGGCGCACAGTGCGCCACGTAGCTGCAGATCCGCAACTCACGGCCGGGCTGCGGGGTGGCTACTTCTGTGCGCGATGGCGTTGGGGCTTGGTGCGACCATAGGGCAAGGTCAGTGGTTGGAAATCACGGTGTCCCTACCTGACTCAAACGGTCCCTATGCTCTCTGCTACAACTCGCAGGACAATAAGGTCTACAGTGCGAACCGGCGCAGTAATACGGTGGCCGTGATAGATGGCGCAACAAACCTCGTGGTCGCCACCGTCCCGGTTGACCACTACCTGGAAGCCCTCTGCTACAACTCGCTCAGCAACAAAGTCTACAGCGCGACCGACGGGGATACGTACGGCACCGTGAACGTAATAGACGGGGCGACGGACTCGATCATCGCGACGATAGTGGGCGGAGGAGCACCGCGTGCCCTCTGCTACAATTCGCTGAACAACAAAGTCTACTGCACGAAGCTCGGCGATACAGGCGACCGCGTGGATGTGATAGATGGCGGAGCCGATTCGCTCATCACGGTGATTACACCCGGAGGCGCAACCGAGATACTCTGCTACAATCCCTTGAACAACAAGGTCTATACTTCGACCGACGACCTCAATCCCGTCGCCGTAATAGACGGCGCGACCAATCAGATTCTTGCGCGAGTGCACACAACAATCGACGACGCCATCGCCTTCTGCTACAACTCCCGGAACAACAAAATCTATGACGCGGGCTACTACGATGACAGCGTGGTGGTGATTGGCGGCTCGACGAACTCGGTTCTCGCCTCCGTGCCGAACGGGTCAGGACCCCGTGCGTTGTGCTACAACGCGACCAACAACAAGGTCTATTGTGCGAACGAGTTTAGCCGCGACGTGACGGTGATAGACGGAGCAACGAACTCGGTTCTCGCCACGGTCGCGGTCGGAGACGAGCCTTGTGCCCTTTGCTACAACCCGCAGGACAACCGGGTTTACTGCGCGAACCGGTACAGCAACGACGTGACCGTAATTGACGGCGCGACCAACGGCGTGCTCACGACGGTCGCGGTCGGTGCCGCACCTTGTGCTTTCGCCTGTAACCCAGTTCAAAACCGTGTCTATGTGGCCAACTACAACAGCTCAACCATTTCTGTGTTACGGGACACGACCGTCGGGATGGAAGAGACGCCGCACGTAGTGGCGGGATTATCCAACTCGGCCACGGTCGTCCGGGGTGTGCTGTTGATAGGAGACCGGGGACAGAAGACCGCAGACCGGGCGGAGCTGCTCGACATCTCCGGACGGAAAGTCCTCGACCTGCGGCCCGGCCCCAACGACGTTCGATGCCTAGCCCCCGGCGTTTACTTCTGCCGTCAGACAGCAGGCTCCGCATCGTCCATCGTGCCGTCTGTGGTAAGCCGTCAGCCGTCGGTCGTAACCAAGGTCGTGATTGCGAGATAGAGAGGCAATGTGAGAATTACCGGTTTGCTGCTTGTCCTGTGCTGTATGTTATATGCTCCGGCTAACAGTCAGCACCTCGAAAGTGTAGTCGTTTTGCCTGATACGCTCGGCCCTCTCACCGGACCTTACTGCCTGGCATGGGACGACACGGCGCACCCACGGCTCTTCATCGGCGGGGAGGGCGACAGCGGCGGTGTCATCGTTGCTGAAGCCATCACCTGCAAGAGACTGGCACGCATTCCAACCGGCCCGGTGGCGATGATGTGCTTTGTTCCGACCCACAACAAGCTGTACGTCGCCAAAGCGAGCTGCGACACAATCGCGGTCGTGGACTGTGCCGCTAACCAGATAGTCTCGATGATCTCCGTTGCCGGTGAGGCGCCGGCCCTGCTCTACAACCGTGGGAATGACCGTCTATACTGCGGGGGCAGTTCGATATCAGTTGTGGACTGTGCTGCGGATACGGTGATGCACACGATTGCCATCGCCGCCACCTTCTTCGCGCTGGATTCCACTCACAACGAACTGTACGCCGCACGCGGCGGGCCTTTGTCGGTCATCGACTGCGCAGCGGACAGTGTCATCGCGACCATACCCGGCATTGGTGCGGCCGCTACGATCTGCTTCAACCCGTCCGCCGGGAAGGTCTATGCTGTTTCGGACGACACGCTGTACGCCATCCAAACAGGCGGCGACAGCATCGTGGCTAGACTGCCCTTCGTCGGCCTTGCACCGCTCCTGACCTGCGACCCCCAGAGGAATCGGATCTACTGCGCACATGGAGGCTATTGGTCGAGCATTGACTGCGCGTGTGATTCGGTCATCCTGACGATACGTGTCGGCCTGACTGCGTCGTTCATGGCGTGTAACGTCACGCGGGACAGGCTCTACCTCACCTTCCCGCAGTATAGCCCGGCGGTGGACGTGTACGACGCGACGACCGGGCAGTGCGTCACGGAGGTCATGTTAGACGGCAGCCCGTCCGGCGCGGGCTGGTGCTCGGGCCTCGACCGGCTGTACTGCCCGCCACGTACTGGGGCCTGCCTGCTTTCTGCGGTCAGCGGCGCGGGCGACAGCATCGCAGGAATTATGCCGTTAACAATGTTCGCTGGTGCCTTGAGTGTTGACTCAGTCAACGACAAACTCTACTTTATGTACAGTGGCGGGTCCATCGGCTGCGTAGGTATTGCGGACTGCTCGCGCAACATCGTTACTTCGTACGCCTACGCAGGCGAAAGCCCGGGGCCGATGTGCTACAACCCAAACAACGACCGGCTGTACTGGACAACAGGCGCATATACCGGCACCGACGCGACAATCACGGTCTTCGACTGCGCCGGCGACTCGGTCGTCAAGAGAATCCCCGTGATTGGCGGCGTCCAGGCATGCCAGTTGCACGTCGGCCTGAACAAGTTTTACGGCAAGGCCTACGACGAGACGCTGGGAAAGAACGCCATCTACGTGGTTGACTGCGACCACGACAGCGTGACGAGCCGCATCATCCTGCATGATGATTACCTAAAGAAGTTGTTCCTCGTGCCGGAGGACAACCGGCTATGGTATCTGGGTACGAACTACGTCACAGCCATAGACTGCATCGGCGACAGCATCGTCGCCGACGCACTCGACAACCTGGGGTCCAATGACGATGTCTGCGCCTGTCCCGAGGACCGCAAGATATACACGTCCTACGGACAAGTCATCGACATGGACAACCCCGCGCACATCGACTCCATCCCTGCATGGGGAAACCGTTTCTTCTACGTTCCTGGCGCGCACAAGCTCTACGCCTGCGGCAACGAAGAGTACCCGACGCCCCACGCGGTTTTCCACGTACTGGACAGCAGGACCAATGTCATCACCGCGACCTTTGATGTACCGTGCATGGTATCCGGCATGTGCTTGGACCACACCGGGGAGTTCATTTACTGCGCTGGCTACGAGGATTCTATGATGTGCGTCATAGACGTGCGTGGTGATAGTGTAGTTTCGACGTTTCCTGTTCCGACATGGGCGGCGGCCCGTGACCCTCTCGTGGCGAACCGTCGTACAAACCGCATCTACGAGGCGTCGTACGATTTCCACTTTGGCAGTGGGATACCAGCGGTCGGCGACAGCATGGTGCTTGGGCTTGAAGAGTTGAAGTCGACGGAGCACGTGTCAGTCGTCGGACCCACGGTGGTCAGCCGGAACGCACCACTGCGTGCATCGTCGCCCGCAGGACTCTACGACGCGTCCGGCCGAAGAGTCGCGGTCCTCCGTTCCGGGTTGAACGACGTCTGCCAGCTTGTGCCCGGTGTCTACTTTCTACGTGAGGCCAAAGCCCAAGCACAGGCTCAGGCTACCCAGAAGCTGGTGATTACGAGATAGCACGGCGCGATGAGAATTGACTTAAGTAAACGAACGAGAAGGAGGCGCGTATGACCTGAATGGCACTCGGTTCTGCAAGAAGACAATAGGGCAGCCCTGCAGTCCGCCAAGACAAACAGGTTAGGACTTACGTCCTATTGCTGCCCATTGGATTCTAGTGCCTAATTGCATAAATTAGCGATGGTATTTCTCAGTTGAGCTCCCCTGAC
>CAZQZR010000221.1:0-4246 GCA_964597845.1 uncultured bacterium | reverse complement strand
GGCGCGCAGGTCTGCGCGTGGAAGGGAAACGAAGTATTCGCGACGGGCCAGACGAACGGCGGAGGCATCGTCAGCCTGCCGATTCACCCTGCCACTGCCGGTTCGTTGCTCGTGACCGCCACCGGCCACGACAACCTGCCCGCAGGCCGGACCATCACGGTCACCGCGGGCGCGCCCGAACCGTACATGGCGTTCCGCCGTTACCTGGTAGATGATGCCGGTCAACCCAACCCCAACGGCATCCTCGAACCCGGTGAGAGCTGCAACCTGAATCTGACCATTGCCAATATCGGCACCGGCGCCGCAACCGCGACCCGCGTCGTGCTGCGCCTGCTCTCGGGACGGGTCACGATTCCCGACTCCCTCGCCGACATCGGAACGGTATCGGCGGGCGACTCGGCAACCGCGGGCAGTCTCAGCCTGACCGCCCCGCCCGACATCACGCCCGGTTCGAGCGCTGAGTTGCTTGCCCATGTGACGTCCGACCAGTCGGAATGGGACCTTGAGTTCGGCATAGCCATCGGCTACTCGGGCCGGGTCTGCGCCGACATCGACACCGGCAGGGTCGCACTCACCGTCACCGCGCGCGGGGCCATCGGCTACGACCGCGAGGCCGGGTCCGCAGGCCGGGGGTTCCGCTTCCCGAAGTCCGACACATCGAGCCTCAACGTCGCCAGCTTCTGCCTGACCGGTTGCCGGGACTACGTGGCCGACCGCTTCTACAACCCGGGCGACGGCTGCGACGCCGACTGGCGACTGGCCGAAAGCGTGTTCACGCGCACCCCGATATGGAACGCCGACCAGTTCATGACGTCCGCCTTCAACGACGCCGGCCATCCCAACGCCCACAGCGTCACGGTGCGGCAGCGCGCGCTCGCGACGAACGAGCCGAATGACAACGACTGGGTCATCATGGTCTACGACGTCGATAACGACGGCGCCGAGGCCATCAACGGCTATGCCGGCGTCTTCGCCGACTTCGACGTCAAGGCGACCGACCGGCTGCACGACCTCGCGTACACCGACGCGGGACTCGCAACCGCCTACATGCGCAACGTCCTCACTGCGAACCGCTGGTGCGGCGTCAAACTGCTGACCGCCGGAGCGGGCGCCCACCTCGCCTGCATCGACCACGAACGCTACGTCTACCCGGACTCCGGTCTCAGCGAAGACATGAAGTACCGCATCATGGCCGGCCAACTCGGCGACGCCAGTTCCGACCGTCCCTTCAACTGGTCGGTGGCGGTTTCGACCGGCCCGCTCAGCCTGCCGCAAGGCGGCAGCCAGCGCGTCGCCGTGGCGTTTGTCGCGGCCGGCGACTCGGCCGGCTATCTCGACGCCTGCCGCCGTAGCCAGGAGTGGTACGATGCCAATGTCGGGTTGGCCGAGGAACAGAGCCTCAAGCCGCAAGCCTCAAGCCTCAAGCTGGAGGCATACCCGAGTCCGGCAACGAACTCCATCAACATCCGTCTCTCCTCACTCCTCTCTCCTCACTCCTCCCTCTGCCTCTTTAACTCCGCCGGCCGGCTCGTCCTCTCCTGCCCGGTCCGTACTTCGCCATTCGTCCTTCGTACTTCGTCATTGCCCGCCGGCGTCTACCACCTTCGCCTCACGTCCGGCGACAAGACCGTGTCGCAGCGCGTGACCATCGTCCGCTAAGCCAGCAAGTCACTTTCACAAGCCGCCCGCTGTTGCGGGCGGCTTTCTTCCCGGAAACCGGAATTGAACCGCCAAAGTCCGAACAAGACCATCCGCAGATTCCGCAGATTACGCAGATTCACGGCACACGGAATACGGTTCACGGTGTACGGACTGCGGCTCGAACCAACCGCAGGTCACGCAGATACTCGTAATCCGGGGTCATCTTGTATCTTTGTACCATTGTGCTTGACTCCCACATCGATTCTTGCCCTTTTTCTAGCTTGACAATGCCGGAGCCCGGTCATAAAATCCTGGCGGTGGAACGATCGTGGCGCGCTAGATTGCTGCTCCTGCTTGCCCTTGCCCCGGCTGCGGCGCTTGCTCAGGCTCAGGAGCCGACCTTGGTCCGTTTGCGGGACGCGGTCGGCGACACGATTGACGCGGCCGAACGCGACAGCTTCCGCCTGTTCCCCAACACTGCCGGTTTCCAGCACGCTGTAATCCTTGCCCTGCCCGGGCCGGAGTTCTTCGCCGAGGTCTCGTTGGCAGCCGGCGACACGCTGACATCACTCTACTACCGTATCCTGCCTGGCCAGTTGGAGAGAATCCGCTTCCTCGTTGACAACCGCGACTACATGGCCGAACAGGTCAGGTCCGATTCGAACGCGGAACTGACCCTCGCGTCCTTCTGGAAAGCAATCGAGGACTATCCGCGGTGGAGCATCGCCGGCAAGCCTGCTTACGCGCAAGGCACTGAGCCCTCCAGGGCTGACACAGCGACTACCGGTGGCCCGCAGCCGCAGCCGACCTCGATCGAGAACCGATACTGCTGCGCGTTTGATGGCGCGACCTACGGCTCAATCGTCGGCGGCTGCATCGGGTCGCATGCCGGCATACGGTTCGTACGCAACGAGCAGGATGGGTGCCTTTTTCCGCCGAGCTCTGTGTACCACGTGGACCCATGTATGTTCTGGGGAGCATCGTGCGGCATCACCGCGCTGGGAACGGGCGTAGGATACGCACTGGGCGATAGACTCGACCGCGAGCAGGCCGGCCAGATGAAGCGGCTGAAGGAAGGCACCGGCTGGCGCACGGGCCTTGCCATCGGCGCGCTGATTCCCGGGGTGGCATTAGGGTACGCCACATTCTGGACCATGGGCCTTACCCGGTACGGGGTACTGGAAGGGATGTTCGACCGCATCGACAATGACCCGGAAGGATGGACGGCGCTCCCGATGGCGTTCAGCGGGCTGTGCATCGCCCTGGAGAGCATGACCATCGGCTACCGCATCGGTCGCGCGATTGACCGCAGGAACGCGGAAGAAGCCGAGGCCAGACGCCGGGCGCTCGGCCGCTAGTGTGGTGTAGACGAAATACCTGACAATACAGCAGGACAGACGGGTGCGGATCGAGCGTGTCTTTCTGAACGAAGTGAAGAATCGTCGGCTCCGAAGACTCTTCGCCTCACGGCTCAGAGAGACAAACTCATGCGGTGTTGCCCGGTGTAGAGAACCGTTGGTTACAGGCCGCTAGACCTGGCGGTGGACGACGCGGCCGTCGCGGATGGTCATGAAGACCGGGTTGTGGCCGAGACGGTAGATGATGTGGCGGTATTCGGGAACGTCGGTGACAACGATATCTGCGGCTTTGCCCGGCTCAAGCGTTCCCACTTTTGAATCGAGCCTCAGCGCCCGCGCCGCGTTGACCGTGATGCCGCGCAGCGCCTCCTCGATTGTCATCCCGTAATGGATGCAGCCGAACTGGGCGGCGAGCGGCTGGGCCAGCATCGGGCACGAGCCAGGGTTGAAGTCGGTCGCAACTGCCATCACGATGCCCGCCTCGCGCATCTTCGCGACCGGCGAGCGGTGCGCCTCGCGCAGGAAGAAACAGGTCCCGGGCAGAAGAACAGCCACCACGCCCGCCTGCGCCATCGCCGCGAGGCCCGCGTCCGACGGCTGGAGCAGGTGGCTGGCCGAAGCCGCGCCGACCTTCGCCGCGACCTCTGCCCCGCCCGATGACTCGATCTCGTCGGCGTGAATCGTGGGAATGAGGCCGTGCTGCTTTCCTGCTTCGAGGATGGCCGCGCTCTCCGCCGCGTTGAACACGAAATTCTCGCAGAACACGTCGCAGAACAACGCAATGCCCTGCTCGGCGACTGCGGGCAGCATTTCTTCGATAACGAGCTTGATGTAGACGGATTTGTCCCACTTCTTCGGCACACTGTGCGCACCAAGGAACGTCGGCACGACGCGGCAGAACCCGAGTTCGCCCAGCCGGCGCGCAACGCGAAGCATCCTGAGCTCGGTGCCTGTGTCGAGACCATAGCCGGACTTCGCCTCAACCGTGGTCGTTCCCCAGCTAACCATCTCGTGCAGGCGCTCAAGCGCCCGGTTGTAGAGCTCGTCCTCGGTCGCGAGGCGCGTGTGAATCACCGTCGATAGAATCCCGCCGCCGGCCTCGGCGATTTCCTTGTAGGTTCGGCCTGCCAGCCGCATCTCGAACTCGTTCTGTCGCCAGCCGGCGAACACGAGATGGGTGTGCGGGTCAACGAACCCGGGAAGCACAACCCGGCCGCAGCAGTCGATTTCGGTCTCGCCCGGCCTCG